>NZ_JAJHJB010000008.1:0-121843 GCF_020819555.1 Pelosinus baikalensis
CTGGCGATAGAAAAATTTATTATTTTTTATTGTCCTCTTGACGGGTAGCACACCATATCCTGACAGCTTCTTTTGTGCTAAATACGTATAAATATTTTTCGATTACCGGCTGCTTAAAAATCTTCTCTACAGCTTCTGCATACAGATTGAGCTGCACCGAATAACGGTCAATTAATTCACTGCTATCAGTCACCCAATCCGTCTTATAATCCACTAACACCAACCCATCCGCCTCATCAAACAGTACATCGAGAATCCCTTGAATGAAAATACCTTCTCCCGCCCCTACCATATCATCATAAAATTTCTCAGCAGGAAGAACCAGACTAAAGGGCAATTCTCGCCGTACTTTCGGCGAAGCGCATAAGCGCTGACCAAGACTACTTTGGAAAAAGGCTGCCACGCCTTTAGTATCCACAATTTCAGCATGTTCCGGCAAGATCATTTCCTTCTTCACCATCGCTGTGATTTGCTCTTTGATACCAGACTCAGACAAATTCCCCTGTAAATCCATCTGCTGCATGATGCTATGCATTAATGTGCCTCGTTCTGCACCCGTAAGTCCCACTGACTGCTGAATGAACCTAGGACGCAGAGCAATGGATTTCTTAGCAAAAATTGGCTGGCTACTGCTTTCTTCCACCTCTGTATCAAAACGCCGTTTGATTTCCGTCACAGACAATTTAGCAGGTTTGCCCACAATATGCTGATAAGCGTACTGCCAACCTAAGGTTTTCTCTACCCAGACAAAATCTTCGCCACCCTCAACAGGCTGCAGAGTACGGATATTTTCTAACAACGTAGTCGTTTCAGACTGCTCTTCACCAGCCTCCAGCAATTGGCTGCGGGAATAAATATCCACCTTCCACGCTGACAGATCGTCAGCGAAAATGCGGCTGGGCTCTTGTTCACACTCCCCATATTCTCGAAGAGGTGCCCCCCCCACATGCCGTGCCACAGCGGGACATAGCCAATCCAAATAATTACCAGCTCCTGCAATCATTGCATCTGGCAGAGTAGGCTGAAGACGATCGGTATATTGACACCATCCTGCCGTTTTTTTTGCTAGCTTGCTCACAGAACCTACGAGAATCAGTTTTTCTCTCGCCCTTGTTAAGGCTACGTAGAGAATGCGCAGCTCCTCCGCCTTGGTTTCCATGATGAGCTTATGACGAATGCCATGCCTTGCTAAAGTTGGATACCGAAACCGCAGTTCCGGATTGGTCACATAAGGACCCACCCCTAAGATTTTGTGGCTCAGTACCAGGGCTTTACTATCCTGCAAATTGATGTTCTTCCCTAAATCAGCCACAAATACAAGAGGGAATTCCAGCCCTTTACTCTTGTGAATACTCATAATTCGTACCACATCTTCACTTTCTCCCAAAGCTCTGGCAACGGCAAGATCAGAACCTTTGTCCTGCATCCGTTCTACAAAGCGCAAAAAGCGAAATAAACCTCGAAAATTTGTCGATTCATATTGACGAGCCCGATCATATAGCGCCCGCAAATTTGCTTGCCGCAGCATTCCACCCCGCATGCCGCCTACATAATCATAGTACCCAGTATCCCGATAAATCTGCCAGATCAGTTCAGGTACACCCTTGCGCCGAGACAAATTACGCCATTTTTCAAACTGCCTCACAAAGGCTGCCACTTTCTTCTGCATTTTTTCATCTATGCTCCCCTGCTCTATCTCATAGCTCAAGGCGCTCCACAACTCTTCTCCCGGGCAGCACAAACGAACTTCTGCCAACTCTTCCGTCGTAAAACCCACTAAGGGTGAACGCAGCACCGCCGCCAAGGCAATATCCTGGCGTGGATTGTCAATTACACTTAATAACGCTACCATGATTTGCACTTCAATTTCTCTAAAATAACCGGCATCCAGTTCGGCATAGGCTGGTATGCCTGCCTTTCGCAGTACATCCAGCATGACATTCGCCTTGCCTTTTACTGACCGCAGCAAAATAACAATATCTCGCCAAGCGAGATTGCGATATTGTTTTAAAGCTTTATCATACACACGATAACTGCCTGTCATATATTCAGCCATCTTTTTAGCAATCAAACGCGCCTCTAGTTCAAAACCACTGAGTTCCGCTTCTTCCATCAGCTCAGCTGCAGGACCATCCGGAGATTCTACGCCCTCACCGTTATCCATTTCCCCTTCAGGAGAAGCCATCGGCTCCTCAGCCTCATCCCGATCTACAATGCACAACTCTACAGGTCCTTCTAATAGTTTGCCCTGCTCTTCCAGATAATCAGGACCAGGATTGAGTTTTTCCGCTTCCCCATACTCCAGCTCTCCAATTCGCGGTGCCATAAGCTGCACAAAGAGGAAATTGACAGCATGCAGCACTCCCGCCCGACTGCGAAAATTTTGAGACAAATCAATGCGGGCATACTGGCTGCCAGCGGTGGGATAGTGGCGATATTTTTCCATAAACAATTCTGGTTCGGCTAAGCGGAAACGATAAATGCTCTGCTTCACATCACCTACTAAAAATAAATTAGGCTGCTTAGTACTCGCTACCAAACGCAAAATAGTTTCCTGTACCCCGTTGGTATCTTGGTATTCATCAACCATCACTTCTGCAAAACGCTCTTGCAACTCAATTGCGACAGAGGAAGCCTCTATCTCCCCTGGCCGGCTTGTTGGTGCAAGCAATATTTCTAAACAGAAATGCTCCAAATCATTGAAATCCAATACATCTTTGCTGCGCTTCATCTTGGCAAATTCCCGGCCAAACTCAATGACTAACTTGCCTAAGGTTTCCACCACTGGAGCAATGATTCGCATATCTTCCAATAGTTCCTCTGCCGGACGATCAAAAAAGTGCACCTTGCAGTCATTGACTTTATCCTTTACCTTCTGCCTGCCCCGTTGAAAATATTTTTTCAGCGACTCATCCGTTCCCTTGGGCACAGCAGCAATTTTCTCGAACTTACAACTGGCTATTGCACCAGCCAGCCGCTCCCAGGAATGGGCAGCCGCAGACAGTACTTCATCAAGAACGGCCCGATCTGCCATAAAGGTATCTACATAGGCTTCCACGCCACCTGACTTTCCTGCTTCCAGGCAAAGAGCATCCAGCTGCTGCCCCGCCTGTTCCAAATCCAATATGATCTTCTCCCGAATCAACTGAGACCAAGGTGTTTGATCAACCCTTGTCCCTTCAGGCAAAGCAAAACGCTTAGAAAGATCAGCCAGCCAGTCTTCTGGCCACGGATGACTCTGGGAGAAGTTATATAACCCTAACACCAGTTGATACAAAGAATCATCACTCTGCTCATCCCCGTAGTGTTCCACCAGATCCAAAAACGCCTCATCTCCTTGAGCATATTTGCTCTCGAAGAGGGCTTCTAAGACTTCGGTCTTCATGATCGTCACTTCTGCCTGACCCCCAATGCGAAACTGAGGATCTAAATCTAAGAGATGAAAATTCTGCCGTACAACGTTTTGACAAAAAGCATGGATGGTTGAAATGGCGGAGGAATTTAAGAGTGCCAACTGCCGCTGAATATGCTCGGAACGAGGCTGTTTCTTCAGCTCCTCATTCAATGCCGAGCCGATTCGCCCCCGCATTTCAGCCGCTGCCGCATTGGTAAAAGTAACAACTAGTACCTTATCCACATCAATTGGCTGGTCCTTATCCAAGATACGGGAAATGATCCGCTCAACCAATACAGAAGTTTTACCCGATCCAGCCGCCGCCGCTACCAATACGTTTTTATTGCGAGTTTCAATTGCCAATAACTGCTGCTCAGACCAACTCATCGGGTTTCACCTCCTGTCCCTGGATAATTTTCCCCATAATACTACTCTCATCCGGCTTTGCCAGTCTGCGGTACTGATTTTCCGGCAATAAACTGTCAAACTGGCACACTGAACTATACTGACAAAATCCGCATGGCGTTC
Organism: Pelosinus baikalensis; assembly: GCF_020819555.1. Classification (NCBI taxonomy): domain Bacteria; kingdom Bacillati; phylum Bacillota; class Negativicutes; order Selenomonadales; family Sporomusaceae; genus Pelosinus; species Pelosinus baikalensis. The sequence continues at coordinate 3,923 of NZ_JAJHJB010000008.1, forward strand.
GTTTGTCTAAGGCATAAGGACTAATTGCAATATTGCCCGCCATAATTTCTCGTGCCGTGTCCACTAATTTCTTCTCTACATGACGGAGTAGCAATTGAAATTCTTCTGGCTCTTTGACATAAGATAAGCAATTGCTATAAAAGGTATCATCCTTTTTCAAGGCGACCTTCAAGAATTCTGAATAGCCGTCAATGCTTTGATCCAATAGCCGTATGACCTGAGAATCTGCTAAGACCCAGCCCGGCATCTTCAACAGGCCATTGATTTTTTTGCAGATTTCATCTGCATCCAGTTTTATCTTATCGGATAAGTTCGGATTCTTTAAGAAATAATACAGCACTCCTGCGGGCAGGCAATCTTCGTACGCCTTACTCGCTACCAATAGGTAGGTTAATAACTGCAGCCGCAGTCCATAATATACATCCACCAATTTCAGCCAAGCGCCCCCTGACTTATAATCAATGATGAGCATATATTTCTTGCCTTCTAAATCGGCAACATCCAAACGATCAATCTGCCCCACTATTTCCAAGGAAATATCATCTGGCAGCATATAAACGAGAGGAGGCAGCGCATCATCCCCCCGACCAAACGATTTTTCCATTGCCATGGGTTTAAAGGTACTTACTCGGTCAAATTCCACTAGACGACGCACTGCACGGGTCACCGTCCGTTTCAGTCTGCCCACCAAATGCTTGTGCTGCTCTGAACTTAATAAAATCTCATTTTGCAGCTTTGGGGCCAGTTCTTCTACCACTTGATTGACAATCTCCTTGTACTCTCCTTCGCTCATACTGCCCCAATCCCGCCCGGCCTCTTGCAGGCTGTCGCCAAATCCTTTTAGAGCAGCATGCAAAAACTGTCCCCAGTCAGGAGCCTGCAGGCGAAAAACCGCTCGTTCCTTGAGACTAAGTCCATATTGAGCAAAGTGCTTGAAGGGACAAGCCTGATAGGATTCAAAACGAGTGACGCTGCCCCTAAGCTTATTCTTCTTCGGATATAAACGTCTCGCCAAATTTCCTGGCAGGGACTCTACCTGGTTGTGATGAAACAGTCCTGCTACCGCTCGTTGCACATACCACTCCAGTCCCTGATGCTGTATCGCCCAGTTATAAACATCCCACCACACACTAGCAATTGCCTCGCCGCTCTTGTAGCTGCGGAGCACAGCTGCCAATGAGGAAATACTGCGCTTCCCATGAGCGATATATTGTCGTTCACTTCCCGGTACAGGTTCTACAGGCAAGGAATGAAAGGGTACGGCGGCCAATTCTCGCACCCGTTTGATCAAAAGGGATGGGCTTAGCCCCTTGCCTTCTTCATCTGCCAGAGGATAACTCAGCCACAAATAGTCTCTCGACCTTGTTAAAGCTGTATAAACCAAAAACCGCTCGGCAAAAGAATCCGATTGAGAACCGGGTGCTAATTCCAGTCCCAGCTGGATCATCTGACCTCGCTCGGCATCCGTTAATAAACCCTCACCGCGACCACGCATGGGCAATACCCCATCGTTTACGCCTGGGATATAAATACTTCGAATGTTTACCAAGCTGGTCTGCTCCATGGGAGAAACAGTAACATAATCAAGTCCAGGAGGTATGAGACTGAGGGTCAGTCCTTCCAAGCCTTCACTGAGCATAATCCCATAATCGGTGACTTTCATTTCTTCTGCTCCGCAGATTTCCACAAGTTGTTCCATTAACTGAATGACTTGGTCCCATAACTGACGATGCTCCCGTGCCTGCTCCAGATCCCCAATTTCTTCGGCATGAACCGCCCACACTTCTAGTTTCTCAGGCACCATCAACCCCACTAGAAATTCATATAGGGCCGTCGTCATCGCCAGTACAGTAGTTGCAGCTTTCATCTGCTGCTCAAAGACAATCAGAGGCGCAGAAGCTTTCATCCTAATCTCGTTAATGGATTGCAGCTGCTCCTGCTGCACTTCATTCAATTCCTCATCTTCCCCTAAGGAAAAGCGACGAATAAACGTCCAGGGCTGACCATTGGTCCATTTTGTACCGCGAATCCCAAACTCCAATACGTAGTTTTCCAATTTATCAATATCATCCCGAGACAGTTCAAATAAATCCGTCTTAAAACAGCGAAACAGCGGATCATAACTCCACCGCTCCGTGATCACTTCTAAAACAGAACGCAATAATTCTGCTAAGGGATGATGTACCGGCTGACGTTTGCGATCACTGAAAAAAGGTATCTCATAATCAGCCAGCACTGTTTCTACAAGTTCAGCGTAACTATCCCCATTCCGAAGCAAAACTCCAATATCCCTCCAGCGATAGCCTTCCTCTCGGGCTAAACGCAGCATATCTCTTGCCATACCCTCGATTTCTACCCGACGATTAGCAGCCTCTGTTACCACTACGCCTCGCGCTTCTCCCGTCCAAACCATAGAAGGAAAGGTAAATAACTGCTCTTCCATATGCCCAAGAATTGGAGCACTAAAGCGCTTAGTCTGGACTAATTCCACTTCCTCAACCTCTGCCCCTATTTTCCTTGCCATGTCCAATAGCTTCCGCCGTGTATCCCACTGGCGATGAAACAATGCTGTCTCACTAGCCTGCTCACCAGACTTAGCATCTGCCAAACACAAAGTAATGGTTACACTGACAGAATTCTGCAATAGCTGTGCCACCACACCTGCCTCCTGGGGATTAAACCAGGTAAAACCATCAATCCACACCTGGGCCTGATGCAAAATTGCAGACTGAGGAATCTTCTCTGCCAGCAAGGTGAGATAATCTTCCGGATCCGTATAGCGCCCTTGCAAAAAATTCTCAAAACCTTGATATACTAAGGCTAAATCATGAAGTTTATCACCAATCGGCAAATCCGCACACTGTTCTTCCACTTCCGCCAAAGACTCTGGTGATACACCATAAGCTTTAAATTCCTGAATCATACTGACTAAAATATCGGCAAAACTTCGCTGAGCAGCCGCCCGATGAAAGATCTTAAAATCTGCTTGATGATCATGCAGCAATTTATTTAATACGATTCTCTTCCCCAGTTCTGTAATGTGAGGACGAACCGCACCACCCGTTTCCATTAAAACCCGATGTGCTAAACGGCGAAAACCAAAGACATAGGCCCTCGTAAAGCCAGCAATGTCAGGATTGGATGCCAGCTCATGCTCCACCTGAAAGGTAGCATGCTCCGGCAAGATCATGATCATAGACCGTCCCTCTGGTGATGCCGCCAGCATCTGCCCCATTTCCTCTAAACAATACTGGGTCTTACCAGCCCCAGCCCTTCCTATAATTAAACGAAGCTTCACCTTATGTTTCACCTCTTACCTTGTATCTTGCTATTAGCAGTAACATTCGGTATGAGGGGGGAAAAGTCCTACACGATAGGATTGCACAGGGAAAGTATTCATAGAAAGAAGAATTTCATGAATCCCATTCAAATAGCTACGCCACTTGCAGCTACTATAAAGAAAACAAAGAGAGCTAACGCCTTTCATAAGCGAGCTCCCCAGTTTCTATGACTTTATGTTCTTACAGGAAATTAAATTGTAAAAATATAGGACCCAAAAGGGTAGAATGAAGACATATGTTAATATATTATTTATTTATGTAAAATAAAATTAAAGTTATCACTACCATCTTTTAAATAAATTTTTCCGCGGTATGTTTTGTATTTTTCTTTACCTATCGTTACCCAGTATACTTTGTTACTGGCAAATAAATTGAATAATTACCTCGATTGTTAGTCTTTGCAACTTGTATACTATTTAAGCCTCCTTCCAGTTCGAACACTAATTTTGCTCCATCAATTGATCTCAAATTTGAATCTGTTATTTTCCCAGAAATAAGGTACTTTGCTGTTGCCGCCGCAGTGTTAAAATGAAACAGGTTTACGAAAAGAAAAGAACCGAGAATTAGTAGGAAAATCTTTCTGTTTTTCAAAACAAGCACTCCTCATCGATAATATTTTTGACACAAGTAAGCAATATATTACTATAAATTTGTGACGAAAGTATGACAAAAAACACCTGTTCCCTTGGATAATAAAGATTAACAGGTGTTTGCTTATGGGGTTATTTGTCATACTTCTGTCGAATTTAAGGGATATAATTAAAAGTAGTCTACTCATTACACATATCGTACATAATGCTAACTAGTGAAAAAATGTCTATTACTAGACAGACTTAAATGTTTTAGGAGGATTTATTATGAAGAAAATTGCACTTACTGTAGTTTCACTACTTGCTTTCGGTGCCAGCACTGGTTTTGCCGCTCCTATTAATAATCTGGTACAAGGTCAGACAGCCATCGGTGTAATAGATGACTCCTTCTATCTCCAACACAAGATGTCTGACAATCTTACGCTCGGATTACAAAAGAACGACATTTATGGACAGGTTAATGTAAACAATAACATTAGAGCTATCATTGGTAGCAGAGATTATAATTCCAACTCGAGAATCTACATAGGAGCAGCAGTGACGAGTCCATTAGCTCCTTCTTTGGATGGCTACGCCTCTCTGGTTGGCGCTACTAATTTTAAAGAACTGCAAGTTGGGGCCAACTACAACCTAACTAATAATCTTGACGTCAATGTAAACTACCGCTCCTTTATGCCAGACGAAGGCAGTAATAGTAACCGCACTGGATTGGGTGCAACATTAAAATTTTAACCTTAATAGCAGAAAAATAGAAATAAATTCCGCAGGGCGATGCATCAAGAACTTCATAACAATCCCCTCCATTATGAATTAGTGATATCTAGAAATCGTATTCTGGGATGCAAAGCAGAAAAAGAAGCGGGAAAAATCGTAAACGATTTTTCCCGCTTCTTTTTCCATTAAATGATTCATACCCATAATCTTTCTTACTCAAGAATCAAAATATCATAGACACTTCACCTTAGATTTTCTTTGTGTCGTTGCTTTTCAGCTTTCTGACGTTCATGCCACTCCCGTTCACTCTCATTTGGACGTCGCTTCATTTCGCGCTCATGTCTTTCATTTTCAATCTGATTACGATCATCTTGCTGCTGCACAGAGGATGGTTCAATATGTAGCGGTGAAGCTTCTATTAACGATGCACCCAATCTGACTTGCATCACACCTGCCATTGACAATATAGCTATTTTTTTAACCATGCTTTTCATGAGAAATCACTCCTATCTGGTATTTATTGCTTTATTGTAATCCATTGATGTAACAACAATGTTACAGATTAGTCACTTTTTACCTAAATCTATAAGAACCTGACCTTCCATTTGTTCAAATTTAGTATAAAACAGAAGTGGAATAATGGCTAACAGAAATACACTTGCTGGAAACCAGATAAATGCAAATTTAATACCTGCCAAACTAGAAATCGTCTGGACCTGATTTGGTATATAGCCATATAAATCCATAATCCACGCAGGGATAGCAGCACCGATGCCACTGCCGGCTTTAATACAGAATGTACTGCCGATTGCTGTAAGAAATCCGGCGGAACGAATTCCCGTTTTCCATTCGCCAAAGTCAACTGCCGATCCTAGCATTGCAAAAGGCATTGCACAAGCAATTCCACCGCCCATATTAGATAAAATCCAGCCAATAATTACTCCCGTAAGATTACTGCCAGAAAGGAACATAATCATCTGACCGATAATAGCTGCTGCCAATCCCATAATCCACGTATTCCGCTTACTTACCACTTTGCAGATAAAGGGAATTGCAACCATTGCAATAATTTGTAAAGAGGCAATACTGTTTACAAAAGCAACCATGTCTTTTTGTCCCATATTATAGGTAAAATAATAAATCACCGATGAAGTTCTTCCCATCATTGCAATCCAAAAAAGCAAATTACTGGCTGTCATAATCACCCATGGCCAATTGCCTTTGATCGCAAGAAAACTGTTTTTCAGGGGAATTTTTTCTTCCTGTTTTACTGTATATTTTTCTCTTACATTCTGAAATGCATAGAATGCCATCAATACAAAAACAGCACCAAGGATGATTGAGGTATAGAAAAAGCCCTGCTTATCATCGCCCTTGCCTAAAAAAGCAACCAGAGGTAGCGCAGCGACATTCATCAAAAAAAATCCGACCTGCCCGCCAACCATACGGAACGAATTCAACACAAGACGCTCTTTCGGCTGAGGCGTAAGCGATGGCAAAATTGCTGTGATTGGCGTATTGAATCCAGTAAATATAATATTAGCAACGAAATAAGTAGCTCCCGCATAGACAATTTTCGTTGTCGGACTTACATCTGGTACATAAAACATCAATACACTGAAAACAGCAAACGGTATTGCCAACCAAAGAAACCAGGGTCGGCATTTCCCGTATTTTGAATGCGTCTTATCAATGATAATTCCCCAAACTGGAGCATCTATACCATCAATAATCCTTGCAAGAAGCAGAATCATTCCGGCTGTTACGATTGAAATTCCTGCTACATCAGTATAAAAGTAGAGAATATAGGATGTTGCAAAGCAATACAGCAGATTTCCCGCAGCATCCAGCATTCCATAACTGACGCGCTGTTTTAACGGTAATTTAGCAGGTCCCACACTTTTCGTATTGAGCAGATTTGTATTTAAAGTTTCCACTTTACCAGAATTTTTATTGAGTTGTATGTCATTAAGCTTAGGATCCATAATTCATTTCTCCCATCCATTCAATTTTTCAGAAAGAATTTTTGTTTATTATAGAATGCCAATAAAAATGCTTCATATAAAAACAGATGAATTAATGCAGTCTCTAAGATAAAGTTGATAATCAGTATTTAACCCATACGGTCATTTCTCCAGGTGTACGATTGCTCCATGCATAATAGGGAATCCATTTTATTTTTTTTATTTGCCATACAGGCTCGCGATACGATTGATATAGTGTATTTTCTTTCCATGATTTTTCGTCCAACATCTTCCCACTAGAGATAATGCTAACAACACCACCCAACAAATCCGGTTCAAATTGAACGTGAAAATTTTGCGTATCGCAAAGGTATATTCGATGCAAATTCGGACCATTATCCGCTTCTTCAAGACAATATACAATAGGTCCTCTCATCATTGCTACCTTGCCAAGGTCTTCTCTTACCTTCGGATTCGCCTGCATAACTTCTATCGGCATAGCAAAATGCAGATGAATGACATCTCCATTCTCCCATTCTCGCTTCAAATATGCATATCCACTGACAATTGATGCATTCGCTTTTTCTCCGTTAACGTTAAGTTCATACGCTTTACACCAGCCTGGAATCCTCAATGCATATGTAAACTCCTTGCTTTCTGCTAACGAAACTGTAATCTCTACATCTTCATCCCATGGGTAATTGGTCGCTACTGTAAAATTAACTTCTTGGCTATCAAATGTATGGGTCAATTCACCACCGATATAGAGGTGCAGCCATAACGTATTGCTTTTCGCCGAATACGAATAAATGTAACTTCCAAGAGATGCAAACAATCGTGCGATATTCGGTGGACAACATGCACAACCAAACCATTTTTGCCGCTCAACTTCTACATGACGGTGCAATTGATCTTTCTTAGATGCTTCTGGTACAACCTCAAGGGGATTTACATAAAAAAAGCTCTTACCATCCATGGACATACCGCTCAGAATTCCATTAAATAACTCTTTTTCAATGACATCCGCATACTCCCCTTCAGGAGAAATTTCGAGCATCCTGCGGGCAAAGAAAACAGCACCAATCGAAGCGCAGGTTTCACCGTAAACGGTATCGTTTGGTAAATCATAATCATAGGTAAACGATTCACCATAAGCTGAAGCACCAATACTTCCAGTAATATACATCTGACGCTGAGTCATATTGTTCCAGATACGTTTGCAGGCTGCATACAATTCTTCGTCTTTGGTTAATCGTGCTACGTCCGTCATGCCGGAATACAAATACGTCGCTCTCACTGCGTGACCTTCTGCCACCTGTTGACTGCGTACTGGCTGATCTGCCTGGTAATACTTATACTGAAAGTAGCTGTCTTTCCACGGAAAGTCATTGCCATAACGTTTTGTTTCTTCTTGAAAATATAAAGGCTGCTGACCTCTTTCATCGATAAAATATTTTGCTAATTTTAAATGCTTTTCATCCTTTGTGATGTGATAGAGTTTCACCAGCGCCAATTCAATCACTTCATGTCCAGGGTAACCATGTTTTTTCCCTTGTTCAGGACCTAAAATCGTATCTACATAATCGACATACCGGATTGTAGCCTTTAATAATTTATCCTTACCGGTTGCCTGATAGTAAGAAATTGCACCTTCAATCATATGACCCAAACAATACAATTCGTGATTATCCTGTAAATTGGTCGATCGCTTATCGAGGCCATTTAAAATGTAATATGTATTCAGATAACCATCTGCTTGCTGAGCAGCACAAACGATATCAATTGCTGCATCCGCCACCTTTTCTAAGGCCGAATCCTTATGCCACACCAAACAATATCCTACAGCTTCTATCCATTTGGCAAAATCACTATCCTGAAAAACACGCCCTGCAAACTTTCCTTTTTCCAAACCTGCAGCAATTTTAAAATTCTTCATACAATGACTTGGTTCGGCACCTTCTATTCGATCATTCAATGCGTCCCACTGATAGGGAATCACTTGCGTTCGAATCAGTTCCATTAACGTTTGCCAAAATTGATCCTTAATTTTCACTTCGGCAATTGAGGCAGGTGTTGAAAATTGCTTATCATCCATAGAAATTCTCCTCTTCACTGTATTTGTATTTTGCGCACACTTTATCAAGGTGTCTAAAACCGTATATACACCTTCGAAATTACAAATTTATTCATAATTTTCAGCTTTTTATTAATAAAAGGAACCTTCATAGAAAACAATATATTGTATTTGCTATACCCATAGTATAATATGGGTATAACTGTCATACAACTAGCATTATATTAGAATAGGTGGTGAAATCCTATATGATGTATTGTATTGCAAAAAACAAATATCCTCTGAAATATTTTTCTTGCGGAAAGCTGATCAGTGATGAACCTTTTTTGCATTTACGAAGAAACCTTGACACATTTGTTCTTCTGGTCGGCTCTAAAGGTACTTTATATATCGCCCAAGATGATCAACCTTATGAATTAAAACCAAATCAGTTTATGCTGTTATTTCCTGGGCACGAGCACTATGGCTACCGTGAATCAGAGCCCGGACTTCACTATTACTGGTGCCATTTTCAGACATGTCATAACCAGTACAAATTTCTGACAGAACAGCAAATGAACCAATATCTGCATATTGAAAAAAACACCGTAGCCGAAAGCATTCTTAAAACGTATTACATCCTGCCTCAATTCGGAGAAATTCTGATTAAAAATCGTATTGACCTGATTTTTAATCAACTATTGGATTTATCGAACCGCAATTACTATTCTAAAGCCATCGTCACCAACTATACACTGAGTTTGCTGCTTATGGAGCTTTCGCAAAACTTCATCGATACGTCTACTCCCAAAATACAGGACATTTCAAACAGCAATTACAAAATCGCAGAAATAGCTGAATGGATTAGAGTCAATTACAATACGGATCTTTCTGTAAAAAAAATTGCTGATAAATTTGGTTATAATCCCGATTATCTTTCCTTAGTTTTCAAAAAGTTCACTGGTTATCCACTGCTTAAATATTTGAATCGATTAAAAATCTCTGAGGCAAAACAATTGCTGCTTAATTCTTCGGCAAACATTAAAGAAATTGCAAATGCTACTGGGTTTATCGATGAAAAAAACTTCATGAAACTCTTTAAAAAAATGGAATCTTTAACACCAACCCAATATCGAAACACCTTCTTTTGCAAGCACTTCAATAAAAAATAATTTTAAAGATATAACCTTCAGAGGATCTTGCTTGTTGATATAAATTTGTACAAAAAGAAAAAGCCGAACGCAGCGTTCAACTTAAGTTATCCTAGATATTTCTGTTATAAAATTCTTTCCGAATAAATTCAGCACATTTATTCAGTATAGTTTCAAGTTGTTCATCAATCCTAGAGGTATCTTTATTTTCTTTTTTTAAGCTATCAATCTCCTGACTTAACTCTGAGATGGTATTACATATTTTATCATATTCCATTTTCTTTTGAACTGATAGTTTATAACTCACATAACCATTCCTTTTTAAAAATTACTCAACATTAATCCATATTATACCATATCTTTCTTTGTGCTAGAAATATTTATTCCATTTTAAAGAAGTGCATAAATTTGCATTGCTCTCTATAATTAATAGTACTAATTATTGGGAGTGTAACCTTGTGCGAAAAAAAGATACCGATAAATTCTTTTCAGTATATAGAGAAATTGGTAGAAAGATTGCATTTTATCGTAATCTTCGTGGTTTGAGTCAGGAAGAACTTGCAGCAAAAATTGAAGTTAGCACAAGTCATCTTTCTAAAATAGAGGCTCTAAATACAAATATAAGCTTTTCACTTGATATGCTTTTGTTGATCGCTGAAGGTTTAGACGTGGATATCGCAGCATTCTTTAATTCAACAGAAGTACAAAATCCTTATATGAGAAAATAACAAGTAGCACCGGATTATCGGTGCTACTTGTTTATAGATTATACGATAAATATGCAAAGTATAATTTGTATTTTTCAATTATTATATATAAACATATTTATTATTAGGAGAAAATAAAATATCCTCACACTTCTTGTTCGTCAAGTGCGAGGACTAAAAATTAAGTTAGAGTTGCAGGATCTATATAAACTCCTATAGAAACTCCATACAATACAATCGCTGTTAAAGCAATCAAGAATAAGATATATCCACCAATTATGACTTTCTTATCAAAGCTCTCGTTGGGATCTTCTTTCCTTGTTGTTTCACAATATCCGTCGTGACAATAGGTATTAGCCGTTATAATCACTCCTTTCGAACTGAATTACTAGCTTTAATGTAAATATATAACAATCAATAATCATTGTCAATTAGAAAGTTTATTCCGTTAAAAGGCACAATTGCGACAATTTAAAATTTTTATCTTCGTCAAGTAGATAGGTGCAAGAAATGGCTACCGCCAGCATACAGGCAGTAGCCATTTAAATACCATCTATACCCTACTTTAATCCTTCCGATTCTTATTCTCTTCGTCCAGTGGTTTCATTGCGGGTTGCATCGTTGGCGTTAAGGAGTTGCTAGAATATCCGAACTCATGTTTTTGTTCTATTTTTAAAACAGTAAGAAGGATCGCCCGCATAACGATTGCGACGATTATCATAATAAAAGTGTAGTAATACTGCCAATTGTACAATCGAAGAATATCAAATTTTACTAGCATGGGAAGAAGGAGAAAAGAGTAACCCGCTTCAACGATAGCGGTCCAGAGAAAGAATTTTTTCCATGAACGACAATATTGGTATACTAACATAAATCCTAATGGCACAATCGTTAAATCGTTCAAAAATAATGCTTGACCAAAAGGTAATGGTTTTACACTGTAGCTCCAAAGAGCAGCAGAGGATCCAGCATCATCCATAATTAACCTGAAAACCGCTATAAACGAGCCAAACAAGAGTATTTGCGTTAAATAACGTTTATTTACATACTTCCACCAAATTGCATATGCGATAGCGATACTGCCAATGATGAACCACCACCGAACCGTAAAGAGATTTCTATACCAATCTGTGAGTTGGTAGCCCCACAATTCAAATGTAGATTTATAAATCATGTCAATAATATCCATGGAAGTCTCCTCCCTTTTTTCGCATCAGCCTTAGATTACCCTGCGGTTGAATAATCTATGCGTGGACTAGATCGTTACGTGAATATTATGAATTTTACTAATGAACGATTCGAGACTTATTCCTTTACGATTTTTCTTGTACCAAATAGGTAGATGAAAGTCGTTTTTTTTCTAAGTTGGGATATACAATTCCCAGGAGAATAAATAGAATGCCGATCCATTGTGAAGAGTGCACAGTTTCACGGAGAACCAGCGTAGACATGAGTACAGCCATTGGCAGTTCCGAAGCACTCAAGATATTACCTAAACTGCGCACTTTGGGCATACCAATATTGAACAATATTGGTGGAATCACTGACCCAAAGAGTCCTGTAAAAATTCCATAGCTAATAAGCCCCTTTGCCAGTACTCCATTAAAGAGAAATTCCGGGGGCATCAGTACAAAAACAACTATGGTCGCTCCACTCGTCATAATTGCACTTTTATAGATCGGGTGGACGGGAATGCTGCTAAGTCCACTCACATAAATAAAAGTAGCAAAGGATAGTGCAGCAGATAGTCCCCATAGTATTCCAATCCAGGAAAAAGAAATGCCGCTTTTAAGAACGCCAGAAGCAAGGACCGAACCAAAAAGTATAATCCCAATCGCAATAACATTTTTTCGGCTCGGAATATTATTATCAAGTACATACCGTAAACCAAGGCTTATCCAGATAAATTGCAAAAGTAGAATGATTGCCAATGAAGCATTAATATATCCAAGGGATTGATTATAAAAAATACCCGTTAACCCCATTGGCATCCCGCTGATAAGAAGAAGCATCCATTGTTTCGCTGATAGTTTTATCTTAGGAACAAAGGCGGCCACCATCCATAACATAACTGCTCCACAAAAATATTGACTGCCAGTTACCTCACTGACTATGAAACCCTCTCTGTATGCAAGCTTCACAAAGGTTGAAACAACGCCATATGAACATCCACCAAGAAAAACTAGAATCGAATATTTCCAAAGTCCCATCATCCAAAATCCTCCTGTTGCATAAAATAAAAACGCCACCCATCCCTTAATAAAGAGATGAGTGGCGAAATGAAAATTTAGATTTTCAGAAAGTCCACCTACCGCATGGTTGTTTATGCAGTTTTGCGACTATGTTATTTTTAATAATTATAGTCCCACATATAGGAACTGTCAAGAACTAGACGTTTTCAGGGTCTACCCTAGTATTTGTGATTAGGTCTGTAGCTAATAATAGCATGTGTTATATCATTGAACATAAAGTGATTTTAAACGCACTATTTTCTATGAATATTATACTATAGATCTGCTGAAAATTTAAGACTGTAAATTTTTGGAACTGATTGATATAATTGTTTATAGATTACGTGAGAGAAGGTGGATTAATGAAAATTGTAGTTATTAATGGGAGTCATAGAGGAAAGGATGGCAATACCAATATAATAGTTACCGCCCTTTTAAAAGGAGCGCAAGAAGCAGGGGCGGAAACAGTAAATATTTTTTTGGCGGAAAAGGAAATTAAATTTTGCAAGGCTTGTAAGGCCTGTTGGTTCAATAGTCCAGGAAAGTGCGTGATTAAAGATGATATGGCTGAGATAATAGCTCTTATGGAAGGCGCAGATATTCGTGTATTAGCTACACCGCTCTATTTTGACAATATCTCAAGTATGTTAAAAGTCTTTATGGACCGAATGATAGTGACAGCCAGTCCTTATTGGGGAACGGATAAAGATGGGGAATGCCGGCATTTAACAACCAGTTTACCTCCGAAACTTATAATGATAGCCAACTGCGGCTATCCCGAAAGATCCCACTTTCAAGTGATCTCTCACTGGATTAGAAGACATGCGCGCAATATAAATACTGAGATAATCGGTGAAATATATGCTTCACAGGGTGCTCTTCTGAGTACCAGAGAAGCTGAGGTGAGGCCTATTATTTCTAGCTATCTGAAAGTGCTAGAAACAGCAGGTAAAGAAATTGCTACCGACATGAAGTTGACAGAGGAAACTGCGAAATTGTTGGAAAAAAACTTTATTCCCAATGAAATTTACATCCAAGAAGTTAAGCGATATGTTGATGCTATATTGAAAAAATAGTTTTATTAATTATACATTTTCATCCTCCCGTTTCAGGTCGGCAAGAGTCATATACTCTTCTTTGTTATACCCCTGTTCTGCTTCGGCAATCATTTGATCCAACGCCTTTTTTTCCCTTGCCTTTAAGGATTTCTTAGCCACATTGCAACGATAGAATTAGTATTGAAATATTTATGAACTTAATAACAATCAAGTCGAGGAGGTTACACATGGAAATCATTGATCTTTCACAACTAATCCATGCTGAAATGCCAGTATTTCCAGGTGCCCCGCAGCCACAATTTCAACAAGTAGCCCGAGTGGAAACTAACGGATTTCGAGTGGCCAATGCAACAATGAATTATCACGTAGGGACTCATATGGATGCTCCTGCTCATATGATAGCAAGTGGAAAAACACTAGATGCATTTTCCGTTCACCACTTTACCGGCCAAGCGGCAATTGCTGAATTTGCCGAGTTGTCATCTGAAACGATTACTTTGGAAGCTATCCAAAAGTATGAGCCGATCCTTCACCAGATCGAATATTTACTTCTCAAAACTGGGTGGAGTAAATACTGGGGGAGTGAGCAGTACTTCAAAAACTATCCTACTCTTACCCCTGAAGCCGCCAAATGGCTGACTAGTTTCCCACTGAAAGGAATTGGATTGGATGCGATTTCGATTGATCCAATTACCAGTACCGATTTTGAGATTCACCGAATTCTACTGGATAAAGAGATATTGATCGTGGAAAATTTAAGCAATTTAAATGCAATTGATGCAGATTTCTTTGAGTTCTTTAGCATGCCGCTTTGGATCAAACATGCCGATGGCTCACCAGTCAGAGCAGTAGCTATGATTCGGTAATTCATATATATACTCTCTCTATTTCGTTAGCCCGCTGCCTGCCTTTGTGCCTGCCACATGGTATAATATTTGCCACGTTTTTGTATGCAGATCCTTATGAGTACCCTGTTCAACAATTTTCCCTTTTGATAGGACTAGGATATGATCTGCGCGCAGAGAATAACATGGGTACATAAAAAAGCGTGGCAGCTTCGATACATGCCACGCTTTTCCTAATTTAAACAAAAGATATCGCTAGTCTATACATTCCTAATAGGAGTATAAACTAGCGATAGTAGTGTGTAGTGTTAAGGCCTCTGGAGAAAGTGAACCATATTTCTTTACTAAAAGCTACGCTTTTACATCAACGATATTATTTGTTTTTGCGGTTTCTGGCTTATTAGCTTCAATCTTTTTAGATAACAGATTCTTTTTTTGCAGATTCGTGTAGTATAGGCTATTAATGTTTGTATTGATTGCTGGTATTGCCATTATATTCTCCTCCTTTCCTTTTTATTAATTTTATTGGGGGAACAATTACCTGTATCGTCTCCTCAAATTTGAAATACATTTAAATTTCTCTTTGATATTCCTTTGTTCCAAAAAATTAAATTTTTAGCAGTTTTATCTCAGTTAGTTTATTTATTTTTAAACGGTATTAAAATTCTTCCCCTTAAGGCATATAGGGTAATTTGATCAATGCAAAATATACTTGACGTTTTTCCAATAGTTATATATAATCAATTACAATATATAAATTACACAGAATGTATCGCTGATCAGAAAACTGAAGGCTGATTTCTCTAAACGTTAGAGGAATCAGCCTTTTTTGATTTGGCTATTTTTCATTACTGCCAGTACATTTACAAAAAAGAAGTTTATAAATAAAAATTAGGCACATAAAAAGGAGAATGAAATCATGAAAACAGCAACAAAAAAAAGAGCACTACTGAATATATTTTTAGTTTTTCTATTACTTACAGGGCTAGCCCTCATCACAGGCTGCAGTTCCAGCAGCGACAAACAGGCTGATACGGCTAAGACCTACTATGTAGCAACCAGAGGAACATTTAAACCATTTACCTATGTAGATGACAAAGATCAATTAACCGGTTATGATATTGAGCTTTTAAAAGAAATACAAAAAAGGAATAAAGATATCAAATTTGAGTTTAAAACTATGAGTATTGAAAGTGCTTTTGTCAGTCTGACATCAAACCAGATTGATCTCATTGCAAATCAAATGGGACGCAATGAAGAGCGGGCCGCAAAATATACATTTACCAAAGAAGTTAACAATTACACACGCACCAAAATTACAGTGAAAGGTGATCGAAATGACATCACTACACTGGATGACTTAAAAGGAAAAACTATGGTATTAGTCCCTACCAGCGAATCAGCCAGATTAATTAAGAAATTTAACGAAACTGCCGAGCCTAAAATCAATTTGATTTATACGGATAAAGGATCTGCTGAAACATTGAACTTAGTTGCCACAGGCCGGGCCGATGCCAGTGCCGACTATGAAGTTGCAGTAACAGAAGCAAAGAAAACTTTAGGTCTGGATGTGAAAAGTGTTGGCAAGGTAATTTCTGGGGTTCCTACTTACTTTATCCTAAGAAAAGACGATGAATCTCAAAAATTAGCTGACAAAATAGATGCCACGTTAAAAGAAATGAGAGCTGACGGTACACTTCAAAAATTATCTGAACAATTCTTAGGGGCAGATTATACATCTTCCTCTAAGGAATAGAAAAGGGGTCTTACTTTGGCAAATTATTTTGATTTAGGCTACTTGATTAAGACGTTCCCGATCATACTGTCCTATTTGCATACTTCATTGCTGATTACCCTTGTTGCAGGGGTAATCGGCATCGTCATCGGAAGTATCGTAGCATTGATTCGTATTAATAAGATAACAGTTTTAGATAAATTGGCTGCCATCTATATCTCTTTCATACGAGGAACCCCCTTCTTAGTACAACTTTTCTTGGCTTATTTTGGTCTGCCTGAGCTTATACAAAAATTAGGTTATCAGGGGATTCGCGAGATACCGACGTTGTTTTATGTGTTTATTGTATTTTCCCTCCATGTCGGAGCTTATATTGCAGAAATCATTCGCAGTGCCGTTTTAGCTGTAGACAAAGGTCAATTAGAAGCGGCCTATTCCATTGGTATGGGAGCGATTCAAGCCTATAGCCGGATTATATTGCCTCAAGCCTTTAGTATTGCAATCCCTACCATTTGCAATATTATTATATCGACATTAAAAGGAACCTCCTTAGTCTTTAATGTGGGAGTGATTGATATGATGCGTAAGGCAGATTTGATGGGTGCAAACAGTCATCGAAGCTTAGAGCTGTATATCAATGTTGCCATAATCTATATTCTTTTGGTATTTATTATCAGTAAATTATCAACATTTATCGAAAAAAGACAAGTCGGTTATCATCAAATGAGCAATCTATAAATAAAGACTAATTGATATGGATGTGAATCGATTATGAAAGATATAAATGAAAAAATAAATGTACTTACTGCAGCTCTCTATCCTGAATTAGTTGCGCTTCGTCATAGGATACATGAAAATCCGGAGTTGAGCAATCAGGAATATCAGACAGCTGGGCTAGTTGAAAAAGTGCTTACAGATTGGAACATACAATACACGAGATTGCCGAACAGTACGGCAATTATAGCCCAAGTGAAAGGAAACCTAGAGGGCGATCAAAGCATTGGTATACGAGCTGATATGGATGCATTGCCAATTGATGAAGGCACATCACTGGAGTTTGCTTCGAAAAATAAAGGTGTCATGCATGCCTGCGGACATGATCTTCATACAGTAAATCTTTTGGGTACAGGATATGTACTGTCCCAGTTAAAGGATCACTTTGCTGGTACCGCCAAATTAGTATTTCAGCCGGCTGAAGAAGTCGGCGGCGGTGCCCAGGAAATACTTGATTTTGGTATCTTAAACAATCCAAAGGTAACAGCTTTCTTAGCTGCGCACGTTTCTGAAGATGTGAAAACAGGTTATATTCAAGTGAAAGAAGAAGAAGTGATGCTGGCCTCCAGCCAGTTTACCATCCAGTTAAGCGGTCGAGGCGGTCATGCTTCAGCACCTCATCAAACAGACGATATCATTTTGGCAGCAGCAAAATTGATTCTGGAACTCCAATCCATTCCAGGAAGAAAAATAAACCATCTTGAACCAGCAGTGATTACAGTTGGCAGTATTCATGGCGGCAGCCGCAGTAATATAATCCCTAAAGAATTAGCGTTAACTGGAACCATTCGAACCCAAAATAACACGCTGCATCCACAAATTCATGAACATATCATTAACATTCTAAAAGCCCACGAATTGATTACAGGCATTAAGGGAACCGCATCCTTTCGATTCGGATCAGGAGCTGTTTATAACGATCCGGTACTGACTAAAGAATTCGTAGCAGCAGCTGCTATCATCGGTGAAGACAATGTGTTAAAAGCTAGATTTCCCGGCAATGGCTCAGAGAACTTCTACCGTTTTTCGAAAGAAGTACCCTCTGTGTTTTTCCGTATTGGGGTAAATCATGATCCTTCCGAAAAGATAGAACCCGCTCACAGTCCAATGTTCACAGCTTCCGATGAAGCATTAGAAATTGGTGTAAGGGTTACAACCGCTGCAGCCATTGCATTTTTACAAAAAGCAGGATTAAGAGTATGAACAATATATTAGAATTTTCATTTATGTGGGATACTTTTATTCATTTATTGCAATTTATCCCTGTTACCTTGTTTTTGGCAATTATCAGCATGATTTTAGCAAGTATTATTGGTTTGGCCAGTGCCATCGTGCAACTTAGAAATATACCGATTCTAAAACAAATCGCGACTGTTTATTTGCTAATTGGCCGGGCAGTACCCACCATGGTAATGCTGTATATCGTGTATTTCGGCTTGCCGCTTCTGCTGCTGGTATTCACGGATAAAACGGGAATCGATACAGGATATCAGCATATACCTCCAATGGTCTTTGCAATTGCAGGCCTTACAGTGCACACCGGAGCCTATCTAACAGAAATCTTTAGAGCTGCCATACTATCCATTGATAAAGGACAGATGGAAGCAGCCTTGTCTGTTGGTATGACTTGGTTTCAAGGGTTTTATCGAATCATCTTCAGGCAGGCAGCATTAGTTGCCGTACCGCTGCTTGCAAATCAATTTTTAGGGTTGATTAAAAGCACATCCATTGTATTTACCATAACGGTGATCGAACTGTTAGGTGGTGCCAAAATTGCTTCTGTGGAAACCTATCGTTATTTAGAAACCTACTTAGTCGTAGCGATTATGTATTGGAGCATCAGTATCGTCTTTGAGAAGCTCTTTTTGCTTGCCGAACAGAAATTAGGAATTTTCAAGAAGGAAGCTAACATATGATTGAATTTAGAAATATCCACAAAGCATTTGGTGAAAATAAAGTTTTAAAAGGAATTAATTGTACAATTCCTACAGGCTCTGTAACGGTTATTGTCGGACCAAGCGGCTCTGGAAAAACAACCTTGCTGCGTTCGGTAAACTTCCTGGAAAGAGCCGACAGCGGGGAAATCATTTTAGATGATATCCATCTTGATGTGGAAAAGGCTACAAAGGCAGATATTCATAAAATCAGGCAGCGTACGGCTATGGTTTTCCAAATGTATAATTTATTCAAGAACAAAACCGCTTTAGAGAATATTATGGAAGGTTTGGCGATTGTAAGAAAAGTACCCAAAGCCGCTGCTAAAGAAAAAGCGTTATATTTCTTAGAAAAGGTCGGTCTGGGCCATAAAGCCGATGCCTATCCTCATGAATTGTCAGGTGGTCAGCAGCAGCGAATTGGCATTGCTCGTGCGCTGGCCCTTAATCCTGATGTAATCTTATTTGATGAACCAACTTCAGCCCTTGACCCGGAATTAGTCGGTGAAGTACTGGAAGTAATGAAAAAAGTAGCCCAGGAAGTCAATTGTACCCTAGTGGTAGTTACTCATGAAATTGTCTTTGCCCGCGAGGTTGCGGATCATGTCATTTTCATGGATGGCGGCGTCATCGTAGAGCAAGGACCACCACAAGAAATACTAAATAATCCAAAAGAAGATCGCACCAAACAATTTTTATCCCGTTATATTTCATTAATTGAATATAATATCTAATGGATTCGCTGGCGTAAATACCAATCACCCAGGTTTTTCATAAAACCTGGGTGATTCTTGTTGCCCATATATCTTACTGTAGCTGAGGAATCGGATATTGCCTAATTGTTTCCATCATGATATTCTGATTAAAAAGGATGTGTAGAAATGATTAAGAAATCATGGACGACCCTTATCGTCGTCAGTTTATGTATGCTTATTTTTAATGCCTCTCCCGTCAATGCGGCTCCTGCTGACGTCATCCAAGAAGAATCAGCTCCTCCTCAAAGCCAAGAGCAGCTTGCAGAGATTTTTACAACTTTTTCAGAAATCAACACCGCCCTTGAAAAGGATATAAAAGAGTACCAAGGGTTCATTGACGATTATAGCAATGATCGCGTAACTCCAAGTGAGATGAATACGAATTTGTCGAAGTTGAATGAATCAATAAAGGACACCCGCAGTAAAACATATTCCTTGAACTTTACTGGCAAATACGAGGACGATAAAATCCAGCTGCTTCGAACTTTTGATATGCTGCATCAATCCTTAAAAGATATGAAAATATCCATAAGTCTTCGAAATACAGGTTACTACTCAAAAGCGAAGCAAGAATTGCAGGATGCTGTACAATTCAAAGCTTTAACCTGGAAGCACATACATGAAGATCTCCATAGTGATGGCTACATTCCTGCCAATTAGCAAAAGAGAAGCTGTCTGCCTAATATAAGGGCCGATGACTTCTCTTTTTGCTAAAAAAATAAAACCTTTTAACCTTTTTTATAAAAATTTTAAGAATCCTTTACAGCAGGTTTATACTTCCCTTTCTTTAGAATATAATAGTGGTAGCAACAGGCCTCGAAAAAAGCGAAAGGTGATATTGATGCACAGACATGACGACCAAAAATATTCCCATAACAATTTGAATAAAAAAGACAAAGGCGACTTCCCTGCAACCTTTCGGCAATTTCATCATCATCATCACAGGCACCATCATGAACGTTTTCTGCAGCACTATACCTATTTTCGCTATCTTCGCCCACTAGGCATTGTATTTACCTTTGTTATTCTCTACTTAGCATTTTACTGGGGGGGTAACAAGGAGATTGGCATCCTTTTTGCCACGCTGCTTGCAGTGAAAGAAATAATCCATTTTTTCTTTATGTGGCGCTTAGAAAAAAATATATTTAAGCCCATGATTAACTTAAAACAGGGCCTGGATGAAGTCACCAAGGGAAATTATACGATTAAAGTAAAAAATGAACTGTCCAGTGATCTTGGCATCGTAATTGATGCTTTTAATGAAATGACGGAAAAATTATATGAAAATGAAAAGATCCAAATGGAGTATGAAGAAAACCGCAAGGCATTAATCGCCAATATCTCCCATGATCTCAAAACACCAATAACCGCCATTCAAGGCTATGTAGAAGCACTTATGGATTCTTCCATTACGTCGAAAGAAAACCAAACTAAATATTTAAGAACCATTCATCATAATGCAATTTACGTTAATAAACTAATTGATGATTTATTCATGTTCGCAAAATTAGACATGCAAAAACTAGAGTTTCAATATCAATGTACAAAGATTCGATCATTTATGGATGATTTGATTGCAGAATATCGTTTTGATTTTAGCGAGCGGAATATTCAGTTTTACTATGATGTGCTGCTAGAGGAAGATGTCCAAGTTGATTTGGACGGAAAACGCTTTCACCAAGCCATTAATAATATTTTGAACAATGCCATTCAATATGGTCCTACAGTGGGTTTATCGATAGAAGTAATCGTCTATCAGCAAAAAGACGCTGTCTGTATTGACATCAAAGATAATGGACCTGGTATTCCCACAGAAAAGCTCCCCTTTGTCTTTGACCGATTTTATCGCATCCATACGGAACGCCCAAAAGAAACAGCAGGTACCGGGCTGGGCCTAGCCATTACCAAAGAGCTTATCGAAGCACATGGTGGAAAAATTATCCTTTCCAGCAACCTAAATCAAGGAAGCTGTTTTTCGATTCAGCTTCCCATTTGCCAGAAAAATGACGGGGAGATTGCACAATGAAACGCATTTTGATTATTGAAGACGATCTGGATATCGCAGAACTGGAACGGGATTATCTGCAACTAAACGGCTATAAAGCAGAAATTGTTCAAGATGGAATGCTGGGATTAAAAAAGGCAGCTTCATCCGTATATGACGCAGTTGTCGTGGATTTGATGCTCCCTAATAAAGACGGCTTTGAAATCATCAAAGAGATTCGAAAAAATCAGGAAATCCCCGTGATTGTCGTATCTGCCAAAGTAGACGATATTGATAAAATCAGAGGGCTGGATGTTGGTGCAGATGATTACTTAACAAAGCCATTCAGTCCCGCAGAACTGGTAGCAAGAATAAAGGCTCACCTCAAGCGTTACGAGAGACTAAAAGGACCCTCTCTCTCTCTTGAAGTGATACAGCATAAAGGCTTGGAAATTAATCCTGCATCTCACAAAGTTTTTGTATATGGTAAGGAAGCGCAATTGACGACAAAGGAATATGAGCTTTTACTTTTTTTAGCTTCTAATCCGAATATTGTTTTTAGTAAAGAGCATCTTTTTGACACCATCTGGGATAATGAAAGCTTTGGTGAGGTAGCCACTGTAGCAGTCCATATCCAAAAAATCCGCAAAAAGATTGAAAAAGACTCAACCAATCCTGAATTCATTGAAACCCTGTGGGGTACAGGATATCGCTTTAATTCAATTTAAACACGGTTATAAAAAAACAGAAGCCATTTCCACTAAACGGAAAATGGCTTCTATTCTCATGCACCGATAAAAATCTGTTTTTTGTGGGATTGCTTAGAGGGGTTGGCTGCGATTGCTGCACCTCTCACTATCAGATTTTCCGGATGATGCCAGCAAATATTTTTTCTTCCTTTATATGAGTTTCATTATACACTGAGCTATATTTCTTTAAGTTAACAAATGGTTAAGAAAATATTAAAGATATAAAGAAAAAACCAGTCTTCCCTTTATCATGTGGGCAGACTGGCTCGATTGAAAATCAAAAATATGTACCTCAAAGCGTCTTCTTTGGATAGCAATCCTTTTTCAATGACAACGTTAATTTTACGTTTAATTCTAAAATATGGCATACTAGATCTGGATCAAACCCATATTGCTCAGCAAGAGTTATTACTTTATCCCATCTTTTATCCGTATTTGCCTGATAGCCAGGAATACTCTCACGAATGCAGTTCCCCTGATCTGAAGACGAATCTTCCGCGTCAAATCCGACTAACCAATCAATACTTACCTTAAAATAACTGGCAATACGCCGCAGTGTTGCAATATCCGGTTCACGACGGTTAATTTCCCAGGAAGCTAGCGTGGAGCGATCAACCTGAAGAATCGTCGCTAATGCTTCTTGGGTTAACTCACTCCGTAATTCTTTTATTCGATCTCCTAATGTTGTTTCCATGAGCACACCCCTCATTATTACGATAGCGTGCTTATCATAGCAGTGCAATTATTCTGTCCATAAGACACTCCCTTGGCAGGATTTTACAACAATCCAGAGAATTAGTGTCTTATAGACACTAATTCTCGTTAAATAAAAAAGCAAGATGCTAAAAAAGGAGGGGCAGTTTCGTGCAGGTAGTAACGTTTTCTAGAAAAATGGATGTATTGGAAATGATAGACAACAAACCTAAAAAGCAAGCTACAGTATACAAGAATTCTCAAGTCGATGCAATTGCTGCGAATGCAATTACGCTGGTAAATGAAATCAGCGATCCGCTCACGGTCATCAAAGGCTATTTACAAGTCTTCGAAAAAAATACTGTAAACAATCAACAAGAGTGGTTACCGCTCGTGTTTCAAGAATTAAATCGAGTGGAGCTATTGATCAACCACTTTATAACAATTTCTCAGAATAAGAAACCTCGGTCATAATTTATAATAATAACGAGTGCAGCTGAAATAATATTATACATGGCAATCGTTAGGAATGGAATATAGGAGTGAGCAGCGTTACCTAGGAGGCAAGTCCCTTATTCCATTCTAGCAAAAATAACAATCGATATATAATTTTCTCAATGCATTATATAGCGATAAAAATCTCATATCCGCAACATAATAAAGACCAGAAGAGATTACATTTTTATGCAATCTTTCCTGGCCTTGTTTAGAATGTTAGTATGAAAATAAGGTAGAATCTAAGTCCTAGACCAACTCTTATGAACTAAACCCACCTTGTCATATCGCTTCAGCACTTCTTTTTCGATCTGTTCTTTGCACCTGTTTGCTTTTAGCAGTCTCACCAAATAATGCTCCAATCAGGTTAACGGTCAGACGAGCCGTCATATCATCTTTATCCAGCAATGGATTGACCTCTACAAATTCCGCGGAAATCAAATTTTCAGCTGCGGCTAATAACCGTACGGCCTGCAGACTTTCTTTATAGCTAAGTCCATCGGCAACAGGAGTCCCTACTCCTGGGAATTCTGCAGGATCAATACCATCTACATCAAAGCTCAAATGGATTCCATCACAACGTTCTGATAAATAACGTACTGTCTCGGCGATGACCACCTCCATGCCCAGTCGTTTTACATCATTGGCAGTGTACATTTTTATATGTTTTTCCTCAATGAGCTGCTGCTCCCCTTTATCCACATCCCGAGCACCAATCAACACAATATGCTCCGGTTTCACTTTTCCCTGGTAGCCTCCAATATTCGTCAAAGCCGAATGACCTAATCCCATGCTGGCTGCTAAAGGCATGCCATGAATATTGCCAGTCGGTGATGTTTCAGGTGTATTCATATCAGCATGAGCATCGTACCAAATGACACCAACATTTTTATAATGTTTTGCAACACCAGCTAATGTCCCCATAGCAATGCTGTGGTCTCCGCCTAAAACAAGAGGAAAGCGCCCTTCTTGTATAATATTTGAAACCTTTGCTGCCAACTTTTCACTTGAATCAACAAGGGTTTTTACATTTTTAATATTCTCGCCGCTTTGTCTAAAGCATCCTGTAATGCCAATAGGAAGATTACCTTCATCTACGACATCCTGTCCGACACCTTTTAAACGCTCCATTAACCCTGCACAACGGATACCCTGGGGTCCTAAGTTGGTACCATAACGAGTCTGTCCCAACCACATTGGTACACCAACAATCGAAATCTTTCTTTTCATGAAATTCACTATCACCGCCCCAATCTTTTGCATTATTTTTTTGCTGCGAATTTTATTTTAAACCTTTCTTGTCTAGTGTGCAAGAAAAGTTTTATAAAATACATAACCTTTATTCCCATTTAAGAACAGTCGTGATCCGAGATCATTCAAGAACAAAGTACTGCAGCTATCTAAGTTGAAGAAATCCAATATTTTTTTACTTCAGTAAACGATTTAAATATAGAAAATATCCATACCAGTATTATCCTGTAATAAAACACCAAAAATCAGGAAGAATACTAACAGATAACTCATCCACAAAAGGATGCTGGAGGTAATCTTATGACTGTACAAAAGGATTTAGAAAAGGCTTTAGCTGCCGCTGAATCAGCTAAAGGAACCTATGCATCTTTTGCCACATCTACTGAGGACCAAACGGCTCAACAAATGTTTACCCAAATGTCTCAAGATATGAAGCAGCATATTTCCAATATTGAAGATCGTCTTAGCTCTAACGCTGCTGTGGGATTGAACGCAGGCAACGCTTCTACTGTAACGAATAGCAATAGTAGTGCTACTGTAACTAATCAGCAAAACTAATAGACACGCAGTCTCCCTGTTTTTACTTTATAGAAACCCTATTCCTATTATGTTCGGAATAGGGTTTCTTTTGTGAAAACAAAAAAATGTACATTTTTAAATTTCCGGGACAAAATAACACTAAGTATATAAGTCATTCCAATTTATAAAAAACTACAAAGAAAAGGAGTTCATAACATGGTGGAACTTCAATTGGGATTTTTTGCTTTTCTCTTCATTGCAGTTTCCCTTTGGTTGCTGCATGTATTACATGGTCTGGGGATGATGTGAACTTCAAAGAAAACTATGGTAAGACAAAAGATAAAGAGCCCGCCACTTCGTTGACGAGCTCTTTATCTTTTACGCTTTTTGCGCTTTTGCCCAGGAATCGCGCAATCCTACAATACGATTAAAAACAGGTAATTCTGCCGTAGAATCCTTCGCATCCAAACAGAAGTAGCCGTTGCGGATGAATTGGTAACGCTGATCAGGCGTAGCTTGAAGTAAGCTAGGTTCTAACATGCAAGATGTAAGTTTCTCTAAAGAATTGGGATTGATATCATCTTTGAAGTCTTTTTCACCTTGATCGGTCTCTTCTTCTGCAAGTAAATAATCAAACAATCGCACTTCAGCCTTAACAGCCTGGGCAGCAGATACCCAGTGCAGCGTCCCTTTCACTTTGCGAGTTGCTGTTCCTGTACCACTTTTGGTTTCAGGATCATAAGTACAACGTAATTCTATCACTTCACCAGTTTCCGGGTCTTTAATCACTTCTTCGCATTTGATAAAATAAGCATTTTTTAGACGCACTTCCTGTCCGGGAGCCAAACGGAAGAATTTCTTAATTGGAATTTCCATGAAATCATCCTGCTCAATATAGATCTCCCGTGAGAAAGGAATACTACGATTGCCCATATCAGGCTGCTCTGGATTATTCTCCGTTTCCAGTTCCTCTACTTGTCCCTCAGGGTAATTGGTAATGACTACTTTCAATGGACGCAGCACTGCCATCGCTCGCAAAGCCTTGCTGTTTAGATCTTCTCTGATACAATGTTCCAGCATCGCAATATCTACAGTACTATTGCTTTTGGCTACGCCAATGCGTTCACAAAAATCACGAATAGCTTCCGGCGTATAACCACGACGGCGCAGTCCAGAAATCGTTGGCATCCGCGGATCATCCCAGCCATCCACCAAACCTTCTTCCACTAGCATCCTAAGTTTTCTTTTGCTCATTACCAGATTGGTAACATTCAACCGTGCAAATTCAATCTGTTGAGGACGGTTTTCCATCTCAAGAGAAGAAATCAGCCAATCATATAATGGACGATGATCTTCAAACTCCAAGGTACAAATAGAATGAGTAATTCCTTCTAAGGCATCGGAAATAGGATGAGCAAAATCATACATAGGATATATGCACCAGGTATTACCTGTACGATGATGTTCGGCTCGCATAATACGATATAAAATAGGATCACGCAAATTTACATTTGGCGATGCCATATCAATTTTTGCTCGCAATACCCTAGATCCATCGGCAAATTTTCCAGCTCTCATACCATCAAATAATTCTAGATTTTCTGCTATCGAACGACTGCGATAAGGACTGTTTTTTCCTGGTTCAGTCAAAGTCCCCCGGTATTCCCGCATTTCCTGGGGATTCAAGTCACAAACATAGGCCTTTTCTGATTTTATCAATTGAACAGCACATTCATAAAGCTGTTCAAAATAGTCAGAAGCATAAAACATACGATCGTCCCAATCAAATCCCAGCCATTTTACATCTTCTTGAATGGATTCAACATATTCAACTTCTTCTTTACTTGGATTGGTATCATCAAAGCGCAAATTACATAAGCCGTTATAATCCTGAGCAATCCCAAAATTAAGACAGATGGACTTTGCATGACCAATATGCAGATACCCATTGGGTTCTGGTGGAAAACGGGTATGTACCCTCTTATTATTTTTATTGTTCTTCAAATCTTCATTAATAATATTTTCAATAAAGTTTGAAGATATTGTCGTATTTGTCGTCATCCTTGAAACCCCTTCTCGATTATCTTTTTATTTATACACATTTCGTCATTTATCGCCCTTTTCCTGCTTATAGCAAACATACAACTACAGTATATAGATAAAATAACCAAAATCTATATAAATTAACCAATTTTAAAACAGGCTGTGCTGCCTCTTTCTGTTGCCATAACTTCTAAGCGGGCATCTATTCTTTCCTTTAGTTCAGGAACGTGAGAAATAATCCCCACCAGTCGCCCCCCCTGCTGCAAATCGATTAAAGCCTTGATAGCAAAGTCTAAGGATTCTGGATCAAGAGTACCAAAGCCCTCATCTACTAAGATTGTATCTAAATGTATGCCGCCTGCATAGGACTGAACAACATCAGCTAAACCTAAGGCTAATGACAAAGATGCTAAAAAGGTCTCACCCCCAGATAAGGTCCCCACGCCTCTGGCAATGCCTGTATAGTTGTCAAAAACCTCTAGATCCAAACCACCAGCAGCGTTTTTTCTGGCTCGCTCCAGGGTTCGCTGCAGGGAATAACGGCTGCGGCTCATCATTTTTAAACGTTCATTCGCTGCCACAATTACATTTTCTAATAACGTTCCTAAAACAAATCGCTGCAGCGTTAATTTGTGCTCATTGCTGCCATTAGCCACTTCTGCCAAACGTCCTGCCACAGCATATTGGGCTTCTAATGTCCCTAAGGCTTCATCCACTTGATTGATCTTTTTCAACCAAGCTTGCTGACGTTTTAGAAGTGCCTCTAGATTCGTGTGTGCAGCAAACATATCATTATATCGATTTTGCATAGTTGTAACTACTTGCTGCAACCCCAGCATATCCGGTAATTCCAGATTTTCCGCTGCCTGGGCAGCCTGTTCCAGGAACAGAGTAGCTTTACTAAATTCCGAATCAAAGGCAGCAATTTTCTTTGCAGTAAGGCTCATACTCTCTGGACTCTTTTTCGCATTCTCATAGTCTTGCTGATCCATAAATCCAGCTGCTGCTACTCGTTTTACAAAATAGTTTTGTTCCTCTTCGTATTTTATCTTGCTGTCTTTTAAGCGATATTTGGTATTTTCCAAGAGTGTCACCTTCTGGGTTACCAGCTGTTTTCCCTGCTGCACATGATGCTGAGCTTGTTCCCAGGCTGCTTTATATTGCTCTTGCTTATTCTGGGTACTTTTTAGGGCTGCTGCCAATTTCCCCATCCCTTGCAGTTCCTCGGGTATCGCAAAACGTCTTTCTGCCACTATGGTTTCTGCGGCTGTAAAAGACTGTTCTGCCTGACGCCACGCTTCTTGCACCTGAACGAATTCCTTATGCAGGTCCTCTTGTTGTTTCCTTAACTGCTCCAACTGCTTAGTCACATTCCTGACCTGCTGTTCTCCAACCAAGGCTTGCTCATACTTTTGACGCAGAGTCTGAACTTTTAGATCTAACTCTAGCAAAGGTAATGCAGCTTGCTCTTTAAGTTCCCCAGCAAGATCGGCAATCCGTTTTTTCCATGTATCCCTCTCGGTTTGCAGCAAACTGTGCTGACTGCGGCAAGTATCTCTTTCTTGTTCCAGAAGTTCGAACTGCTTTTGAGCCGTTTTCAACTGACTTTCATTCGGCATGATTCCTCTAGGAGCGGCCAGCTTAGGATGATCCGCTGAACCACAGACAGGGCAGCTCTCTCCTGCTGTCAAGGTACTTGCCATGAAAGCTGCCTGCCCTTGCATCCATTCATGCTGCAATGTGGTGAGACTGCTTTTAGCAGCCGCATAGTTTTTCTCAAGCTCTGCTAAATTCAGGCCCGAAGCAGAAACTTGCTGTTCTAGCTGGGTAAATTTTTTCCTATGTTCCTCTAGAAGTCTACTTTTCGTAAGCAATCCTTGGGCATGCTGCCATTGTACTTCCCTGCTGCCCACTTCTAACGCAAGTTGAACAACTTTCTGTTCTTCTTGAATGATATGGTCCATCTTTTCTTGTATCTTCGTATATTCGAGTTCAATAGCATCTTTTTTCTTTGCTGCCTGCTGCAGTTCACTTTTTCTTATCGTTGCTGTTTCTAAGGCTTTTTCCAGTAGTTTTATTTTATCCTCAATCTGCTGTAAATGGATTATTTGCCGAACCAGCATTTCCCGCTCTTCGTCTTTAGCAGCTTCTATTTCAAACCGCTGCTGCGCCTCTTTTAGCTTCTGCATCTCAATATCCAGCTCAGCCTTATAAGTCTTACAGTTCTCTTCCAACGACAGTACATCCTGAGCATAGTTCGATCGATTCTTTTCTGCATCGAACAAGCCCATTGCCGCCGTTGCCTGCAGGAGACCTGCTCGTTCTTCTTCGATGATCGGCTTTTGCTCGATAAGCGTCGCAAATAATTGCTCTGCTTTTTGTTTTTCCTGAATTTTTCCCTGTATGATTGCCCCTTGGTTCACAGCCTGTTGAGCACTTTTTAATTCTTCACTGATACTTTTGATCTGAACGAGTACGTTTTCTACTTCCCTTTCATTTTGCTGTATAGAATCCAGCAGTTCATAATCTTGCGCTACGCCGGCTTCCTGCAAAATCCACTGACGCTGTTTGCTCTGTTCTTCACTCACCTTTTTTAGCAGTAGAGCCTTGTCCTTTAATTTTTCCTCAATCCTTTGATATAGGTCTGTTTTAAATAATGCCTGCATAATTTCTTGCCGTTCATTGGAGTTAGCAGTTAATAATTTACGAAATTCACCTTGAGGCAGCAGCACAACTTGACGAAATTGGCTGCTCTTAAAGCCCAGCAGTGTTTCAATCTGCTTCGTAACGTCCAGCCATTTCGCTGCCAGCAAAATGGGTTCACCCACTAAAGGCATACTCCACAATTCAGCTTGTGCCAGCATGGTGGTGGTGCCTTCTCCCCGTTTCTTAGGCCGCTCCTGCTCTGGAATTCGTTTTACTTGATAACAAGCTTCGCCAATCGCAAAATCAAAAATCACTTCTGTAATTACAGCACTATCGGCATGATCGCTGCGCATGGATTTTCCTTCACGCTGCGTGCCGCTGGCATCACCAAACAAGGCAAAGCACATACCATCTAAAATTGTCGTTTTTCCTGATCCTGTGGGGCCATGAATCAAGAAAAATGTCCGATCCTGCAATTCCCTAAAATCAAGTTTTTGCTGTTGCGCATAGGGGCCAAAAGCCGTCATAGTTAAACATAATGGTCTCATAGAATCGCCTCCCGTTCCTCACGGTATACGGTTTCGATCACATTAACTAAGTGCATCTGCTGCTCCTGTGTCATATTTTCTCCAGTCATCTGATGATAAAAGGCCGCAAATAGTTCTTTTTCACTAAGCTTACGATGATCCTTAGGCAAGCCGCTCAGCACACCCTTTTTCAAAAAACGCGGACTTTCGATCTGCAGTACATTAAGATATTTCTCACGCAGTTTCCCCATGGCATCTAAGATTGGCATTTCATCTAGCAGCGTTACCGATACATAATCCTGCTGATTCCCTTCATCAATGGAATGATCCAGGATATCTTTAAAATAGCCTTTTATACAACGAACGTCGCGACGAGGAGATAAGGGAATTCTCTCAACGGTGATGCCCCCGACTTTATCCATTTCGATCAAATGAATACCTTTTCGCTGAGAAGCTTCTGCAAAAGAGTATTTCAGCAGTGATCCGCTATAATGAATGCTTGGATTTCCTGCCTGCTGAGAATTATGTAAATGCCCTAAAGCTGTATAGCAAAAAGGATGAAATACAGCCCCATTTACCATACTACTGCCGCCTATAGATAAAGGACGCTCCGATTCACTCTCCATGCCCCCCGCAATAAAAGCATGAGCAATAGCAACTGAACGTGCTTTATTTGGAATTTTTCTTATTACATGCTGCACCATAGCCTCTATTGCTTGTTCGTGATTTGAAACATCAGGACAAGAAAGACGTTCGCGAACGAATGCAGGCTCCCCATAGGTAAGCGGAGCAAAGTACACCGGTCCATGCTCATCATATAAAATAATAGGTTCTATTTCCCGACTTAATGCCCCTGCTACATACAGCCCTTGAGCCGCTAATAGACGACTGCCAAATCCTAGACGTTCTGCACTATCATGATTACCTGCAATCATAATCGTAGGCACCTTGTAGTCTACTAAAATCTGCGAGATTAATTGGTTTAATAATTCTACTGCCTCAATAGGCGGCACAGCACGATCATAAATATCTCCGGCAATAATAATCCCATCTGGTTTACTCTCACGTACTAAAGCTAGAAACTGATCCAGTACATGGGCCTGATCATTCGTCAAATGAATCCCATGGAACAACCTACCTAAATGCCAATCTGAAGTATGTAAAAACCGCACAATCCGACCTCCTACCGCTATTTTCTACCTTCTTCGTGATACACATAAAAAATTCCTACAAAATAATATTACCTACTCCTGACAAGTAACAAGCGTCTCCACATAGACTTCTCCTTCACGGGTTAATGTCACTTGACCTGCCGTCCAATCGATAACCTTTTGTTCCAGAATTTCTTCTTGCCCCACTTTTTCTAATACAATCAATCGTATTGTATCGGTAAATATTTTATCCTCAATTTGATAACCTTGCAGCCTAAGCTGATTTTCCAGCATTCCCAAAAAAGTATAGTCAATCTCTACCCCAATGCGTGTATGATTTTGCCGCTGGGTAATTCCTACGGCTTTTAAACCTGCGCTGGCACTCTTGCCATAGGCACGAATGAGACCTCCCGCCCCCAGCTTAATGCCGCCAAAATAGCGTGTAACGACAATCACCGTATCTTTTAATTGATTCTTCTTGATGATCTCTAAAATTGGTTTACCAGCCGTACCTGACGGTTCACCATCATCATCTGCTTTTTGCCACTGATCATTCCCTCCTATTACATATGCAGAACAGTTATGAGTGGCATTCCAGTGCTTTTTCTTAATTTTCTCTATAAAAGCGACTGCAGCCTCTTCCTGTTCTGCACGTTGTACATAAGCAATAAATCGTGATTTTTGAATCTCAATTTCCGCCTCACCATAGCTACTGACCGTTAAATAAAAAGATAACATCCTATACACCTCAATCTATAGTAACTCCCTTATATCCCCTTTTAAAAAATATAAAACGAACCACAAAGACGCAAAGGACACAAAGGATTTTATTTATATTTTTTTGTGCACTCCTTTGTGTGCCGCATCAGCGGCATTGTGCCTTTGTGGTTCATAATTTCTTATGTTTTTTTACTTACAAAACTTATAAACTCTGATTCCCATTACCAAAATTTGCAATCCTCAGTCTCAAATCATCATTGCAGGGGATTATCCAAGCTAGCTGCGTCAGCTAACAATTCTTCCAACGAGTGATAAAATCGTTTATCTTCTTCTGCCGTTCGTTTATTGGGACCTTTCGTTCGGCCGCCTCCACGACGCAATTTGGCTTTAACTTCTCGTTCCTCCAGCAAAAATTCAATATTATCATTCGAAAATATTCTCCCTACCGGACTTAAGCAATACGCTTTTTTCCCCAGGACCATTGCTGCGAGCCCCCAGTCCTGGGTCACAATTATATCCTTAGCTTGTGTCAGATTCAGGACCTTAATATCAGCTTCCTGAGAACCATCGCCCACTACCACATGATGATCCGATACAATCATGTGATTAAAACTAGCTACCGTCCAGACAGGGATATGGTATTTGCGTCCCAATTCCATGCAAATTTGTAATGCATTTTTAGGACAAGCATCTGCATCCACTAAAATTTTCATATCGATCAACTCCTGTACCTTACAACGAAATTATACAATTTTTTTCATGCATTGTTTATTGAAAAGTTTATCACACCTCTAAGATTATCTCAAAAATTACTTGTCAAATGCGCCTTACTATTTTAAGATAAAGAAGACTTGATTTTAGTTGGAATTCTAACACCATCTAAAATCCTAGTTGCTTTGTCCAGCAATTTTTCCTGGATACATAGATACCAATACTAACAATTGGTTATACTCTTACTACTAATAATAAAAGGATGATTTAAAATGAGTGACAACACAGTATTAGATTTTTATGAACCTTTCGGCTTTTATGAAACAGAAAATGAAGATGGCTGTACTGCTCTTCTTTATGAAACACTAAATAATGGCGATTACGCCTTAGTCACTGATGGTGATGGTATTATACCAGAAGATCTAGAGCAAGAAATCATTTTTGCTTATTACACTGCAGATGGGGCCTTTTCCTGGAGTGTTAGTTTTGAAGATTCCCATCATTTTTTTGAACTGTTAGGAAAACATACAGAAAGTAATCATCTCATTGATATTGTAAAGCAATATCGTGATAGTGGCGATTACTATTAAAAAATAAATGTACAAAGGGTTCTGAGATGAGAAATCTCAAAACCCTTTGTACATATTATTTTTTCAGTAAAGCCTTCGCTCTTTCTTCTAATTCAATATCTTCTGCTTCCGTAGGTTTTACTACTACGACATGAGGTGTAGACTTACCATCTTTATTCACATGGATAAAGATCATTTTTTTCTGTTTCTTTTCTTATTCGTATCAACGTCCGTCCACAAGCACATGGGCTGTCTTCTAAACTACACAATATGCCCGTAGTAAAACGCAAAAGAGGCATCGCCTCCAATGTCAGGCTGGTAAGAACCAATTCACCGATTTCTCCGATGGGCAGAACTTGTCCACTTATAGGATGTAGAATCTCAGGATAAAAACAATCCTCTTGAACATGCAAACCAGCATCACAATGGCACTCTCCTGCAATCCCCATTCCCCAAATGTCATACATGCCATAAACTTGGATTGGTTTTTTTCCATAAATCTGTTGAATTTTCTCACCTTGACTTTGGAATACAAGATTACTATCACAGAAAATATTCTGCAATGGTAATTCTGCAGGCTTATACCCATTTATACCGGCTTCTTGTGCAAGCTGGAGCAGATGTGAAGCAGCAGAAAATATAGAAGTAATACCAAAATCCTCGATGAAATGTATCTGTGCGAGCATATTGCTCCTACTGTCAGACAGTAAGGTTGAGCCAATTTGCTGTATTCCAAAATGCACCCCTAAGCTGGGTGCATTTTCTTTCGCAGTACCCACCCATTGAAAAACGGAGGTCATATTCATCCCTCCAGCAACCAGTATACGGGACATTAATTCACTCCACATAGCCATATCATTTCGGGTGTAACTCACTGCAATATGGTCTTGAGCCTCTAGCGTTTTATGAATATAGGCAACACCACTCACTGGCATCGTTAATAGTCCATAAGGATAATTAGCTGCTATATCCTGTTTCGTAGTAACAGGAAGTTTTTTCAGATCATCCAGATTTGTAATATTTTCTGGCAGCAGCCCACATTCTTTCATGCGAATTTGGTATAAGATACTTTTTTCATATACTCGCTCTATTATTTTTGTTAGTTTATAAGATTGCCATGCTGTCATATCCGTACGAGACAAGGTTTCTACTTGTTGATTCCAAATCATATCTGCATCTCCTTTCATGACCATAAAGACGTTTTTAATACTTTTCTTATTCTCTATTTCCAGGATATAACCTTCCCTTTAGGAGATTAATGCGCTACTTTAGCAGTTTTTTTAACACAGATGAGGTACTAGTTCCTGGCCGATTTATTTCATATTTCCATCTATGATTGGACAAACTAGTCCTAGGAGGTGTATACATGGATGGAATGATTTGTTCCAATTGTCATACTTGGATGACCACACAGGCAAAAAACTGCCCGGATTGCAATGCAGATATTGTTATGGACGGGGAATGCAAAAATGTAATCGACCGCATTCAGCCCAATTGTCTTATTTATCGCTATGATGGCTCTGATTTATTAGAGCCGGGAGTCGTTATTAAACAGCTTAAGGTAAATATGAAAGTAGCTACAAAGTTGCGAGAATACTCTGCTCCCCTTCTTGTACCCAAGCATAAAGTCTATGCTTTTAATCAAAATCTGTTAAGCTCGATTCAAGGCCTGCGCAACGAACGCACTGCTACAATGGTAAGGTTTGATCAGCTTATCAAATCTCACTGGCAGAATCTAGAACCCTATCAACACTCTGAATAAGCTCTACTCTAAAGGCTGAGCACATTCTAATTACGAACTTCGTAATACTGCAATAGCTCACTGACTGTAACAATGCTGTAACCTTGCTCACGAAGTCTATCAATTATAATACCAAGGGCCTCTGGTGTAGGCAGCGGATACTGACCGTCATGCAATAACACAATGCTGCCAGGCTTTACATGATTCATTACGTTCTCAACAACAGAAGATACACTAGGCCGCCGCCAATCACCAGGGTCCACTGACCATAAGATCGTCGTATAGCCACGCAGCTCTGCTTCTGCCACTACAGCATCATTGTAGGCTCCGCCAGGAGGACGAAACAATACAGGTTTCGGAGCAGCTGCCATAATTGCCTTTTCAGCCTTGTCGAATTCTTCAACCATTTCTTCCTTACTTATTTTGGATAAAAACCTATGCTTATAAGCATGGGAGGCCACTTCATGTCCATCAGCTACCTCCTGTGCTACTATTTCCGGATGAGCAGCAGCATGTTCGCCTAGAACAAAAAATGTTACTTTTGCATTTTTTTCTTTAAGAACTGCTAATAGCTGCGGTGTCATCATATTGTGTGGACCATCGTCCACGGTCAGTGCCACAACTTTATGAGTCGTGGGAACTTTTCGTATTGCTTTATCATTATCCTCTACAACTCCGTCTACCATTATAGCAGCAGAAAAAATAATTCCTATTACGCCTGCGAAAACTAAACTTCCTCGTTTCATATCATCCTTACCTCCTATCACTACCTCAGTGGATATTACGCAAAAGGCTAGAAAGATATGCTTTATGTTTTTGCATGATTATGCCATAACCGCAATATACTATAAAAGCCATTCACGAGGAGGATGCATATGTGGATATCATTTGCTCGTAACGTCATACTCCTATTTTGCCTTTTCTTTACTTTAGCTACACCCATTGCCAATAGCTCACCACCAAAAATTGAGGCTCAAGCAGCCATCTTAATAGATGCAAAAACAGGGCAAATTCTCTTTGAAAAGAATAGTCATATTCGCAATGCTCCTGCCAGTACCACAAAAGTACTAACAGCCATCATTGCTATTGAAAGCGGACGACTAGATGAAGAGGTAAAGGTCAGCGCTCGAGCTGCCAATACAACAGGTTCTTCCATGCATTTAAGTACGGGGCAGCTCATTTCCATGCGGGAGCTAGTGATCGGTCTTTTGATGCGTTCAGGCAATGATGCAGCCGTGGCGATTGCGGAGCATTTGGCTGGTTCTGTCGAAAATTTCGTTATGCTTATGAATGATAAGGCCCAATCATTGGATGCTGCCAATAGCAATTTTGTCAATCCCCATGGTCTGACTGCTGTCAACCATTATTCTACAGCCTTTGACTTAGCCTGGATTGCCAGATATGCGTTAACCAATCCGACTTTTTCTATGATTGTGAACACGAAAGAAACGAATATTGAATGGCTCGATCGAAAAGGCAAAGAACATGATCAAAGTCTCAAAAATACCAATAAACTATTATGGTTATTGGAAGAGGCGGATGGGGTCAAAACAGGAACCACCAATCAGGCGGGCCCTTGCCTAATTTCCAGCGCTACCCGGGGAAATCAGAAATTAATTGCGGTTGTACTTCATGATCATTCCCGCTGGTATGACTCCATGAAATTATTAAAATACGGCTTTGATGCCTTTGAACTATATGAATATGCTGTTAAAGGTGATATTTTAGGATCGATTCCTGTAGAAAGAGGCCTTGGACCTCTGATCGATGCGGTAGTGAGTAATAATGCAAGTGTAGTAGTGCCAACCGCAGATTATGAGCATGTTACCGTCTATGTTAATCTACCAGAACAAATAAAAGCCCCTGTATATCAGGGGCAAAAGATTGGTGAAATTGTCTTTCTTGTTCATGAGCAAGCAATAAAAACCGTAGACATTACATCGGGCCAAACCATAGAAGAACGCACGAATAGTAAAATCTTACTGCAATATTTATTGCGTACCTTTCGTTTGTTATCCAGCTGGGGAGCACTCTAACTCTAACTGATCTCGTTTGCTTTATAGAGGTCTACGATAAAAAAATGGCATGTATTGGCTAAAGCCAATATCACGGAAATTTAGGATGGCTTCTGTGCCACCTACAAATAATACACCACCGGGCTTAAGAGCACCTAAAAATCTTCGATATAAGCCATCTTTTGCCTCTTCGGTAAAATAAATAACTACATTTCTACATAAAATTAAATCGAATCCGGTATCAAATTTATCCAGCAATAAATTGTGACGTTTAAATTCTACCCGAGAACGGATATCTTCATCAATCGTATATGTAGTACCAGCTTGTTTAAAATATTTAGAAGCTCTGCCAGTAGAAATATTCTTGAACTCAGTATTGGTATATATACCACTTTTGGCTTTTGCCAGCATTTCTACATCCAAATCTGTAGCTAAAATTCGATGTTTTACATTTGGCGTTATATCCTTTAAGATCATTGCTAAGGAATATGGCTCAGCGCCAACAGAACAGCCAGCACTCCAAATATTAAGTTTAGGACTTTGTGCTAATAAATCTGGCAGCACTTTGCTTTCCAGCTCAGAGAATTTTTCTGGTGTTCGGAAAAATTCTGTTACATTGATTGTCATATAATCAACAAATTCCTTGTACATCTTCGCATCTTTATCCAATAAGTTAAAAAAATCTACATATGTATTCACACCATACCGAGTCATTAAATTATTAATCCGTCGCTGCATCTGAGCCGGTTTATAATCATTAAGGTTAATGCTTGATTTTGCATTAAACTTTTGCTTAAACAACTCCCAATCTTTCTCACCAACCACACCAACACCTCCAACTGATTTCTAGAAGTATATTCGACATATTCTATTAATTTCCTACCTTCCCACCAAAAGACTTACAATTGACGAATTTTCCTGACAAGCATTCAAGCAAAGAGTAGAAAAGACCCACTCTCACCAGCTATAAAGGTGGAGTGGGTCTGATACTACCTGTTATCCCTATCAAGTTTTTTACTGCATTGTATATAGATGCTCTTTAAGAAGTCTTGCTGATATAATACCTAGGCACTCTTTTTCCTACCATGCATACGATCTCATAATTAATCGTTCCCATGATCTGAGCAATTTCCTCCACTGGCAATTCAGCTCCGCCAAATAAAAGCACCTCATCATCAATGGTAACATCAGGAATATGGCTGACATCAACCATACACTGATCCATACAGACTCGTCCGACGATAGGGGCCCGCTGACCATGAATCAATACTTGCGTCTTACCCGCCAGCAAACGAGACCAACCATCTGCATAGCCTACGGGCAGAGTGGCAATTCTACTCTTTTGATCCGTATAATAAGTCCTTCCATAGCTTATAGACGAGTTAGGCGGTACATCCTTGACAAAGCCGACTTGAGCTTTAAACTTCATCGCTGGTTTAAGCAGCAAACTCTTTTTTACTTCATTTGAAGGCCATAACCCGTACAGAATAATGCCAGGCCGTACCATATCCAGATGCATCTCGGGCAATTCTAATAACGCTGCACTATTGGCAATATGGCGGATGGGTATGTGAATGCCTTGTCCCTTAATGTATTCAATAGCTTCTAAGAAATGCCGGTATTGCTCATAGGTAAAGGCCTTGTCCCAGCTATCAGAAGTAGCAAAATGAGAATATACGCCCTCGATTTCAACTCCCGGCAAAGCGGCTACTGCTGCTGCAAAAACGCCTGCATCAGTTGGGCTAACGCCGACTCTAGCCATGCCCGTATCGATTTTAAGATGTACTTTAGCTGTTTTACCTGCTGATATGGCCGCCGCTGATAAAGCCTGTGCTGATTCAAGAGAAAATATCGTTTGCGTAATATTATTCTTGACCACTAGATCAGCCTGACAAACTGGCGTATACCCTAACACCAAAATGGGCACTTCAAACCCTGCATTTCTTAATTCCACTGCTTCATTGACAATCGCTACGGCCAAACGGTCTGCTCCCGCCTGTAATGCAGTCCGTGCAACAGCTACCGCTCCATGCCCATACCCGTCAGCCTTAACAACGGCACAAACTTTTGCATCACGGTTTGTTGCTTTTCTGATTTCGGTTACATTATGAGCAATGGCTGTTAAATCAATCTCTGCCCATACAGGTCGATTAAACATATCTAACCTCCTAGCAAAAAAATAGGTGACAAAGAGACGTTAATTCGGGGCTTTGTACCTATGAAATACGCTCATCGTCTTACGTGCTGCATTTTTACTCTCTCATATTCTACAATTAATTTATCTAATTGAATACTGACTTCTGCAACTTCTGGGTCTATTAAATTACCTGATTTTTTTTCTACCAATTCATGAAGATGTACGCGTACACGTTCAATTTCTTGTGCCAGCTTTTGCAGATTAAACATCACTTGCTCTCCTTGCCTTTTTTAATTTGCACTTGTTTAATAAGCCAATTGAACCAAGCTTCAAGTCCTTCACCAGTCTGGCATGAAACTGGCAATAGGGTAACTCCAGGATGAATAGCAGTAATGTCTTTTTCTGCAGCTTTTAGGTCAAAATTAGTATATGGCAGTAAATCTACCTTATTTAAAATAACAGCGCTGGCTTGTTTAAAAATTAATGGATACTTTAAAGGTTTATCGTCACCTTCTGTAATACTAAGAACCGTTACTTTACAGTCCTCACCAATATTGAATTCCGCCGGACAAACCAGATTTCCTACATTTTCGATAACAATAATATCAAGTTCCCCAAGGTCAAGACAGTCAAGCACGCCTTGAATCATATTCGCATCTAGATGACAGCCACCGCCTGTATTAATCTGCACCACAGGTACGCCATACTGTTCAATACGCTCGGCATCCTTCGCCGTAAATAAATCACCTTCAATAACAGCGATTGAAAGTGTTTCTTTTAATGCTTTAATGGTTTTTTCTAATAAAGACGTTTTGCCACAACCAGGTGACCCTAGTAAATTTAATACAAAAATACCTGCTTTTTCAAATCGTTTCTGCAATGCAGCAGCAACCTGATCATTTCTCTCTAAAATATTAGTCATCACTTTTATTTGCACTTTATTCTACCTCCAGATAATCAACTGCTAACTCTCGGCCCGATACCACTAGAATATTAGCGGAGTGGCATAGGGGACATAGGAAAGAATATCGTTCCACTGTAAATTGCTGCCCACAGCTATTGCATTTGCCAACCAGAGGTACAATCGTAATATCTACCACTGCGCCATCAGCTATTGTATTTGCAGCTAAAGCCGCAAAACCAAATTTAAGAGATTCAGGCTCAACTTGAGTCATCTGGCCAATTAGCAGTTTAATGCAACTTATCTTTACCGCATTATGCTCTGCAGCAGTTTTTAATACTATGTCCAATATTCCTTGAGCAATGGACATTTCATGCATATACTTCACTCCACGTTTACCATTTTCATACAGTTAATTCGTCATGAAAGAATGATTTCCTGCCATAGCAATAAGTTCAATGATTCACATTCAATGTTTATTACGATTGGAACTATTTACATAATATAAACTCGAATAATCACTTTCTATTTCGCTGATACTATGATTACACCAACACAAGGAGGTGATTATCAATGGCCAGAAGTAACAAACCTGTTAACCCAGGCTCTGCAAGCGCACTCGATCGCATGAAATATGAGATCGCTGGTGAGCTCGGAATTGCTGATCGAGTACGTTCTCAAGGTTGGGCAACCATGACTTCCGCTGACTGCGGACGTGTGGGCGGACAAATGGTTCGCAGAATGATTGAGCAATATGAATCCGGCATGAGCGGAACTACCACTCAAGCAACTAGCGGCACATTAACTGCTCAATATGATGCGAACAAACAGCCTTAATCGTATGCATGGGCGGCTTAAAGCCGCCCTTTATTTATTTGTTTTAGTATTCCTATCGTGCTTCAAAATAAACGTTAATCTCTGTTCCTGCTTCTACAATTGTATTTGCCATTATACTTTGTCTTACCGCAACACCTGTTCCCACAGGAACAATCGATAGTCCTGCTTGCGTTAATGCATCTCCTGCTTCACGGATGCTCTTTCCAACCACATTCGGTACAACTACCTTTCCTGGAGGGGCTTGAATGTTAGGCAAGGGCATCGAACTCGTTTGAATATTTTCTTTTGGAGCAGGAAATTCATTAGCAATTTGAGGGTAAATATTAAGATGACGCATAATTTTTCCTAAAATTTCGCCTGCAATGGGCGCTGCAATCTCACCTCCATAATAGCTTCCTTTAGGATCATCAAGGACAACTAAAATTGCAACTTGAGGATCTTCTACTGGACCAAAACCAACAAATGAGGCTACATAACGTCCTGCAGAATAGCCACTGCCATCATCTTGCAGCTTTTCTGCTGTACCTGTTTTCCCTGCAAAACGGTATCCTTTAATAGAAGCTTTTTTACCGCCACCTTCCAATACAACCTTTTCCATTAAGCCCGTTAACCGATTAGCTGTTTCGGGGCTAATCGCCTGACGCACCGATTGAGTGACCCCTTCACGCTCAATAGATCCATCCACATTTCGTACTTCTTTGATAATGTACGGCTTTAAGAGTACTCCATCATTGGCAATCGCCGATACAGCCGTAATGAGCTGCAATGGTGTGACAGCAATACTTTGCCCAATGGACATCGTCGCCACATCAGAGTCACGCATATCTTCTGGCCTAAATAACAACCCTTCTTCCTCACCGGGTAATTCAATACCCGTTGCCTTGCCGAAACCAAAGGCCTTGGCATATTCGATCAATTTATAAGCTCCCAGCCTCATACCAATCTGTACAAAAATGGTATTAATGGATTTTTCAATAACTTCGACAAAGGAAACATTGCCATAACTTTCGTCACTCCAATTTCGAATACGCCGCCCTGACACTTCTACATAGCCATTATCAATAAATCGCTCTTCGGGGTACAACTGTCCTTCCTGCAATGCAGCAGCTGCTACAACACTTTTAAAGGTAGATCCGGGTTCATAATTATATGCCACTGCCCGATTCTTCCACTCCCGCATGCTATATTTATAAAACTGATTGGGATTATAAGTAGGTCGATTGGCCATGGCCAGTATTTCTCCCGTGTGGGGATTCATGACAATCACGGTTGCCCCTTGGGGGCGATTAGTCAGCATTGCCTTATCCAAGCTCTGCTCAACAATAAATTGAATTGTACTATCTAAGGTAAGGTATACATTTTTCCCCTGCTTAGGTGGAGCAAATGTAAAAATAGACTTAAAAATGGGTATGCCCCGGCTATCGGTATCAACGAAGTGTTCCACAGAGGTTCCTTTAATGACTTTATCCAATGCCAGTTCCATGCCATCTAAACCAACGTCATCCGTACCCACAAATCCCAAAACGTGAGCAGCTAAATTATCATTGGGATAATACCGCTTACTTTCTTCTAAAAAGCCCAAGCCTCTAAGATTGGATTCTTTGATAATAGCCTCTATTTGCTTTGTCACCCCAGGTTCGATCATGCGCTTGATCCAAATAAAACGTCCCCCTGCAGATAATCGCTCTTTCATATCTCCAGGCTGCATTTCTAATAACGGAGCCAACAGCGATACTATAATATCCGGGTCTTTAATTTCAGAAGGATCTGCATATAAGGACTTGGTTAAATTGCTAACTGCCAACTCCCGTCCTTCTCTATCATAAATCGTTCCGCGAGGCGTCTGTAAAATCTGGCTGTCTTTCACTTGGTTCGCCACCTTTGCGGCCATACGATCACCGTCGATGAATTGCAGCCAGCCAATGCGCACTGCCAAGATAATAATCATCATCAATAGTAAAACTAAAAATGAAGCTATACGTTGCTGCAAAATTACAGCGTTTTTTTCCATCATTTATAATCAACCCTTCCTAAGAACACAATACTGCAACGTCTTATTATTCGTCTCATTTGCAGTATTTCCCTGCAAGAAAAGGAGCTTATCGTAGGCACTAGTAATGAAAAAAACACCTTCAGCAGGTGTTTTTTCATTATAAAGAGATACATCTATTGTTGACCATTACCTTTATGCATTCCTGCCGCATAATACGAAGCAGCGATCAGTCCAAACCAGATTGGCGCAATATACAATGCAACACGAGTATCTGGATTAAAGAACATGGCTATGGCAACGAATGCTAAGAAAGCTAAACTGATCCAATTGGATATAGGTGAAAAAGGCATCGGATATTTGATTTGTGCAATTTGTTCAGGTGACAAACTCTCGCGATACTTCAGCTGAATCAACAAGATAATTCCCCATATCCAAAGAGCACCAAAGGTAGCAACACTTGTAACATACACAAATACCTGTGCAGGAACCATATAATTAAGAACTACGCCGATCAATAAGAAACCTGACGAAACCAAAATTCCTTTTACAGGAACATGGCGGTCATTTAATTTACTAAACATTGTTGGAGCTTTTCCTTGTAATGATAAGTTATAAAGCATTCTGCCTGTACTAAACAGCCCACTATTACAAGAAGACAAGGCTGCAGTCAGTACTACGAAGTTGATAATGCCAGCTGCTGCCCTTACTCCAAGTTTATTGAAAGTCAAAACGAAAGGACTGCCCATTGTGCCAATTTGATTCCAGGGATATAACGACATTATGATCGTTAAGGAACCAACATAAAATATGAGAATACGCCAGAACACTTTATCAATCGCAGCCGGTAAGGATTTTTCGGGATTTTTTGCTTCACCGGCTGTAACACCAATCAATTCAATGCCTAAATAGGAGAACATTACCATGGTACTCGCCATAATCATACCTTCTATACCATGAGGGAAAAACCCGCCATTAGACCAGAGGTTGGAAATGCCGATTGCCACCCCATGATTGG
Organism: Pelosinus baikalensis; assembly: GCF_020819555.1. Lineage (NCBI taxonomy): Bacteria > Bacillati > Bacillota > Negativicutes > Selenomonadales > Sporomusaceae > Pelosinus > Pelosinus baikalensis. The sequence goes on from NZ_JAJHJB010000008.1 coordinate 48,472, forward strand.
CAACACCAAAAGCGATCATGGCCGATCCAGCCACAATCATCGCTAAAATCGTTACTACTTTAATTAAAGCAAACCAAAACTCAAACTCACCAAAAGCACGAACACTGACTAAATTAACAGATGCCATTAAAACCAAAGCACACAAGGCAGGAATCCACTGGGGCACTTCCGGCACCCAAAAGGAAAAATATACCCCAACTGCCGTAATCTCTGCCATACATGTGACAACCCACATAAACCAGTACGTCCATCCTGTAATATAACCAGCCAGAGGCCCTAAGAAAATATTGGAATGGGCACTAAAGGTACCGGAAACGGGATAAGCAACTGTTACTTCACCTAGGGCACGCATAATATAGAACATAATAATACCAGCCAGGAAATATACAAGTATCAATGATGGACCGGCAGCTTTTATTGCAGCACCAGCTCCAAGAAATAACCCTACACCAATCGCTCCGCCTAATGCAATTAACTGAATATGACGTTCCTCTAATCCCCGATGCAATCCTTCCTGCAATGCATTATTTTTTTCCACAAATTCTCCCCCTCATATATTATACTTGGGATTACGGTAGGTTATTTTACGACCACCTCCTTACAATCCATGCAGGCCTTATTATAAACTATCATACACCGATATGGCGGAAATTCAATCATCCCATTATTCTATATATTCAGATAATTTGTTTTATAATATACGCAAAAAGCATACTCTTAGCACAGATATGAGTATGCTTTTTGCTACTTTGTTGATTTACTAAAGGGGGCTTGATTAGCGTTTTACTCACCTGAATCGCAATCGCACTTAGCAGCTCTTAACTCCCACTTATAAAAAATGGGAGTCTTAGAGCAGGTTTAATCATCAGCAAACTTTTTAGCTTAATACGGTTGTTACGGGAGTGTAAGGTAAATTCTGATCATCGGCTACAGCCTTAAATGTTACTTTTCCATCATAAACATTAAGTCCTCTTGCTAATCCAGCATCATCAATAAGGGCTTGTTTCCAGCCTTTATTAGCAATCTGCAGCGCATATGGCAATGTTGAATTTGTTAAGGCCAAGGTGGACGTGCGAGCCACCGCTCCTGGCATATTGGCTACAGAATAATGGATTACGCCGTGCTTGGTATAGGTAGGTTCGCTATGAGTTGTAATTCGATCAATCGTTGAAACTGAACCGCCTTGATCAATCGCCACATCTACAATGACGGAACCAGCTTCCATGGTTTTTACCATTTCTTCGCTCACTAGCTTAGGGGCTTTTGCTCCAGGTATGAGTACAGCGCCCACTAAAAGATCCGCTTGTTTTACCCATTTTGCAATATTATAGCTATTTGACATAACAGTTGTTACTCTTCCAGCAAAAATATCATCTAAGTAAGCAAGACGATCTGTGGATTTATCAAGAATCGTAACACGTGCACCCATACCAACAGCCATCTTAGCTGCATTCGTACCTACGATGCCACCACCAACAATTACGACTTGACCTGATTCTACCCCAGGTACGCCACCTAGAAGGATCCCTTTGCCGCCCCAAGGCTTTTCCAAGAACTGCGCACCAATTTGTACTGCCATACGACCTGCCACTTCACTCATTGGTGATAATAAAGGCAATGAATTATTGCGGCCTACAATGGTTTCATAGGCAATACCAATCACCTTTTTCTCTAATAATGCCTTCGTCAGTTCAGGCTCGGGAGCTAAATGTAAGTACGTAAACAAAATTTGACCTTCATGAAATAATTCATACTCTGGCGTCAACGGTTCTTTCACCTTAATAATCATTTCTGATGTATCAAATAATTCTTTTTTATCAGCGATAATCGTAGCTCCTACTTGCTTATAGCTTTCATCAGAAAAGCCGCTACCAATACCTGCATTTTTTTCAATTAATACAGTATGCCCTGCTCTACAAAGATCCTCTGCCCCTGCCGGAGTCAGGCCCACACGGTTTTCATTGTTTTTAATCTCTTTTGCTACGCCAATAATCATAATAAATTCCCTCCATTTTCGTTATACTATTTTAGCAATATATAAATACACTATTAGTATTATGATCTTATAGTAATGCAAAAACCGTGCCAAACAGAGAATTTTTGTGATACATCAGCCCTTCTATCTAAACAAATATCAGGTTTTTACTTGTTTCAATTCAAAAGTAGTCACATTTTAAAACCTCGCTGGTCAGTCGAAAATCCAGCAAGAACTATTTATTCCGGAACTATTAATTTCCACAATAGATTCCACTGTTACGAATAGGTTCCATTTTATTGAATTAAATACCATAAATTTCCAATTCAATCCAGTGAAAAGTCGTATTTTCGTAATTTTTTTAATACTGCCGTATGGGATAACCCTAATACTGCTCCCATACGTCTCGAAGAGCGAAAACGACGAAGGGTTTCTTTTAATATAACCACTTCCACTTCTGCCAGGCGCTCTTCTAATGTTTGATATTTTTCAAATTGCACCGTAGGCGGTGCTGTCTGGGAGCCAGACAACCTTCCCAAAAAGATATGTTCTGGTTGAACCATTGTTCTATCAACTAAATTCACTGATCTCTCAATAATATTTTTTAGTTCCCGTACATTACCTGGCCAATTATAATCCTGCAGCCGCTGTAATGCAGCAGCAGAAAAACCCTGAACTGGATTATGTAATTTCTCAGCAAAATGTCTTAAAAAAAGTTCTCCTAATAGTTGAATGTCTTCAAAGCGCTCCCTGAGGGGTGGTATTAAAAGAGGTATTACATTTAAACGATAGTATAAATCTTCTCGAAAAATTTTATCCGCAACCATATCTTCTAAATTACGGTTGGTTGCCGCAATAATACGTACATCAACAGCCACTTCTTTCGTACTTCCCACACGCCTTACCCGCTTTTCCTGCAGTACCCGCAGTAGTTTAACTTGAAGGTGGGCAGATACTTCTCCTACTTCATCTAGAAATAATGTGCCACCATTGGCTAGTTCGAACATCCCTGGTTTTCCGCCCTTGGCTGCACCTGTAAAGGCCCCTCGTGCGTATCCAAAAAGCTCACTTTCTAGTAATGTCTCAGGGATCGCAGCACAATTAATCGGTACAAATGCGGCGGAGGCTCTCGTTGATGAGCTGTGCAAAGCTCTGGCAAATAGTTCTTTACCCGTTCCTGTTTCCCCGCGGATTAATATGGTAGAATCGCTGGCAGCATATCGCCGCGCCTGGTTGACTACTTGTCCCATAACTACACTAGCATAAGGAATATCCGCAAAGGTCATCGGCAAGGAAGCTGTCATGTTGTTCATTAGACTTCTTACTTCTTGTGTATCGCGAATTAAGGCAACCACGCCAACAACTTCATTATCATTATTCTTTAGAGGAATTGTACTGACTACACAATAACTATTACCCCCATCAATATATACCTCTCGATTATGGTACTGACAGCCTGTCTGCAGCGTTTCCTGGATTAGCAGATTTTTAAACAAGGCAGCCCCTAAGGGTTTGCCTACTGCTTTCTTCACAGGTAAATTCAAAATCCGCGCTGCTGCCGGATTGTATTGTGCAATAAGACCATCAGAATTAACAGATAAAATACCATCATGTACAGATGTTAAAATTGCATCAAGCTGTTCAGCTCGTTCTTTAGATGGCATGGCAGAGATCTCGTCGATTCTTTGTATGCCAATAATGCAAGATAGTTCCGCTATGCATTCCTTGCATTGCGGCACAGATACGCTCTGACACTCCAAATAAATTTTATTCTTCTCAACTTCCATAGATACGATATTAATTCTACGTTTTGCTAGGATAGCGGTAATATCATGAACAACTCCGATACGATCGATGTATAATATTCGCAAATACATCTTTTACACGCTCCTCTTACATATCAGGATTTCTTCATCCAAATAAGGTCAACAAAATCAGCTGGTGTTAAAAACCCAACTGAATTTTGTTGACCTCATTGTACAACTTTGTATAGTACTTCTTCAAACTAAATTTATTTTCCTGCTGCGACTAGGTGAATCTAGAGAAAAAATCGGCCTAAATCCCTATCCTTTAAATCCCACTGGCTTTATTGGTGAATTGCTTAACATTTTCGCTAACACGTCTTTAAACTCTTCCTGCTGTTTCTTTTTCATTCCGTCCCTGGATTGCGGGTTGTCATGCTTTTGGAAATCAATTGGATAAACCCTTGATACCTTAGTAATCATTCGAACCGCCCTCCTTACTTCTTCTATATTAAATATATCGAAATATAACAGGCTCTTCTTAACTGTTTTTGTAATTTATTTCCATTTTTCTTTAACACCAGTTGTATTAAGATGGATCTAATATAAAAGTGAAGAAGTTTCTTACCAGATGCTCTCGACTGCTTACTTAATATAAATAGTATTTCTTAGACATAGTCTTAAACTGATCCATCTCTTTTTCCCATAAACTATATAACTCATTTAAAGAATATGTACCTTTTCTAACACTGTCGTCACCCGTAACCAAATCAATAGAGCTTTCATTTTTTCCATTACGCGTAAAGGAAAATTTATCACCGCTCATTTCTTGTATCGTATATAGCAAGCTAATACCTGTTTTTACAGGCAGGAATGTCCTTTTATCAATCACATGAAGCTGCACGCCTGCACATGCCTCATTTTGATATAATCCAAAGTTTGGAGTAAAGTAAGCCGGACGAAAGATCACTCCAGGCAGCTGTAATGCTGTCATTTTTTCTGCCAGCTCATATGCATCAAGCCACGGTGCGCCAACAAACTCAAAAGGTCTTGTTGTTCCCACACCTTCTGAAATATTAGTACCACCTAAAATACCCGTTCCAGGATAGACAAGGGCTGTATCAGGTGTAGGGATATTAGGTGACGTCATCACCCAGGGCAAATGGGTTTCTTCAAAATTCATGGTTCTTTGCCAGCCTGTCATTTCAATAACCACCAAGTCACAACCAATACCAAACTCCGCATTAAATAGTCTTGCCAGCTCTCCTACCGTCATGCCATGCCTTGTTGGGATCGGATACATTCCAATAAAGGATTCAAATCCGGGCTTGATAAGATTCCCTTCAACCATAGTGCCGCCAATTGGATTGGGTCTATCAAAGATCACCATAGTTTTCCCCAATTCCTTGCAAGCCTGCATCGCATAAGCCATCGTATAAATATAGGTATAGGAACGAGCACCTACATCCTGTATATCAAAAGCCAATACATCAATATCAGCCAACATTTCCGGGGTAGGTTTTTTCGTTGCACCATATAAACTATAAATGGGCAGTCCTGTCTTTTCATCAACACTGGTGTTCACAGAATCCCCAGCTTCGGCAGCACCACGAATGCCATGTTCTGGAGAAAATAAGGCGACTAAATTTGTTTTTTCATGCAGCACATCCACTGAACTCTGAAAAGAACTATTCATCCCTGTAGAGTTCGTAATTAAACCAACTCGTTTTCCTGCAAAAATCTGTGAATAGGCATCAATCCGGTCAATGCCTAATCGTACTGGTACAGATTGCTTGGTTTCCGGATTCTTCTTTGGTGTTGCTTGCTTCTTTGTCTCACCAATGCTTATAAGATTTGCCATACCTATAACAAGTACCATGAATAATAGCATTACCCTTGCGGTATTACGATTCATCAGTTTTAGCCTCCATTCAAAGAAAGAGCCCGCGAGCTGTGGTTGCTCGAAGGCTATCTCATTTTACTATATGCTTGCGCCTGTAATTAATTCTCTTTTTGTATGTTTTTCTGCTACTGCAGCCGTTTCTTCAATACCAGTAATAATATGCTGCATGGACATTTCAATATTTCCTAAGATATCATTAATCTTTTTGGTTGCCTCTACACTATCTTCCGATAACTTGCGGACTTCAGTGGCTACGACTGCAAAACCTCTGCCATGTTCGCCCGCCCGAGCTGCCTCAATCGCTGCATTTAAACCAAGTAAATTCGTCTGCTGGGATACCTTATTAATAAAATCAATCACTTCGTGAGTATTATTAATATGACTTTTAGCTTCACTTACGGATTGTGATAACACAGCAACCTTCTCATTCAATTCTTCGCTCATTAAAACCTGAGATTTAATTAAATGGTACAACATACCCGTAATAAAATCATCTACCACTTTGACATTCGGCGATTTATGTTCTTCAATTAATTGATTTACTTTCTGATTGCCGGTAATATTTAGCACTACATTAACTGTTGGCATTTTAAGACCGTCACGAACATCTGCAAAGGTACGGATTCCTAATCTTTGTGCCAGTTGAATTGCTACAGCATCTGATTTTACATCCACAACCCCGACAACTTCTATGTCCGGTACTTGACTCACCATTTCTATAATCCCAACGCCACCTCTACCGCCACCAACTAACAAAATATTAATCACATATTCGCCTCCCAATATTGTTACAAAGCCAAGCATTCTCTTATGATATATTATACTATAAATCTCCATTATCCACATCAGCATATTTTCATTGTTTTTTCTTCCCTAATATAGTAAAAGAGGGGGATCTTTATAGGTTTTCCTATTAAACAAATAAACCAAAAAGGATTTTTCTCTTACTTCTTAGAATACTCATTAGTCTAAGAAGCATATGACTATATTCAATTATTATCGAAAGGAATGAAGTGATGACCTATCTCCTACTCCTTATTTTTTTACTCTCTTTACCCAATCTTGCACAAGCTCAGCAACTGATAATGGAGGGGAAAACAACTGTCAAATACGAATCACGCCAATACAAACATCCCAATATTGCCAATATGGACTTTGTCGAACGGACGATACGTCTAACTGGAACAGCTCCACTCTCTGCACGAACCTCACTTTTTCTGCGTTTAGGTCATCAGTCTTATAGCGGTGATGCGGCGGATTCAGCTAAAACGGCAATTGATCAATATGGCCTACGATGGAAGAATGCCCGTACAACGGTTACGATCGGCAGCCAAGAGACTTATATAGGGTGCATCTGGAGCTATGTTCGATAATAGCTTGAACGTTGGCGAAGGAATGTTACAGGGTATTGATATTCGTGATAAAAGAGGCCACAATGCTTATCATCTGTCTAGCGGCCGCCTTGATTCAGCTCTTTTTGACGATAATCAATCCCGCAATTTTTTTGGAATGGAATGGGCTCGTTATTCCGGCAGTATCCGATTATTATTTAGCTATCTACGCATACCAAATCTACCAACAAAGGCTGATGATTTTTCGGGATTCAGCATCAGTTCACCCATGGGCAAAGCAGAATGGCTTACTGAGCTGATTCATTCCTCCGCTCCCACTGAAAATCAAGCTTTTCTTCTGGGCATGAAATACTACCCGACTAAGCAGCAAACGATTAAATTAATTATTGGAAAATTACTCGATAACTCTGTTCCAAAAGGAAAATCCAGCCTAGGGGGTTACGATAATGGTATCCGCGGCTTCCAGCTATCTACTATTCATGCGCTAACTCCGTCCAATCGATTAGCTGTGAAATATAGTCACGTAAAAACCATTACAGGCAATATCCCGATTCGAAAAATGGAAATAGAATATACGCAATTATTTTAAAAGCCATCCACCTAATTTTAAAGGCAAATGCTAAACTATAATGATTATGCAAATTGCAGCTCCTTGAAGGAGCTGCAATTTCATTTGCTATTTGATCTTATCTATTTTCCCGTATTTTACGGAATTCTATTTCATGGCGTTCTTTTTCACATTTCTGCCTTTCGTGCCATTGATTTTCTGTTTCATGAGGACGTCGCTTCATTTCTTGTTCATGTCGTTTCTTCTCAGCACGTTCCCGTTCTTGTCGGTCCTTTTCACTACGTTCTGGTTGGTTCGGTTTTTGTTCTTGCCGGTCATATTCAACAAAATCGCCCTAGCAAGAAGATTGTCTCCTCACTAAGGCGGTTATTTTCATCCTTATTTCTCTACTGTGCACCCACACCACATATTCTTCTTTCCCATATGTTCCTGTATATCATTCAAACATTCACCAAATCGTTGGAAATGTACTACTTCTCTTTGCCATAAAAAGCGCAGCATATCCTTTACACAAGGATCATCTGTCATCTCAATGAGATGTTCGTAGGTAACGCGAGCCTTCTGCTCCGCTGCCATATCCTCAGTTAAATCTGCTATCGGATCACCCAGACAAGCTATATACTGCGCCGACCAGGGAACGCCATTCGCATCTGTCCAAAACAGCCCATGATTGTGCTGGACATAATGACCTCCCCACCCTGCTGCTTCATAGTCTTTAGGACTTGCTCCCTCAGTCAGTTTATATACCAGCGCTGCGATCATTTCCATATGCGCCAACTCTTCTGTACCAATGTCCGTTAATAAGGCGATTGCTTTATTTGTCGGCATAGAATATCGTTGGTTCAAATATCGCAAGGATGCACCTAGCTCGCCATCTGGACCTCCATATTGGGTAACTACTAGCTTGGCGAAACCTACGTCAGGACAAGTTACTTTTACGGGGTGCTGTAAACTTTTTTCATATATCCACATTATGCAATTCCCCCATCTATATTTCCCACGGCCAGGGACTTTCCACCCATTGCCATGGTTCTTTAGAATATCCGCCAAATCCAAAATTTAAAAGAGGTCCAAATTCATCTTGATAAGCTTTTTTACGTTTTTCTAGCATTTGAACGGCACAGTTGAAATCATTAATCGCCTCTACATCACAAGGATGAGTATCTAAATATAAATTAAGTTCTACAGCAACAAATTGCATTTCTTGAATTTTCTTTAGCATACTCATTTGCTTTTCACAATTCACTGCTTTCACCTCCCAATGTTACCTTGGTATCGGATATACACCATATAAGCTCGGGAATAAGGTTCCCTTCTTTAACGCCTCTTGAGGACTAAAAGCTTCATCATAGCACTGCCATGGAACGTATGCATGGGCTAACATCATCTTTGCGCTTGTCTTTTGACAATTACATGTATCATTCATATTCCACATATTCATATTGTCCCTTTCCAGCTCTTCCCGTTCATCATTTTCTTCAATTCGTTCGTCCTTTTCTTCAACCTGCGCATCATCCACATTCCTTTTCACTGATCCATCCTCCCCTCATACTACTTATTACATTTTATGTAATGGTGTCACTGTATGTGACTTAAAATAAGAAAAATGCTAGAACATAGTCGTTTTTGAACCACAAGCACAAAACCGCTTACTAGGACACAAAGAACACAGATTGGAGGAGAATAACCCCCCAATCTGTGTTCTTTGTATATCTCTGTATCCTCTGCGTTTAACGTTTTCCTTAGAAATTTATATTTTCTATACTTATAAAAAACTGATTAGCCAATGGATGGCATAATCAGAAAGGCAAGTATGTATAATAAGATACCCGCCCCGCGGTATAAGACTAACAACGCCCAGGCAAATCGAATGAGACTGACATCAATGCCAGTATAGTTACTAACCCCGGCACATACACCGAAAAGCATGCCGCGAGCTGGATCAAGAGCCAGCTGCTTGTGTAATGAATTGATTCCATCTGCGTCACCTTGGAAAAATTGCCATGCTGTTAATCCACTTACTAAGTAAGCTCCTATACGAATAAGACCAAACATAGCATTCTCACCTCCCTAGTATGTTATCCCACATCCTTCATAAATTTATACTTTGTTATACGATGGTGAATAGAGACGGCTTAGCAGCCGTCTCTATTCACCATAGATATTGTATTTTTTTAGAATAGGATTATCAGATTCTGTACTATCAGAAAAAAACGTAGACGCGCTATTTATTTTCACCCTGTAAACTTATAAATTTTGATATTACAAGTAGAACTTTATCAGATAAACAAACACATACAAAAGCATTTTCAGTAATATATTGCATAGTGATAGACAATATTTAATAGTTCGTAGGCTTGTGCCTGTTTAACATTCTCACATTATTTAACTCTGTTTAAGTTTCTGGCTTGTCTCGCTAATTTTAAACGAGTGCTGCGGCTGGCATCTGGCTCTGGTGCAGTATCTTGAAGTACAACACCATCTGCCTGACGCCCTACACTCAGAATCAGACCAATTGCCATTAAATTAACAATTAATGATGTACCTCCGAAACTAATAAAAGGCAGTGGCACACCAACTACTGGAAATAAACCTGAAACCATAGAGATGTTAATAATGGCCTGTCCTAGGATTAAAAAAATACTGCCCATCGTCAATAATTTACCTAATCCATCTGGAGCCTTCAAGGCAATGCGCACACCGTAATAGGCTAATAAGCCCATAAGGCATAATACCCCTAGAGCACCGATAAATCCCATTTCCTGACATAATACAGCAAAAGCAAAATCGGTATGAGCTTCCGGCAAATAGTTAAATTTACTTGATCCCATACCAAGCCCCGTTCCCCAAAATCCGCCAGAACCAATTGCCAGCAGACCTTGTACCGTCTGATAACCGATACCCAATTGGTAATCCCAAGGATTGATCCATGCGGCGATACGCTCCGCCCGATAGCTGGCTGCAAAGGTTGCATATATAAATAAGGCAATGCCGCCGCCCACTAAAGTTAACAACTGCTGTTTTGGCAATCCGGCAATGATGTACAACATAAGGCTTGTACCAACGATAATGACTGCCGTCCCCATATCCGGCTGCTTTAATACGATCATTCCTAATATTGCTGCAATATAGAAAGGTGCAGAAAGCAGCGTAATTCTGCGCTTACGGTCAATTAGCGGACCTAAGAATCCAGCAGTAATCATAAGGCCGGTCAGTTTTGCCAATTCCGAAGGCTGGAATTGAAAGCCAATATTTAACCAACGCCGTGCACCATTCACTTCAATACCAATAAAATGTACCGCAATTAGCAAACCGACTGTTAATAACATGAATGGGAAAAGAAAACGATTGAATCGATGATAATCGATTCTGCTGATAACCAGCATCGCCACGATTCCAATACTAAAGGAAATCAGATGCCTTTTTAAATAATAATAACCATCTCCCATTTGTTGGCCAGCTTCTACAAAACTAGCACTGAAAATATTTACTGTACCGATCAAAAATAACAACATGGAAATGCATATAACAGCTTCAGCATTGCTCCGCCATAATTGAGATAACTTCATTTTGTTTCTCCTTCACTACCCAATATCCCTATTATACAAAATTAATCCCCTAGACCCAATAACCAAATTGAGATTTTAGAATATTATATAAGGAAATCGGCATTTATAAATTGGGATAACCGAGGTGATTACATGGAAATCCAACCCTATCAACTCGTTGTAATTGATGATACGACTCATGCTTTACTGCTCGTTGATGGTCAACAAGGAGAAATCATCGCTGAAATGCCCTACCCGCCAGAGTACACCCCAACCGAGCTGCTGCTATCATCTGACCAGAGTAAAGTCTATATGCCTGTAGTAAAAACGAATGGGAAAGGCGCGCTCTTCGTAGGAAATTTGGAACAAAAATCCGTCTACCGCTTACCGATAGAGCTGCCTCCTCCTACGCAATTTACACTCGCACCAAAAGGAAATTATGCCTATATAGCAGATCCAAATGGCGGATTATATTCTCTGACCATACCGAGTATGTCCCTAACAGCCTGGGGAAATCCAGCAGAAGCTGCCTGTGTTGGCCTCGCTGCTGATCATGATGCTATCTACAGCGTCTGGGAACATGACAATCAAGGTACGCTGGCAGTTTTTAGCCCTGCAGGTCAGTTACTACAGGAATACTCTTTACCGGGAATCCCCACTAACGTAATTCTTCATGGCGATGAACATATTCTAGTACCTTTTACTAGTACAACATTTACCCTGGAAGGCATTATGATCTTCACAATCATAAAGGCAACGGAAACAACTCCTGCGTCCATGACGTCGCAAAGCTGCTTATACCCCAAGAATAAAACCTCATGTCCTGCTTATCCTTCCCACATTGCAGCTTCTCCTAATGAGCAAACTGCTTATGTTGTCAATGAAGAAAGTGCCTCTATTACAGTGATTGACCTTACCACTGCATCCATTTCCCGCCTCATTGAGCTGAATCGTTCTATATCCTGCCTACATATTGTACCTGGCAGTCAGTTAGCTATCGCTACCAGCCATATTTTTGCTGACCTTAGCATGATTGATTTAGCCAATGGCCGCCTATTATCCGTTACAGATACAAAGCGTGAATTGTTAGGCTATATCGCGATTGTACCGATTCTTCCTACGGATCTCGATACAACTACAACCATCCAGTTAACGAATAAAGACTTGGCATAACGCCAAGTCTTTATTCGTTAACTATAAGTATTCAATCCTTTTTCTTCCCTAATTGACGGGGCCACTTGCCACTCCATTTATATTTAGCATCACTATTTTTAGTATCAATCACCTGTACTGTAGAAGAGGTATCATCCTCTTCTTCAATCAGGATATCCTCTAGAACTAGCTTCTCTTCCACGGCTTTTCCTTTGCTCTCGAAATGGCTATGTTTTTGTTCCTTATTTCCTTTTACTTTATTACTGATTTTCTCTTGTGGTGCCTCCTCTACTTTTGGCTCTCTTTCTTTTGGCTCTGGTAAAACCTCTTCTTCTCGCCCCGAATTCATCATACCAGGTATGGAGCATTTCTCCAGATCTGCAAGGTTAGACATCGAAGAAGGCTCACAGTATTCTAAAGATGCTGCCGTTGTGTTCTTCATAATTCCTTTTTCCATCATTGTCAAAATTAAGAGAAAATGATCGGCTTCTCGTCTTACATGATCGGCTAGTAGAGCCGGGATCAAACCGACTAACCGACACTCTCTGATCATCTCTTCAGCAGCACGTTTAAAATCTCTAATGCGCAAAACAGCAGCACGAACATCCTGCAGGAAACGTTTGAACGAAGCTACTTCCGGATAGCCCTGCAGCATACTAGAAAAGTCACGACCTTGCAGATAAAGATCATCAAATTCTTGAGAAAAGCTATTGGCTGTTTGAATTAGGTTCCGCTCTGATGGATCTAATAAATGACTAATAAATTTAGCATGGTCTGCCATAATTCGCAGCCAAAATACATTTTCCTGTGCCCTTGCGCCCCCAGACAAAGCCACTTTTCCATTCTTAATTTTATCTAACAGGCGCATAAAATACTCGGCTTCGCGTGCCATATGATCAAGAAGTAACGGAAAGTTATAGCCACCCAGCTTGCACTCTAACATGCGATGTAATAAATCACGCTTAAACGTATAAAACTCTTTTAATAAGGCCTGGGTGTCAGTCACTAGCTCCATGAATTTCTTGTCATTTTGCAATCGCTCTGCCCGTACGCGCAAAGACTCAAACTCCTGGTAAAAAGCTTGGGCATCATCAATAAAATCTTCCTGATCACAAGGCAGCCCCGACTTAATAAATAAAGCATGCTCTTCCATAATCCGTATCCAAAATTTTACTTCTTCTAAGTTGAGTGGTTCCAAGGGCTCAGGAACCATATATGACATGAGTTGACGCGACGACATAGCAACACTCTCCCTTTTTGATCCCACTACACATTTATTACATTCTATGCCGAAACTTTAAATTCTGTCATAAAAAAATGGAACCTAGCAGTTTTATTTTTATCGATGACTAAACCGCTCTAAAACTCCCATTCTATAACAGTGAGAGTTAAGAGCGGCTATGTCGCACTTATCGTTGGGATTAAATCCAGGTTTAAGTATGTGATTGCAGCATTTTGGGATGGAGATTAATGCGAAGATTGACCGACTGTGCTTGCCAGAAACTTCCGGTGTAAGACAGCACTGTTTCCACATTGGCAAGGCCATCAGCGTTGTAAGCACCGGAGATGCGCTGTATACCTTTTAATTCGTAAATGTCGTCATGGTTCGTATCAACTGGTTCCAGCCTGCCAAAAGGTGTCACCATGAGCTTTATTTGCTTTTGAAGCTTTCCCTCTTCATTATAAAGACCCAAACGAAGATAATCGGCTGTACGATCACTAACATCCATCGTCACACCTGAACCAACACCGCCATTGATTTCCACTTTAAATCCATCAAGGAATTGACCGGATATAGAACCTGTATTGTTCTCTTTCTCACCAAAAAGAATGGATGGTTTATCGCCCAATGTAACAACCTGATTATAATACCAGCCGCCGCTGCCGCCGGATGCAGTAGTCACTAAGGCATCAACAGTCTTATCACCAGTAAAATCTCTTAATAATAATTCAGCCTGATAACCACCCATTTTATCCAACACTACGTCGGTTCGTTTTTGATCAGCCCCATTCTCGACAATCAGCTTCATCGAATCCACATAGTACGAAGAGTCCTCCTGCTTATGTCCAATCAGATATACCGTATCAGAGACTCCATCACCATTGACATCTCCTTCCTGCACATCCAAGACCTGATAGCCCTCTGGCAGCCATTGCCTCGAAATTACAGCGTTTACGCCCCGAGTGGAACCAATAATTTCTCCATTATGATTGTAGACGGGTTTTGATACGTAATCGATTTGATTTGCTTCTACCAGACCAGCCAACGGAGCCATCATCAAGCCTAAAGTTAAAACCGCCGTAAGATGATAGTCCTTATACATAACCAAAGTCCTCCTCTTAAATTGTACTTCTACCTTTTTTAACGTCACAGCAACAAAAAAGCAACTATGTTCCTATACAAATCTAATTTTATTCAGCCCATGAACGTAACTATCAACAGCATATGTATGTTATATTCCTTTTTCTTGGACATAGCAAGAAACCTTCTACGATAGCATATCTTCGACTATCCCAGAAGGTCTCCTCTTCATCTACCATCCTATAATATACTATTATGGGAATTTTACTTCACACCGATTAATCGGTGTGCCCATACCGCTAAATTTCTTTTCATATTCCGTCATAACATTGCCTTGATAATCACTGTTATGCAAATCAAATGTTACCTCAGCGACCTGCAGATTGCAAGCCTCAAATTGTTCTAAGGAAAATTCAAATAAAGGTCTGTTGTCTGTTTTAAAAAATATTTCACCACCAGCAGGCAAAAGAATCCGATACTTGTTTAAAAAATTTGCATGGGTTAACCGACGCTTCGCATGTCTAACCTTCGGCCATGGATCGCAAAAATTAATATATAACCGATCGACTTCCCCTGGAGCAAAAATATCCAATACGTGATTAATATCAAACACCAGCAAACGAACATTGGTCAGTCCCTTTTCTCTCACTTTTTGGGCTGCATAATATAAGACATCCTGCTGCGCTTCAATGCCAATAAAATTAATTCTTGGATTTTTCTCAGCCAATTGACTAATAAATTGCCCCTTACCTGTACCTAATTCAACGTAAAGAGGTGCTTTGCGGCCAAAAACTTCATGCCACTGCCCCTTCCGATGTTCATGTGCATTTAATTTTTCTAGGCTAGAACCTGGCCGCTCAGGCACACCAAAAGGTATCTCTTTTATTACTACAATATCACTATATTCTTCCAATGCCGCATCCACCCACGGCTTTCTTCTCAGTCGCATTCAATTCCCACCTGTACCTTTACTATTCTTTGTCTAAACCAAACTTTTTCAAATATCGATATAGTGTAACACGGCTGACATCCAGCATATTTGCCAAGCGGCTGATATTACCGCCAGCAACTTTCCAAGCCTCAACAAATATATCCTTATCCTCTTTCCATGCCGTGCTGACACCAGTCTCACCTAATAAACTTATGTCCTTTAGAGCAATTGTATTGCCCTCTGTATTAAAGAAGGCTTGTTCCGCAACCCCCTGGAGCTGTTTAATATTTCCAGGCCATTCATAAGACATTAAGAGCTCTTTTGCCTCACTCTGCAACTCTTTCACTGGCATATTATGTTGTTCCGCTAATTCACAAATAATATGTTCTGCGAGCAGAGGAATATCTTCCCGCCTCGCCCGCAATGGAGGAATACGAATCATGCTTTTTGAGATGATCTCGTGCAAGGGGGAGAAGAAAGCCCCCTTCTCCGTGAGCCGCTTTAAATCACTATCACAAGCAGCAATAATGCGAATATCAAAACCACGCTCCACCTTTTCACCTAAACGGCATACCTTACACGTTTTTAGAGCATTTGCTAAACGAGCTGCCACATGCATGGGCATCTTTTCGATCTCATCCAAAAATAAAGTTCCACCATTTGCTAATTCCAATTTTCCTGGACGGCTTTCATCTCGATATTCACCACTGCCAAACAGCTCTTCTTCCAGCACCTCCGGTAATATATCACCACACTTTAAAGAAATAAGAGGTCCAGCGGCTCTGCCGCTTGCCTGATGAATCGCATGGGCCATACGCTGTTTACCTGTACCCGATTCACCCTGCAGCAATAGATGATGATTATTCCGGGCCACCCTGCCTGCTTTTTCCTGCATGGTAATAAAGACAGGAGTTTCTCCAACCATACTGGTCAGACTATACCTAGCCTTATATCCAACAGCATGAGCGACAAGAGTTCTTAAATCTTCAATTGGCAATGATACCGCCACTACGCTTGTTACCGCTTTATCCTGTTCTAAAGGCACTACTGTTGTAATATCTTCATAGGTTTTTCGCTGGGTAATCCATGTGACTTCCTTGTTATAGGATGGTATACCTTTGAAACCTTTATACAAGGGTGTATGTCGATAATTTAAGACCACATCATTTAAATTCGCCACTACATCCTTCGTCCCTACGGCATCAATACCCGCTAAGCGGCTTTTCCCCAATTTATTGCTATATACAACATCGCCGCCTGGTATGATATGATACACTGCAAAGGGTACAGAATCCAAAATAACATGACGAGCCTCCAGCTGCGCCAGCATTGTCAAATGTTGTTCCATAGCATATCGAATACTAAGCAGCAAGGACACGACTGCGCTATGAGGTAACTCTTCTTGCTCTACAGAAACAATGGTCACAATATATACAAGTTGTCCATCTACCATAATAGGAACAGAACAGGCATCACCGTCTTGGCACTCTTTAATCCACATTTCCGGACCAAATAATAAAAAGGGAGATTTATGTTCATGTACAATACTAATACTTGACGTTCCGATATCTTCCTCAGCAAGCCTGGCCCCCTCTAATTGACCAGGACTCTTTTGGAAAAAAGGCAGGGCATAATTTTTCATTACATAACAATCTTGATCAAGTAACAGCAAGCTTAAGTTATATACATTAAAATGTTCTCGTGTCTCGTTATATAATCCATTCAAATAGTCCATAGCAGGATGATGCAAATGTTGCCGCCGAACCAGCTCGTCCTTGGAAAGCTTCACTAATTTCGGCATGACTTGGGAAGTGATCCCCAGTTCTTTACTTTGTTCCCAAGACTCGGCCACCCATGGATGCACATTAGGATCCATCACGCCTTCATCAATAAATTTTTTATAATAATTCATTAGTTTTTCTTTACTGCGCCGTTCCCGTATCATACAAATCCTCCATATATTTCATATTCTCTACATACCAGTATACAAATGATCCACCATTGGAAGATCTTTCTTTTAAAATTGTCTGTTTATCATTATTTTATCGATTTTGTGTTTTCCTAGAAAAATAATATCACATATTGAATAAAATCCATAGTTTTCTTGTTATTATTCTTTCCAATTCATGCATTTTGTCAATCATTTGCTTTTCGCAAAAAAAAATGAGTAGGTAGGCGTATTCCTGCCTAACCTACTCAATAAAGACAACTGGCTTTATCAAGTACGATACTGATTGATATCTTGCCCGAAATGCTGGATTACAACCTTAAATTCACCAATTTTCTCCATCATATCTACAAGCTTGTCATTATAAATCTGAACTGATGCACTGACTTCCTGACTCGCTGCCGAATTCTCCTGAGAAATTGCTGCCAAGGACTCAATTTTCCCATACACCTGCCCAAGTCCAGTCATCTCATATTCCAATTTTCCAATCATCTCTACAATATTCGTAGCGACATTCTGTACATTACCTACATGGCGGCTATTACTAGCTACTACCTCATTGAGCTGATGACTTTCCACTGCCAATACATCATATTCTTCCTCAATCATCGATACCACACCACTAATAATCTCCATTAAAATCTTAAGATCACTGGTAATACTATCCGAATGATGATGCGACTGCTCTGCTAATTTGCGTACTTCTTCTGCTACAACAGCAAAACCTCTGCCCTGCTCACCGGCCCGTGCTGCCTCAATCGCAGCATTGAGGGCCAATAGATTGGTCTGTCCTGCAATCGCTGCCACCATCCCCGTAATTTCCGTAATTTTAGCAGCTTGGGACTGCAGGTTATTGGCCGACTCTTTCACTTCAGCGAATTTCTCCAGACTATGCTGTAACTTAGATCCCGATGTCTCTACCTCTCGAAAACCTTGATTAATTTCCGATACGGCTGCTTCTAGTTGTATTTTGTTACGATTTTGCTCTACGACAAAGGTTTTTAAAGTCTCTAAATTACCACTTAAAATACCAACTGCCTCAGTAGTCTCAATAGCCTGATTACCAGCAGCAGTTGCTACGTCATATACCACGCCGGAAATACCCCGGGAAGTATCCTTCATTTCATCAGCTAATACATTAAAGGTATCCGCATATTTATTCATTTCATCGCCAGTACCTTTAAATCCTACAAACTCACGCTTTAATCGTTTTTTATACAATGATAAGCCTTGCATAATACCTTCGAACTCATCACCAGTATAAAGATTGGTTTCATGGAAGTACTTGCGCTCCTGCATATTTTGGAGTTCTTCATGGATCGCAGCAAAAGGTGTTAACAAAAGGGAAGATACAATCCCTGCAATCCCCCCACTAACCACAGCTGACCATAAGGGAACAGAAACACCAAGCAAGGCTAATATCCCATCTGCTGCAGCAGTCATGAGAGCAACCGCTACGCCGATCTTGACGGGCAATCTTTTGATAAAACCAAAAGATAACAGCTGATTCACACGATATTTTTTATTATATGTAATAGGTTTCGAGAACCGAATTTTTAGTTTTACATGCTCAGCAGACTTTTCCAAGACTTCTGTTTTAATCTCCTCCTTAAAATGCTCTGCACCACCGAGAAGAAGACCATTGAGATAACCAAACATCCCTCGTTTTGATTTATAACTAAAAATTGCCTCATATTCTGAAATGGGTTCAATTAAAATCTCTGGCGGATTAGCACCTGGAATTCGTTGTACAACAACTACATGCACATCATACATGGATCTAAGAAAAGAATACAAGGTCTCCTGTTGAAAAAAAGCTGGATAGACAGCTAAGAAAGCTCTAACGTTATCTTTCCCAATGGTTAACCAAATGTCATCCTCTGATTTGTCTAAGGAAGTCGCCAAAGATGTTATAAACTTTTTGACCCCATTGTCCTCAACGTCTTCCGTTGGGCCAACAATACGATCCTTCGCCCATCCTGCACTCGCCATTGCTTTGTTGACCAAATCCTGGCCCCACGCATTACGAGCAGTACTGATCCAAGTGGCAACAACTGTTCCCTTCATTCCTATCACTCCATTTTAAATATATAACAGTATTTTCTACATTGTATCGCGATGTTTGTATATAGCATTTCGCCATATTTTTACAAAATCCTGCCTTTAAAAATGTTTATCCATACCAGCTAGGAATAGAGGAGTGCTATCTCTTAATAAATAATGTCTAAACTGTGATATTCGTCACAGACTGTGACAAACATCCACTTATAATAAAAAGTAAACACCATTACCATCTAAGGAGGGTCTTTCATGACAATACCATTAGCAAGCATACCCTTTCTAAACAAAAAAATTAAATTCCCCGTAACACCCCACATACCTGGTGGTTTAACTACCGCTGCTCAACTTAGACAAATTGCCGATATCGCTGATAAATATAATGGATCATTAAAGATAGTGGGAAATACGATTACGATTATAGGACTTAACCTTGCAGATGGAGAAAAAGCCATAGCCGAACTTGGCTGCCAAGGTGAATCTTTCATTGCAAAACAAGTACGTGCCGTTGCTTTCTGTCCTGGAAAACCCGACTGTCCTAGAGCGCTGCAAGATAGTACAGGCTTAGGTCTTGCCCTGGACAAAGAATTCTTCGGTCAAGAATTACCCAGTAAGCTGCGCATTGGTGTTAGTGGCTGTCCAAATTGCTGCATTGAACCATTTGTTAAAGATATTGGCATGTATGGCACAGCCAAAGGATATACCTTAGTGGTTGGCGGCAACTCAGGCTTTTCTGCACAAATTGCAACTCCCGTCGCCGAAAAGGTACCTGCCGATGAGATTGCGTCTATCGTGAACAGCATATTAGCCTACTTCCGCCAGCATGGAAAAAGCAAAGAACGCTTAGGACAGGTTATTGAAAGGCTGGGCTGGGATCACTTTTCACAAGAAATACTGCCAGAAAAATACCGGAAAGAATAAAAACATTTGAACCGCGAAGAATGCAAAGAACACGAAGAATTTTTTCTATTCTTCATGTTCTTTGTATTTCATGATGCTATATACATTATTTAAAATTCTTAAAATAATAAAGCAGATAAACGAATCGAACCACAAAGACGCAAAGTACACAAAGGATTTTATTTTTTGTGTACTCCTTTGTGTGCTGCGATAGCGGCATTGTGCCTTTGTGGTTCATAAAATCGTATCCTTTTCCACCTATAAAACTTATATTTTCTTAAATATAATAAAAAATCCCGCTTTCGCGAGAACATCTGTAGTAATTTATAAAAATTCGGGGCAACGGAGTTCCCCCAAGATTATCTCAGCATCCACCCCAACACTAAGTAATCATTAACTCCGCTGCTTCATTATCTATTCTACCACAGTTTTCATAACTATAAAAGTGGAAATAGCCACTCTTTTAGAAAAACTTTATCTTTTTTTCTAAACATGAATCTTTATTTTTGCTATATTATATACTACTCTCCATCCCTCCCTTTCTACGACAGTTATAATGAATGCAAAAACCATGTCACAGCCAACAAATCTGCAACGCCACCAGGACTGACATTTTCTTGAATAAATTCTTGATCTAAAGCCTTACACCGACCCCGTCCATCACTAGTTTCCATACCGCCTGCCTCAATTACCATTTGCGCCTGTTCCCGAACCCATACTCTCATCTTATCAGGATGATGGCGGTGCATGACGGTAGTATCATCTACGCAAGTCATAAGCACCAACAACGTATGTACTAAAGCGTCATTGATTGATAGCCCCTTATCCAAGGCTTCCCGCAAGGCCGGCAAAGCCTTATATCGTACCGACGGTAAACCTTCTGCTAATTCTCCACGAATACCCGTAATGCCATAGGTAACATATAATCGTTCTCCAGCAGTCAGTTCTTGCCCACTCTTATGAATAGCCCCTGCCAATTCTTTTTCTACAATCCCATTTACCATTTGTGAAGCATGTTCTAGTACAGTGCTTTGCGTTACAGGCAATGAACGTCCATGAAGCCATCCAGCAATCCCCGTCATAATTCCGAGTAAAAAAATCAATCCCTTTTGCGTGTTAACACCCCGAGTAGCCGCTAGCATCGCGTGTTCAGCTTCCAAACCGATAATTCTTAGTACTGGCAGCAAGGCTTCTACAGTTCCTTCATGAAGAATTCCGGCCTGAGCACAACGATTCATATAACTGCCGAGAGAAGCTGAGCTTGCCATGAAACTATAAAAATCCATATCCCGATGAGCACCACTATTGATTCGATCCACCAAACCTGGCGAGGGGGTACATGTGACTTCATATAACATAGCTTCAATCGCCAATGCTCCGATTCTTTCAGCAACAGGGCTAATACACCTGGTTTCATAGGCTCTAAATTGATATAACAGCTTTTCCACTACATGCAACAAATCCTGCATACTATGCCGTCCTTCTCGCCGGCACACTACAAATTCTCCGCCACAAACAAAACAGTTCCGCCCTTTCCCCTTATCCCGACGGGATAAGAGCATACCGGCTTGGTCAAATACATCAATATCCAATAGCCGAGAAAAAGCAAATGCCTCCTCAATCTTCTCGGCTGCTTTCTTGACTAACCACCCCTCATTGTCGATTGCAAGTAAGGCTTCCGGACCTGTTGATAAATTGATTTGCTCCTCTCCTAGGATTTCAAATTGTTTTTTCACTTCTTGTGCAGCATAATCCCTAAGGCGTCTTAAGACAGGAGTGTCTTTTACTGCCCCTGGCACATTTAAGGTAATACTTACTATCGTCTCTTGATACTTTTCTTTAAACACTTGCTGCCTATTATACCTAGCTTCTTTTGCTGCTAAGACATCTTCTAATGTAACGGGCTTAGTTTTCATTGTAACACTCCATTTTTTCCAGCTACTTCTTCTGCAAGGAAGAAAGGATCTCTACGACTTTATGAATTAAGGTTTTATTCAAATATTGACGATTTTTGCAGGTCAGAATATAATGATTCAATTGATTATCATGAAATAAAACGGGTACACTACTATTATGAGCCTTTACATGGACTGCTTCATTCGTGAATAGAACAATACCCTCGACCCATACATTAATCCCTTGTTCCTTTAAAAATTTAGACAGTTTATATACTTGCCCTTTCACCTGTTTTACAGGGTTGACCATTTTCTTAGAATATTTTCCGCCGCCTCGCCCTACTTTATGCTGCGTCCATTCCGCATCTTGTGCATCTCCTACAATGTGACCATTGTGATTTTTAACCTCTACTACATATACCCCTTTCATGCCTACTATAATCAAGTCCGTTTCTTGACTATAATTCTGATATGAAATACTCACATTGGTAAAGACATGATAATCCTCAGGAAGGTGCAGTGCTTCTACTAAGCCTATCGTTTCCCCTTTTGCACCAAAACGAAATATAACTCCGCGTCTAATATAATAACTGGATAAAACAATGGCAATGATCAGCGGCGCTAAATAATACCACTGATTTACCTGCAATTTATGCACAAAGATTAGATAAAAAGACATACACACAAGCACTAAAAGTACGATTCCTGCAAATAGACTTCGATTGGCCTTTCCGCTTAAATTATTTCTCCCCTTATGAAATTGAGCCATACCGTTTACTCCCTTATGTTCTCTAGACTTTATCTCGTGACCCAAGTCACCAGATACGTTTACCGCCGACTGAAGTGCACTTAACACTTCACCTCCAGTCAACTCTTTCTCGTCCGTACAATCTATAAGGTTACTTATTCTGTTTAAACCTAAAAAAACCTCCACAGCATCGGAGGTTTTATTCTTTGGAATTCTTCTTAACAAAAATATCACGTCTATTATCTTATCATCTTCTACAATTATAATAGATAGTATACATCACTGGAGGCTGGCGCCATGTATGAAGATACTGCATTAAAAGCATATAAACGCAAAATTCATTGGCAAGTGCTGTTAGTAATTATCATTGTTCTCATCTTTGTCATAAATGTAGCTGGTTTATTCGCTGGTGCGGTTTTTTATAAAGAATTCTGCGTATTAAATACTCGCACCAGCTTAGAGAGATTCAATCCACTCAAATCTCGCTTACAAAGAGGTCTGCAAACAAAAAATTGGCACTCTACCAATATCCAGTCACCTTTTGGCTATTACTTAAAAGGAACCTACTTACCTTATGCAGAGCCTTCTAATAAGACGGTCATTATCGTACACGGCATTGCTGCCAACCGCTTAATGAGCTTATGGTATGTGAATATCTACCTAGATCAGGGCTACAATGTTTTAATCTATGACTCAAGAGCCCATGGCGAAAGCGGCGGAACCTCCACAACATGGGGCTTCTATGAAAAATACGATCTTGAGGGATGGGTAAAATGGGTGGCCAGCGAGCATCCAAAGGGAGTCATTGGCGTACATGGAATCTCCATGGGAGCAGCGACAGCACTTATGCAAGCACAGCTCAATGAATCCTCTAAACAAGTAGATTTTTATATTATTGACAGCGCTTATAGCAACTTAGAAGACTTGCTAACCAAACAAATTGGTGCCGCCGTAAATTCTCATAATCCCCTATGGATCAAAACCTTATTAAAATATTCCAGCGCAGTGGCCTATATCCAAAATCGTTTTTTTTATGAAGATGTATCTCCTATCCACGCGGTTGAAACCGTCACTACACCCATCTTATATCTACATGGAGAGACAGATCCCCTTGTTCCTGTGAGTATGTCCCACCAATTATATGCCGCTACCAAAGGCTATCGCCAAATCCATACCTTCCCTGACACAGGACATGCCATGGCCATTTTCGACAGCCAAGCCGAATACCGAAATGTCATTACCCATTTTATTGAAACAACGACAAAATAACAAATATAAGAAACGTCCCGTGCGTCTTTTTAAAACATAGCCGTTTTGAAACACAAAGACACGAAGCCGCTTACGCGGACACAAAGGAACACAAAAGGGGACAGTAATCACTTCTCTGTGTTCTTTGTGAATCTCTGTGCCCTCTGCGTTTAACGTTCTCCTTAAAGATAATCTCTACTTTATACAAGTTTTTGAATCTCAATAACTATATCCATTTATTAACATTTATAGAATTTAAAGTATATTGTTTGACTAACTGACAACTTAATGCTATTATAGGATTGTTAGTATATTAAATGGGGGGCGAATAAGGTGAAAATCGCATTAGTAGGATTGGGTAGAACAGGGAAAGTTGTGGCAGAATATCTTCTTTCGCAGAATGTGCTTAGCATGGTATTGTGTAGACCGAATAGTACTAATGCTAATAAGGATCTTGGGGAGGTATTGGATCGTAACGATACAGGAATTATGATTGAAACCAGCGATCATTTAGAAAG
The DNA here is from genome assembly GCF_020819555.1 of Pelosinus baikalensis. NCBI lineage: Bacteria > Bacillati > Bacillota > Negativicutes > Selenomonadales > Sporomusaceae > Pelosinus > Pelosinus baikalensis. Next base: position 73,260 of record NZ_JAJHJB010000008.1, read on the forward strand.
AAAACTATTTCAATATAAGCCAGATATTCTTATTGATTTTTCACGCGCAAGCTTTTTAACTGATAACATTCACATCTTAGAAAAGTGCGGCGTAAGTGTAGTTACAGCAGTAACTGACTATGATTCTGCAGAATTGGAAAAAATAAAAAATGTAGCACAAAAAGGTAATATTGGAATTGTCCTGGCACCTAATATTACATATGGCGTTAATGTGTTAATGTTGATGACTGAAATAGCAGCGGAGTTAATGAACTCCTATGATTTTGAAATTTATGAAGAACACCATAAACAGAAAAAAGACAGTCCATCAGGAACTGCCAAGAAAATTGCTTTGAAAATACAGGAGGGTCTGGATCGTAATGATGAGATCCCCACTCATGCCGTTCGAGCAGGCGGTATTATTGGAAAGCATAAAGTTATCATCTGCGGCGAATATGATTCCATCGAAATCTCTCATCAATCCTACTCCAAAAAAGCCTTTGCCGAAGGCGCTTACAAAGTATCTCAATTTCTGATAGGAAAAACGGGTTTTTATGAAATGAGCGATGTTTTTGAACAAGAAAGAGAACAGAGAAGACAAATCATAGCTGTACGCAAAATGATGGAAGATATGAATATTTTGAATTTAGCATAGAAAATCTGCTATAATGTCGTAGTAGATCGATTCTATGGAGGTGATTGTATGGGAAAAGTATCCCCTAAAAGCAGTTATAAGAACATTAAAACGGCAGAGAAAAGTACAAAGTTCTTCATTGACAAACAGGCACCTAAAAAGCCAGTAAAAAAATAATAAGATCGTAGAACCTACCTTTTTAGGCCAGGTATTGCTTAAAAAGCTCCTGTAAAAATTCGTGTACGAATTTTTACAGGAGCTTTTTGCAATCTTGGTGGTATGTAGTTGATTCTGATTTTGCTTCAGAGAAGCTGGATTCAAAACTAATATCTCCTTATCCTTGATATAATTGACTACTTCTATATTATATATTGTAGAATTTCACATATCTTAAATAATGAGGTTGTTTATTGCTGTCGCTCTATTCTTCTACTCCTATCATGCCTGCTGGAGTATAACGTTCCCCCACAATTGTATACTGAGCGATGATAGATTCAATATGATTTAGATCTTCCCTGCTTAATTCTACTTTTGTTGCTTTTATATTCTCCAGCAAATATTTCAGCCTCTTCGTACCAGGAATGGGAATCACATCCTCGCCTTTAGCGAGAACCCAAGCCAACGACAATTGAGCTCCAGTAATTCCTTTGTCTTGTGCAATGTTTCCAATCGCCTCTGCGAATTTCTGATTACTGCACAATGCCTCCCCCTGTAAGCGTGGTAAACTCTTACGAAAATCCCCCTCTTGACTTAGAACCTCCGAACTGAGTTGACCACTCAACAGTCCACGGCTTAAGGGACTATAGGCAACAAGCCCAATGCCTAACTCTCGCAAAGTTGGCAACACACTTGTTTCCACATTCCGTGTCAAAAGAGAAAACTCGGATTGAACAGCGGATAAGGGATGTACCCGATGAGCTCGGCGAATCGTATCAGATGAAGCTTCTGAAATTCCAATATAGCGAACTTTCCCTTCCTTGATCAGATCTGCCATAGCTCCGATGGTGTCCTCAATGGGAGTATTGTGGTCCACCCGATGTATATAATATAAATCAATGACTTCACGATTTAATCTTCGCAAACTGGCCTCAGCAGCCTGCTTAACATATTGGGGACTGCCATCAATTCTTCGTTCATAGGCTCCCGGCTCCCTTACAATGCCAAATTTAGTAGCGACAAATGCCTCACCGCGCCACCTCTTTAGTACTGATCCTATAAGCTCTTCATTATGACCATGCCCATACGTATCAGCAGTATCTAAAAAGGTTATTCCCGACTCAAGGGCTGCTTGAATCGTATTTTGCGATTCTTGATAATCTGCCTTGCCATAAAACTCACTCATACCCATACAACCCAATCCAATGGCTGATATTTCGGGTCCGTTTTTTCCTAGTAGTCTTTTTTTCATTCTTTCTAACTCCCCTCTGCTCATTCATTTTTCTTACTCATTGGTGTTGTATCACTCGGTAGTATTGTAATGTTTTTTTACATCTTTGTCAATATATCTTACATCATTGTTACTATTACCTATAAAGTATATAATAAGACATAAAAGAAATGTCCTATCAGGACGCAGCGTTTTAAAATCCTGTTTTATAAGGAATACAAAGAACAGTCTCATCATAGGACAAAATTTACCTAAAGGAGGATGAAAACAATGCCAAAACACAATTTATCCGTATCTACCATACTCGATATCCCTCTCCTGTCGCGAATTATTGTAGGAATTGGCGAAGTGTCAAACATCACAGGTGTTTCAGCCAGACAGCTTCGTTATTGGGAATCCAAAGGAATCATCAGCTCTATAGGAGACAATGCTGGCACCAATCGAAAATATGACTATACCAATATTGAAAAAATCATTTTAATTAAAGACTTTCTAGATCAAGGCTTTACCCTGGAAGCATCCGCCAAACGACTGGAAGAACGTATCCTGCGCCTTAATGAAGCAATTGTTCAATTAGCCAATCAGCATAACAACCCCATTCAAGAATCGATCGAGGATACGAATGAGCCCTATCATCTCCTTGATGGTGAACCATATCGTCTTTTGGGATATGCTACCCACAGTGTAACAAAAGAAAAGTTAGAAATTTACTTACCATCTGATAAAAATCAAGAGAAACTACTGGCAAAGCCTCTAGAGGAAGAACATCATTGAAGTCTTATGTAAATACGTTTCACTCGATACTTAGAAAAATTCACTACTGATGTTAGATCGAATAAACAATAGGATGAGGGAGTAAAACAATGCTGAGATATTTGTTGAGAATTCTACTTCGCTTACTCTTTAAAGCAAAAGTAATCGGCTTTAAGGAGATGCGTTTTGACGGTCCTACAATTGTATTACCCAATCATGTATCCTTTTTAGATGCAGTATTCTTATATGCCTATTTGCCCAGTACTATTTGCTATGTAATTAATACAGATATTGCGGAAAAACTGCGCTATTATCTTCAATTTATTAATCATATTAAAATTGATCCTTTAAACCCTTACTCATTAAAGAAAATCCTGGCCGTATTAAAAGCAGGAAAGCCCTTAGTCATCTTCCCTGAAGGACGTATTACCCGTACGGGAAGTTTAATGAAGATCTATAGCGGCATCGGATTTATCGCCTTTCGGACCAATGCAGCAATTTATCCAGTGATCTTTTCAGGGTTAGAGTATTCCAAATTCTCGCGAATTCAAGATAAAGTACGCTCAATATGGTTCCCAGAAGTAATGATGTATGCTGACAAAGTTATTCATCTGGAATCCGGCGGGAGTAAAAGCATCAGACTGCAGAAACGAGAAATTGGCGACAAAATTCGTACGATTTTGGAAAATACCATGTTCAAAGCTAAAGAATATACGCAGATTGAAATCAATTTATTTAATGAATTATTGCTGGCAGGCAAGACTCACGGCATGAGTAAGATGATGGCAGAGGATAGCAGCGGAAAGATTACCTATCGTAAAACGATTATTAGCAGCTATGTCTTGGCCAGTGCATTTCGTACAGTTCTTGCATCCGATGAAAAGGTTGGAGTCTTATTACCCAATTCGATCGGTCATGTCGTTACGCTGTTTGCCTTATGTTACGTAAATAAAACGCCTGCGATTCTAAATTTTAGCGCAGGTATACAAAACAATTTAGACTGTGGAGAAACAGCGGGAATCAAAACCATACTTACCTCTCGTACCTTTGTGGAAAAAGCTAATTTTCAATCCTATATCAGCCAATTGGCTGCTAAATTTACCATCCTTTATCTCGAGGATTTGAAAAGTACCCTATCGGGTACTGATAAACTATCAGGCTTGTTCAGCTACTTTGTAAGAAAAAAAGCATCTCCCATTGGCAATAGAGAGATCATACTCTTTACCAGCGGCAGTGAAAGCAAACCCAAAGGGGTTGTATTGGCCCATTCCAGTATCCGGGCTAACATTCATCAGATTTCTTGCGTAATCGATTATACCCACCGAGATAAAATGCTAAATGCTCTGCCTATGTTTCACTCTTTTGGTCTGACGGCAGGAACGCTGCTGCCCATTATGGAAGGAATGGGAGTATTCTTGTACCCCAGTCCCCTGCACTATAAAATTATTCCCGAAATTGCCTATGATCGAAATGTTACTATCTTGTTAGGAACGCCAACCTTTCTGATGGGATATGGGAGATATGCTCATAACTATGACTTTTATAATGTACGATTTGTTTTGGCCGGCGGCGAAAAATTAAAAGATGATGTACGCAATCTTTGGAATGAGAAGTTTGGTATACGTCTTTTTGAAGGCTACGGAACCACAGAAATGTCCCCGGTACTCAGTTTCAACACGCCTATGTTTAATCGCCGCGGAACTGTCGGTAAATTTCTTCCAGGCATTGAATGGCGATTGGAAACCGTAGAAGGTATCGAAGAAGGTGGAAACCTCTTTGTAAAAGGGCCAAATGCCATGAAAGGCTACCTATTGCATGGCAAAGGCTTTGTACCTTCAGAAGAATGGTATAATTGCGGCGATGTCGTTGCCATTGATAAGGAAGGTTTTATTACCATAAAATCACGTTTAAAACGCTTCGCGAAAATTTCCGGTGAGATGATTAGCTTGGATGCTGTTGAAAAAGTTGCCGAAAGCTGCTTTGCTACTGATAAAAATGCAGCAATCAATATTTCAGATACAAGAAAAGGTGAAAAGATCATTTTGTATACACTCCATAAAGATGCGACTAAACAGCTGCTGCGAGAATACATCAGCCAGAGCGGACAAAGCATGCTCGTTATGCCAACCGCATTACGAGTTGTCGATACCTTACCCTTACTAGGAAGCGGCAAGATTGACTATGTAACCTTAAAAGAAATGGCCGCAAAGGAGCTGGAAAACGGTGCGTCTTAAGCCTTCGCCCCTCAACGCCTTATTCTTAGCTCAATTTATATCTGCCTTTGTTGATAACATGATCTTATTCATTGCCTTGGGGATTATCCATAGAGACGGCTATCCTGGCTATTATCTGCCTCTTGTACAAAGCACTTTTTTATTATCTTTTATTGTTTTATCTCCCTGGGTTGGCAGGTTTGCCGATAAGAAAGCAAAATCTCAAGTACTAATGGCGGGCAACGTCATAAAGACATTGGGAATACTCCTTCTTCTTGCAAAATGCGACCCCGCATTGAGCTACGGCGTGGTAGGTATCGGTGCTGTCATTTATAGTCCCGCGAAGTATGGTATCCTACCCTTTCTGGCAAGAGGAGAAGATGCCCTCCTGCGGGCAAACTCCAGCTTAGAAAGCTACACCATAGTAGCCATTCTCACCGGTTCTGTTGCAGGCGGTTATTTATCCGATATATCCATTGTGCTGTCATTGATAGCCTGTATCGTGCTTTATGTCATATCCATTGGCGTGAATACTCTGATACCAAAAGATCCCGGCAATAGAGGCATTCAATATCGTAACGCGATTACAGAATTTGCTGGCGATGCAGCAACCCTGTTTCACAATAAACAAAGCCATTTTTCCCTGATCGGTACCGGCTCATTTTGGATGGCATCTGCTGTCCTTAGGATGATTATTTTTGCATGGGTGCCCCTAACTCTTGGCATTCGCAGCGGGATAGATATTAGCATGATTATTGCCGTTACCGGCATTGGCATAGCCATAGGGGCAGTCATTACTCCCTATCTCATTACCGTGAGAGATTATCAGCGCACTGCATGGTATGGTTTGGGTATGGGAATTTGCATCCTAGCATTCTTATGGGTTACGACCTTACCCATCGCCATTATCTTTTTACTCTTAATCGGCTGTATGGGAGGTATCTTTATCGTTCCCATGAATGCGTGTCTGCAACATGTCGGTCATCAAACCATAGGAGCAGGCAAGACCATTGCCATCCAAAATTTTGTGGAAAATAGTTTTATGTTTCTCGGGGTAGGGGCCTATACTCTTGCTTTTAAATTAGGCATATCTATTTATACCTCACTGGCTGCTGCTGGCATAGTCTTACTAGCCTTTGTTGCCTACTTGCTTGTGCTAACCTATAAAAAAGCTGATGATAACTAAAAATACCCCCTCCGCATACTATTGATACGGAGGGGGATTTTTAATATTACAGAGAAAAAACGACTATCACGCAATTAAAGAATTATTCTTGGGCATACTAACATGTGCCAGCAGTTAAAAGCCCCCTCTATTTCATCTAATTCGAAAAGCAGGAGATCTCTATGATAAAAGATAAGTCAACCTTACTGAAAGTAAGCGTACTGTTCCTAGCAATTCAACTCGTACTCATTTTTCAATTGAACAATCTAGGCCAATCCAGCTATGCGCGAAGCGTTACGACAACCACATCTTTTTGGATGTTGTATACCTTTCTAGAGGCTAGATACGGGTTTTATATGAATACCTATGTGAGAGGTATCGTCATTCTCTCCCTACTGTTTGATAGTTTCTTCGGCTGTTATTTAGATTTTTATCAAACATCCTTCACGTTCGATAAACTACTGCATACATTTGGCTCCTATTCCATCTCTCTATTTGCCTATATCTTAGCGGTTCAATTACTTCGCCATCCCCTAAGCCGCCCATTTAAATTCATCTTTATTCTATCCCTGGGACTTAGTATTGGAGCTTTCTATGAAATTCTAGAATTTGTTACCGATACCATTTCACATCCAACTCCCATTAGCCAACCAAGTCTGCTGGACACGGATCTGGATTTGATCAGTGATCTAATCGGAGCAATGATCGCTGCTATCCATGGGACTTATCGGACCTTTATGAATCATAACTTTTAAAAGATTCATTCCAATGACTCTTTTAAAATCATCTAAATAATAGTCTATTTAACCAATGTTTTTTTATAGAAACGGCTTTCTTGGGGCATAACTCGTGGCAACAAAAACAACTTATACATTTATTGAGTTCCGGTATAGGCTTCCCAGAACTCATATCAATGATCTTGGCAGGACATCCCCTAGCACACTCACCACAGGAAATGCAACTATTATAGTTAAATACGGGTTGTGCCCGCAAGGCATCTATTAAGAACTCTTCAACAAATTTAGGAACCTTTCCACTTACCAAGCTTTTACCTAAAGAGCCTGGCAATTTAAAAGGAGGTATGTGTATATCTTCTAACTGCAACCCCCTAATTAACAGATCTTTAAGCTCTCCGCTGAAAAGCCCTCTTTCCTTTGCAACTTTTACAGTCGGGACGTGCAGTGGCTGCATTCCCATAATATGAGCTCCTACTGTATCCAATGCATAAGGATTCTCAGACGCCAGAAGCAATCCAACCTGTCTTTTTTCCCCTGCAGAAGGTCCATCTCCTTCCATGCCTTCTATTGCGTCAATGATTGTAAAAACAGGTTTAATATACTCACATATATCAACTAGATGATGAGCAAAATTTTCCGCATTATTCATTTTAAAATGATATTCAGCTTTTGTAAGCCCGGGGATAACGCCAAATAAATTTTTTACCCCTCCAGTGTAAAGCATCATTCCATGTGTCTTAAATTTAGCTGCCGATACAATGAAATCAACCTCTTCTGCAATTTTTATGATTTGCATTTGCTTCAATTTCTGTGCCTTTTCATTCGTAATATCAACAGCTGACGTATCATAGTTTAATTCACAGCCTGTATTTTCTGAGACTTGTGTCATCCCAGAAGCTTTATAAATGCTGATCAATCGTTTTACATTATAGGGGCCGCCCGGACTATCCCCTATAATGACTCTGCACCCTAATCCTTGAAGATACCTGACGATCGCCTCGACGACTGCCGGATGAGTCGTCACCGCATCTTCTGGAGCATTTTTCTTTAATAAGTTGACTTTAACCAAAACCTTGGTTCCGTTTTTTATCCTGCTTTTGATTCCGGGAATTGCATCCAGGCAATCATAAACCGCCTTTTCTACTTCTTCCTGCTTGTAGCTTTTAGATTGGGCAATACTAACTATTTCCATTTTCCTCTCCAATCATAACGTATAACATTTTTCACTAAATAAATCCAACTTCCTCGCAGTACTCTATCATCAATCCAACCCTTAAATAATTTAGTTCAGCCATTTAAAATTTAACTAGATTATACATTTTTTAACAAATTAGATCAATATTTATTCATGAGTTATGTCCTCTACATCCACAAATGAAAAATACTTACATCCGGTGTGGTCTATTTTGGTAAGAAAATTACCACTTATTAATATTTCCATATCATACCATCTATTATATAGTGACGACAATTCGTTTATATGATAAAATATTTATTATGTAAACTAGATGATACGATAGAAAGGATTTGGGATTATGCGTCCATTATGCAAAATTCTGATGCTCCTGGCGGTTCCTGCAAGGTTAATGAAATCTCTCTATTCCAGGGATATTAGTGTTCGTCACAGCATTGAGGTTAAATCTGATGAAGCCGTGAATACATTTCAAGTATCACAGGTTTATAATGATGCTATCGAAGATATGAGAATTGAAACGACTATATTGGACTCATAATAAAAGACAAGGAGTACCATCATCAGTACTCCTTGTCCTTTTCATTCCTTCAAAATCTATCTGCCAATCAGAATCATTTTCATTTCCGTAAAAAATTCAACAGCCACACCAGCCATCACCTTGTATCCAGCTTCATTTGGATGTATACCATCCGAATGTAACCCTTCTTTTATCTTGCCGCTGCTCTCATCTACCATTGCCCCATAAAAATCAATGATCGCAATATCATTCTCAGCAGCATATTGGCATATTCGCTCTCGATACTGCCCAATCAGGCTTTCTGCATCCACATCATTACAAGGAATGGGCAGACCAAAGATTGGAGTTATTGTATTATCTACCGCCAGTTCTGCCATGGTTTGAAGATTATTTATCACTTCATCAACAGCTATCCCAGCATAAGCATCGTTAGTACCGCCCATAATGATAACATGGGACAGCTTTTGACGTAATACATCCTTATAAAAGCGCTCCAGCATGCCATCGGTAGTATCACCATTGATTCCTTTATTCATATGCTCTATGTTTAACTGCTTTGATGCCAGGTTAAACCAGGAACCTTCCGATGTGTAGGGAAAACCATAGGTTATGGAGTCACCAATGGCAACTATTTTACTCTCTATATGTTCCATGTGATTTCATCCCATCCTATCTATGTTCGTTCATACTACTATATTTAACGAAACAAGATAATGTTCCTCTTTATCCGGCTAAGTAATTTACTATTTCTCATAACTCTGAATAGTCTCTTAAAGATCTTTACAACAGTGTTGGCACAATACGATAAATAATATCATGGATTACATCATCATCATTACTTACAGTAAGCCTATCTGCAATCTTTTTTACATCTTCTTGAGCGTTGGCGGGTGCAACTCCACAATCAGCAAGCTGCAGCATTTCAATATCATTTTCAAAATCACCCACAGCAATAACTTTTTTTAAGCGGTATGCTTCCATATTCAGCAATTCACCAAGCATATTTCCTTTCGAAACATGCTTACCGACAATCTCTAAATAAGTAACTGCAGAAAAAAACTGATTTGTTTTGTTTTCCAAATGAAATTCGGCTAATAAATTCCGACTAGCCAGTAAATGTTCATGGCTGTCACAAAGGATAATCTTAATCCATGATTCTTCCAAAATATCATCAATTTGGGCATAAACAAACTCCTGTTTCTCTCGTTTCATATGCTCATCAATATTGGCAGGATCAGTAACCACATAGAGTTGTTCTTCGGTAAAAACTTCAATGCACATTTGTGAAAATGATAGTATACAACATCTTAGGAAATCGCTTAAATGATTGCTTTTCATTTGCATTGTTTTTATAAAGCGCTGCTCTTGCCAGGAAAAAAGTGCCCCGCCATTATAAAGAATACAAGGTGCATTGATAATAAGATCTGTCATGTAAGGTACAACGTTTTTTTGCGTGCGTCCTGTTGCTATAGAAAAGTGTCCGCCTTGCTCTATAAAATAGGCAATGGCGTTCTTATTTTTTTCTGAAACCTTGTGTTCACTGTTGGCAAGAGTTCCATCCAAATCTGAAATAAGAATAAAATCCTGATATGATTTCAACTTTTTAGCTCCTTCCATTATTTGCGAATAATACAGCCACTATGTTTAACAAATTCTGTAGGAGAGGTTTTGGTATATTTCTTAAATACCGCACAAAAATGCTTATAATCACTAAAGCCTGTCAAATTAGAAACTTCATATACCCGATGAGTCCCTTTTTTTAATAGACCAATCGCCTTTTGAATACGATATCGTGTCAATAATTCTAAAAAAGTCTGTGATGTTGCTTCTTTAAACTTACGACTTAGATAACTGGCACTTACGTCTAATTCATCGGAAATCGAATCAATACTGATCTTCTCATGATAATGATCGCGAATTTTATAAAGCGCCTGTGCAACATAACTATTTTTTAGGGTATCCCCATTTAGATATACATCCCAATCTACAAGTTTACCAATATCTCGTTTTTTGGTAAGTGCAATAATATTAGAATAAACCTTGGCTTCTTCCATACTTTCCTTGATTCTCTTGATTGTATTTTTAAGTTCATCTTCATCTACAGGTTTAAGCAAATAATCTGATACCTGCAGATATACCGACTTTCGCGCATAATCAAAATTGGCATAGCTTGTCAAAATGATACTTTTAAATGGTTTAATCTCCATACTTTTGGCCTTTTCCAACATTTCAATGCCATTCATGTGGGGCATAATGATATCTGCAATAACCAGATCGATTTCATATTGCTCTAACATAGCAAGTCCTTCTTTACCATTCTCTGCTGCGCCCACCACCATACAATCCATGCTCAGCCAGTCAATTGTGTAAACAAGTCCTCTGCGTATAATTTCTTCATCCTCGACAATCAATATCTTGAGCATACGGATTTACCTCCTTTTATTTCAGCAAAAACAGCGGTGACCGTCATCTATTGTTTTTTATGAATGGGCAAAACAATTCTTACAATAGTTCCTTCACAATAACTGCTGACAATGTCCAATCCAAAAGAATCACCATACATCAACTCAATTCGCCGATTGACATTATAAAGTCCTGAATGCTGTGAAACATTCGCAGGTGATATAAGCATAGCTCGAATCTCACTAAGTGACTGTTCATCAATTGCAGTACCATTGTTAGTAATCGTAAGCGCAAGTGTATTCTCAATAATCTTTATATCAATTTCTACCAGCATATGCTGACAATCGTGAAAACCATATTTTATTGCATTTTCGATAATAGGTTGAATCAGCAATTTAGGAACACTGCAATGATTCAGTTCTTCTGGTATATGAAGAATATAATTCAGCCGATTACCAAATCGATATTTCTGAATATCGAGATAACTTTGGGTATATTCCATATCTTCCTGAATGGTTACCTCACTGCTGCTGGTACTAATGCTGTAGCGCAATATATTTGACAAGGCAATAATCATTTTACTGGCGGCAACAGGGTCTAATTTAATCATAAATTTGATATTTTCTAATGTATTAAATAAAAAATGAGGATTAAATTGTGACTCAAGCTGTTTAATTTCAGAAATAATCGTCGCTCGTGCCTTTTCATGGTTGGTTTGCATAAGCTCTTTGAGGCTGAAAAGCATTCGATTATAGGCTTCACCGATAATTTCAAATTCATTATTGGTATTGATATGAAGACGCATATCCAAATTCCCCTGTTTCACAGCCGAAAATGCTTCCACAAGCTGATCTATCATTTTTGTCTTTTCTTCCACTTGCTTTTTTACACTGATAACGATGGACACGGATAATATTATTAATACTCCAATGAGAATCATCACTGTGTTTACCAACTGACTGACGATACCACCGATAGAAGTAAACGCATACACCATTAATTCTCCGTCTAGGATTGCTTTTTTGCTGCTATAATACTTTGTATCTGCAAAAGAAAAATAATCATTCGCATTTTGAAATTCAGGTTTCATTTTGTTCATAGCAGCACCAAAGAATTCATTCGTACAAATTGGCATATAGTCATAACTATCCTTTACAACAATATGCACATCAGGATTAATCATCGCACTTAGAATTTGTGCGGCCGGCACAACAAAAAGAACATAGCCAGTGATCTGGCCCTCTTCCAGTATTGCTTTACCAATTATAAGATCCATCTGGGAGTCAAAGCGGTGAATTGAATTCGTAAAAGTAAAGATTGGTGCCATTGGTTCTCTCTTGATTTGCCCTATAATACCCCAGTCTGCAATCCTTGCCAACTCGGCGAATTCCGGATCTTCTATTTGATTTGAAATTAGCCGATTCATCTGAGCATCAAAAATATAAAAATCAGTGTGTACACCTATCATACTGGTATATTGATATAATTTTTCATACATTTTTGTCTTTGCAGTTTTGTTATCACGCAGCACGTTCATATCACAAAGACCAGCAATGTCATTGGCGTTATCTAAATAATTAGAAATCATTGTACTCATCATATCACAAATAGCATTCAATCGATTGTGATTGCGTTCCAGCACATTGGTATTCCAATACGCAAAAGCAAGTATAAATACGATAATTGAAATAATAAAAATCGGGATTAGTGCATAAATGGTAAAAGTTCGCCGTAATTCATCCTTCAAGTGGTTCACTTTTCTACTCATGTTTCACCTCGATTCTCTATATCAACTACGCTCATACAAGTGTTTACATTTTCTATTATAAACTAATATCTTTGCTGCCGGAAACTTTAAAGAATAGAAGCAGCCCAATGACTGTAGTCAGCGTTAGAATGGTAGACAGTGCTGCTGCCGTACCATAACTTGCACGAATCACTTCTGTATAAATAGCCACGGACATTGTCTTCGTTCCGCCGGTATACAAGATGACTGATGAACTTAATTCATTAATACAGGTAATCCAACTTAAAATCGCCCCGGATAACACCCCTGGTATCATCATCACCGCAGTAATTTTGAAGAAAGTCTTTAATGGTGATGCACCAAGACTAATGGATGCTTCCTCCACACTTGGACTGATTTGATACAAAATGGCTGAGCTTGAACGCAAGGTATAGGGCAGGCGCCTAATGACCAGAGAAACAATAATAATCGTTGCTGTTCCTGATAAGATGAGGGGATCCTCATTAAATGCCAAAAGCAAAGTGATACCCAGTACCGATCCAGGAATAATATAAGGAAACATGGTAAGAGTATCAATAATATCAGTAAGCCAGCTCTTTCGTCGTGTCGTAATGTAAGCAACAAGCATACCGAAGAAAACAATCAGCAAAATGGCAACAAAGGAATAAACATAGGTATTAGTAATTGCTAAAGCCAGATTGTCAAAAACGATACGATAACTATCCAGAGAAAATCCCGATACAAATATTTGACCCTTTGTTTTTAGAAAAGAAGTGTATATCACTGTAACTTGTGGGATGACGGATACCAATACCAGCCCATAAATAGCGATATGCATAACTGCATTCTTTAGTCCTGACAATCCTTTCGCCTGCATAGGCCTAAGGGAACTCATGGTAAAGGATTTCCTATTTACCACGTATTTTTGCAATAAGAAAATCGTTGTTGTAAGAATAACCATTAAGGTTGCCATGGCTGCGGCAAAATTGGCTTGCCCACCCACTTCATTAATAAACTCGGAATAAATCATAACTGGCATAACGTTAAAACCTTCCCCAATGAGCATGGGTGTGCCAAAATCAGCTAATGCATTCATAAAAACCATCAAAGCACCCGCAAGCAGTGTGGGCATCACCAACGGCATAATCACCGTTACTACCTTTTTTATGCCGCTGCAGCCGAGGCTTTCTGCCGCCTCAATGAGGGATGCATCAATCTTTTTCAGCGCCCCGGATACATACAAATAAATAAAGGGATACAGCTTTAACGTAAGTACTAAGAGTATGCCGCTAAAACCATAAATAGACGGCCATTCCATCTGGAATAAGTCAGAAAGAAACTGCGTTATTATACCGCTTCGTCCGCCTAACAATACCCAAGAGTAAGCGCCGATAAAGGGAGGTGATAACATGGAGATAATCACAAGTACCTCAACTGCCCCCTTGCCTTTCACCTTAAATGCCGTCATGAAATAGGCTAATGCCGTACCAATTATGATGGATAGAACGGTTACACAAGTAGTAACCCACATGCTATTGATCAACGATTGATAGTAGTATTTTCTACTGAAAAACTTACTGAAATTTTCCATTGTAAAAGCCCCTGTAGCCGGATCCAGGAAACTACTGATAAATAATGAAAATAAGGGATACATCAAAAACAGTCCAAATACAGCAACAGATGAGATGGTAACGAATGTCCAAAAATTCCAGGTAAACAGCTTCTTATTCATACTGCTTCACATCCCTAATTAAATTCATCCTTTGGTCCGCAGTAAAAATATTGATTTTTGCTTTGTTAGGCCGAAGAATAATTGTCTCACCAATTTCGAACACTTTTTCTGCATGGCCTAAGTCTTGTGAAAATTCAGTTGCAGATTGATTTTTCATCACCATACCAGAAGCAAAAGCAAGTGTATAATTTACATATTTACCAAGAAAAACTCGGTTATGAATTGTGCATTCTATACCATCTTCTTGTACTGAAAATTCTTCTGGTCTAACAGAAATAATAACCTCTTGCCCATCTGTTACTGCACCAAGATTATCCATTTCCAGCTGATAACCGTCCTGAAACAAAACAAAAGCCTTATGATCTTCGACTTTTATTTTGCCGACAAATAGATTAGAATGGCCGATGAAAGTAGAAACAAATACATTATAAGGCCTTGTATAAATGGACTGCGGTTTTCCAATCTGCTCAATTACGCCTGTTTGCATAATTGCAATTCTATCGGAAATAGCCAAAGCTTCCTCCTGGTCATGAGTTACATAAACAGTGGTAATTCCTACTTGATTTTGTACTTCACGAATGGCACTGCGCATTTCTACGCGAAGTTTTGCGTCTAAATTAGAAAGGGGTTCATCCATAAGGAGTACATTGGGATGGATCACAATGGCTCTTGCTAAAGCAACCCGCTGCTGCTGCCCCCCAGAAAGTCGTTCCGGTAAGCGATCTTGATATTCTTCAATTTTTACTGCTTTTAAAATAGCATCCACTTTGGTTTTAATCTCTGCCTTGTTGAATCGGCGCAGCTTTAGACCATATTCTATATTTTCCCGTACTGTTAAATGAGGAAATATGGCATAACTTTGAAATACCATACCAATATTACGTTTATGAGTCGGAATCTCATTGATCACCAAATCATCAAATTTGATTTCTCCCCCCTCAATACTATTGAATCCTGCAATCATTCTTAGTAAAGTTGTTTTACCACATCCTGAAGGTCCTAATAACGTAAAAAACTCACCATTTTTAATATGGGCTGATAAATTGGGGATAATCGTTACTTGATCGTATCTTTTGATTACATGGTCAATATGAATTGCAACACTCATAGATAAAACCTCCGTTTAAAACTTCGGGCATTTTTATAGAATGACAGCCCACAACAAATAACTTGTGTGGGCTGTATAACAACCATGATGGGATCAATTAACGCTGGTAAATATATCTTTAAAATTATCTAGCCATTGCCTTTGATTGGCTACAACCACTTTTTCATCATCATTGATAATGTTGATTTTTGACTTTTCAATCAAACCTTTTGGCGGTTCGACGTCATCACGGACAGAACGTCTGTGTAATTGTTGTACAATAATAGTCTGGGCATCTTTACTGGTGATAAAATCAATAAATTTCTTTGCATTTGTCATATTTTTCGCATTTTTTATGACGTAAACACCATCTGGCTTAGAAATAACCCCTTCTTTCATATAAACCAATTTTACGGGAGCGCCATCAGCAACGTATTTTGCACCGCCTTCTTCGAAAGTACAACCTACAGCGTATTCACCATCAGCCACTCCTTTATAAACAGCTGAAGAACCACTAAGCAGCTTACCATCTAGATTTGCACAGAGTGCTTTTACATAATCCCAGCCTTTTTCCGGATCACCTTTGCCCATCGCGTAGAGCATGTTGATTAAATGTTCATAAGAAGAAGAAGACTTTGATGGATCAGAAAAGGCAATTTTGCCTTTTAATTTTGGATTTAATAAGTCTTCATAACCTTCCATTTTCATATCGCCAATTAAATTTGTATTGACCATAATTACACTTGGAATATCGGTAAATCGAGTCAAAGAACCTTCTGTATTCTTAAACGCCTGCTGAATCTTATCTTCATTCGCTGAAGTGTAATTTTCAAATAAATTGGCTTTCGGCTTCATCGTACCAAGTGATCCGCCCCAGAAAATATCACCCAGCGGATTTGCTTTTTCGGATTCCACCCGCTTTAGCAATTCACCGCTGCCAGCCGCGACAACCTCTACTTTTATACCACTTTGTTTTTCAAATTCACTTACTAATGGATTGATAAAAGTCAACGGATGAGGACAATAAATAACCAATTTGTCTGTTTTTTCTGTCGTGGCTTTCGTATTTCCACCACCACAGCCGACAAGGAGTAAAGAGGGAAAAAGTAAAATGAGCATCAAAGACATAAGCTTTATCATTAATTTTCCTCCATTCAAGTGTTCTCTAACCAAATTATATATAAACCATTTCTGCTGAACAATCCCAGAATTATCTATAACTATCAGAATTAATGAACTTTTACTT
The DNA here is from genome assembly GCF_020819555.1 of Pelosinus baikalensis. NCBI lineage: Bacteria > Bacillati > Bacillota > Negativicutes > Selenomonadales > Sporomusaceae > Pelosinus > Pelosinus baikalensis. The sequence continues at coordinate 90,055 of NZ_JAJHJB010000008.1, forward strand.
TAAACAGAAAGGATGTATTTTTATGGTTAACGATGCGACTCTTTCTATCGCCAGCAGGGAAATCGAAGGCTACAAAGGAAAAGGAACTGGTTTCATTGTGAAAGGAACCACCCGTTTTATAAAATCGGGTGAGGATTTCGAGTCCATGAAAGAAAAATTTCATGGATTCGTGCAGTATTAGAAATCACAGTAACTTCTGCAAAACAAATGCTTTAAAATCTCAAGCCACCGATTAAACATCATAAAAGGTGCTTGCCATCATCAAGTAATACTGCGTTCACTAAAAAAACAGCCTGCTATAGATTAGGCCTTAGTCAATCGCTGACTAAGGCCTAATCTATAGCAGGCTGTTTAATATTGCCTTTCTATTTATATTTTCAACTCCACACCGCTTTTCTTCTCACGAATTAGCACTTCTACTAGATTTACAAGCTGTGCGCCGGCTTCTACCGGCGGTACACCTTTACGGTGAATGTTGGAAATCACGGTTCTTTGCGATTCCGGCTTTAAGGTGCTGGATTCATAAGCCATATAGGAACTCATGCTTTCATCCGTTGCCAAACCTGGTCTTTCACCTACCAGTAAGATCGTCACTTTCGCCTGTATTGCTTCACTAATTTGATCCATGGTCGCGACCCTGCCGTATTTCACAAAGATAGGCGTACCGATTGTATACCCCTTGGCGGTTAGCCCATCAATTAGAATCGGATAAATATCTGCTAAATTGGCATTAATGGCGCAGGCACTTAATCCATCAGTTGCTATGATTTGCACATCAGGACTCTCAATACAATTACCCTTGATCCCATCGAGAGTTTCTTGTGAGAATACTCTTCCTAAATCGGGTCTTTTGATATACTGCTCCTTATCTTCTACCAGAGTCTGTACTTTGAAAAATCCCAGCTGATCAACAATCGTTTCATCGACTTCTGACCAAACTGCATCCATTGCTACCCCATGATCTGCTCTAAACTTCAGTAAGGTCTCGGTTTTACATCGATCCCCTGCTCTGCCTAAACAAAGTCTTGCATTGGTTGTCTTTTTTAGTCTGATACAACTTTCCGTATCCCGAGGATTATCGATGGTCACCCGCTCATAATAATCGACCACGGATATATCTTTTATCATTTCATTCATAATGCGCCCCACTCCTAAGCTGTAAAGATGGAAGGATCTCCAGCCTTTTTAGTTAATTTCCCATCTTCTAATATGCCAAGCTCTTCCATCCTTTGATTAAATTCCTTAATCGGTTTCTTACCCGTAATGTCTCGTAGGCTGGCAATATCATGATAGCTGGTCGTTTGGTACATTAACATCACATCATCGCCTCCAGGAATACCCATAAAATAGGTGCAATCACATGCTGCAAGCAGCAAGGCTAAATTTTCTACATCGTTTTGGTCGGCTTTCATATGGTTGGTATAGCACACATCCACTCCCATGGGCAAACCAGTTAATTTCCCCATAAAATGATCTTCCAGCCCTGCTCGAATCATTTGTCGACCGTCATACAAATATTCTGGACCGATAAAACCAACTACTGTATTCACTAAAAAAGGATGATACCGTTTCGCTAGACCATAACATCTTGCTTCCATTGTCAACTGATCGGCACCATGATGTCCTTCTGAAGACAGCTCTGAGCCTTGCCCGGTTTCAAAATACATAAAATTTGGACCTCGGGAACTCTTCTTTTCCCTCATGACTTCATAGGCTTCATCCATGAGTTTTACCGTTATACCAAAGGCTTCATTGGATTTTTGAGATCCCGCCAGGCTCTGAAACATCAGATCTATCGGAACGCCTTTCTGCAAAGCAGCCATTTGGCTCGTAACATGAGCTAATACACAATTTTGCGTAGGAATATCCCATTTCACCATAAAATCTTTAAAACTATGTAAAACAGCTGATATGCTACTTATCGTGTCCACTACAGGATTTAAACCTATAACAGCATCACCAATACCGTAACTAATCCCTTCCATAGTAGAAGCCATAATGCCAGCTAAACCATCCATAGGATGATTAGGCTGCAATCGTGAAGACAATGTACCCCGTTCACCAATTGTCGTATTGCAAGTAGCAAGGTTATGTATCTTCTTAGCAGTATATACTAAGTCCATATTACTCATTAACTTCGTAACGCCAGCAATCATCTCCGAAGTTAAGCCATCATGGATATTTTCGATCTCATCCTCACTTGATTTTAGTAAAAATTCTCTAAAGGCTCCCACTGTCATTGATTTGATCATGCTGAAAGCGTTTGGATCAACTCCATCTTGAATGGCTCTTGTAACATCATCATTTTCATAAGGAACTACAGGATTATTTCGCAGATCCTCAAGGGTCATTTCCGATAAAACAACCTTCGCTGCCACTCTCTCTGCTGTATCCCGGGCTGCAATACCTGCCAGAATATCACCCGATTTTTCCTCATTGGCTTTAGCAAGTACTTCCTTTATATCTTTGAACTCATAACTTTTCCCAAACAGCCTTGTCTTTAGTATCATTTTCTTCACCTATTCTTTTTCATTTCTTCACTGCTTAAAAATTAACGTTTTTACAACAGTAGGTACTACATTGGCAATGGATTTGCCGATATCGATATAATCACCATTATCAACCTTAATTTGATCGATACAAATTACCCTCGTCTCTGTATTCAGCATATTCATTACCGTTTGCCCCAATGCTTTGGCAAAATCATTCTCAACAATAACAATCACAGGATGGGAACCCACCGCATTGGCGGCAATGGCTTTTGCCATCTCTTTTATTTGCCCATAAGATGGTGACTTCGGGCCTTTGAACGCAAGGGCTACGGGAGTATCGCCATATCGTTTGATTTTCTCACCAATGCCATTGAACATATGCTCTATATCCTCATTCTCTGCAAGCTTAATAATAGGAATATTTTTAAGAGGAAGCAGGTCCTCATCAAACAAAATCGTGCTGCCGCTGATTTTTATAGAATGACTACCTGCCCCTATGACGGTAGCTCGTATCTTCTCTCTAGCTTCGACAAGACGAGGTTGATCTTTTTCAAAGTTTTTTCGAATGGAGTATCCTAATAAAGGACCGATATCTCCGAATAGAGTAACGTCTTTCATACTACCTATTTCATAATCGCTGTATATAAATTCAGCAACGCCACCCGAAAACATGATCTTTTCTGCTTTCAGCCCCTTATGACTGTGACCAATAAACAGCTTCACAGCCTCTTCCTCTAAGTCTTCGTTGCTGCTTATTTGTACAAATATCTTGGCAAAAACATCCGTAAGAGCTTTTATGTCTTCCAGCTTAGCCTTTGCCCCAACAACCAATTCCAGCTGCAAATAGTTAATAAGCGGGATTATCTTTTCGGAAATATAGCAAATCATACCTTGCTGATCAATCTGTATCAACCTTCCACCGATATCCAGGGCAAAAGAGTCAATCACTTCCCCTTCCCAAAAGATTGCACCGTTGGTGGTACCTCCGCCAATATCAAAATTAACGACTCTTGCGGTAAAATGATTTGATGCTTCCGCAGCTCCCGCCCCATAACCCGCCAAAATGGACTCTAAATCCGGCCCTGCCGTTGCAACAACAAAATCGCCAGCAAAGTCAGACAAAATACGGAGTACTTCCTCGGCATTGTTTTTGCGAGCAGTTTCACCCGTAATAATAATGGCTCCTGTCACGATTTCATCTTTTTGAATACCGGCTTTATCATATTCAGATTCAATAATTGCTTTTAATTCCGGTAGATGTATCTTGTCTCTTGCCAATAATGGGGTGAAATGAATCTCACTTTTATAAAGGATCTTCTTATCGGTAATTTTCATTTCAGGAATCAGAAAAGAAGTCGCTGTATTTTCTACCTTTATTCGGCTAAAAACTACCTGTGTCGTTGTTGTGCCAATATCAATGCCTACACTCAAAAATTCTCTTTCCATTCCATATCTACCTACACCTTCTATAATGGATACATTTAATTGAAATCCTGGGACATGTCATGAAACCCATGCCCCACCCTCACCTATTTATCTAACTCCTCAAGAACACCAAACTCTTCCTCAAAGGGACGAATATTCTTATTTCCCCAAATATAATAATATACAATGGCTAACCCATAAACAGCTAACACCCATGGTACTACTTCACTAGAGGCATAGAACAAACTAACGAGACAAAAGATCGCAATCAGAAAACTAATCGACGGCACCACTGGATAGGAAACCTTAAAAGGCCTTTTAAGTTCTGGTTCTTTCACCCTTAAAACGAATAAACTTACTAAACTGATTAAATACATCACTACGGAACCAAATACAGCAATGGTAATAACCACATTTGTAAGACCTGTCAATGCGGCTCCCAAGCCTATAATGCCAGGAATGATGAGTGCCCATACCGGTGTATGATGCTTAGGATCAACATATGCTAAAAATTTTGGCAGATACCCAGTACGCGCCATGGCATAGGTCTGACGGGAATAACCCACAATGATACCATGCAGAGAAGCAATCAGACCAAATAATCCAATGAAGTTCATCAGCATGGCACTGAAGGATCCCTCTCCATAAACAGAACTTAACGCTAAAGGCAGCGGAAAATCAACAGAATCAATTAACTTTACATCCGTAATCCCCGCAGTAAGGAATAACGTGAGAAATGCCATAATCATCAAGGTTACCATACCACTTAGAAAGCCAATGGAAATGTCTTTTTGTGGATTGACCATTTCTTCTGCACTCATAGCACCGCCCTCAATCGCTAAGTAGAACCAAATAGCAAAAGGTACAGCAGCCATGACACCACTAAAACCATTCGGCAAAAGAGGTTCAGCCATAACCCGGGACAATTCAAAATGAGGTAATGCCAAGCCCCAATAGATGACCAGACCAACCAAAGCAACAATCGTTACAATCAGTTCAAAGGTAGCAGATACCTTCATCCCCCAATAATTAATAAAGATGAATAATAAGAAGGCGACTACAGTTGCTGTCATAATCTCAATGCCTGGAAACATGTTGTGAATATAGCCGCCTACTGCCAAAGCAATTGCAGGTGGAGCAAATACAAATTCAATCAAGCAGCTCACGCCATTCATATATCCCCAAAACTTTCCTAAAGCACGCCGGGCATAAGCAGAAGGTCCGCCAGCATGAGGAATCGCTGTCGCCAGCTCCGAGTACGATAAGATAAATGTTACATAAAAAATTGTCACTGGTATTAACGCCAAAGCAAGACCCATGACCCCGCCTACAGCAAAACCATAACTCCAACCAAAATAATTACCCGATATAACAAGTCCAACGGCTAATGCCCATAAATGAATTGGCTTTAAAACGCGAGAAAGATTCGCGCGCTCACCATCTTTCTCATGCTGAATAACCGAATTGACCGTTTCTACCCTACTGCTCTCCATACCTATTTCCTCCTCCGTAATGTGTCAGGCCAAAATAAACGCCTAATACAACCTTCTTTTTTAAGAAGAATCATATTAGGCGACATTGCCTGATATTAAGTTAATAAGACTACTATGACTAGTGAGAACCGTTAATCTACGAAGACTATCCCCCCTCATTGCAACAAAAAAATAAGCGCTTAATAAAAATGTTAAATGAGTTTAACATTTTTATTAAGCGCTATTGCTACAATATTCCTTTATTAAGAAAAAATTTCTTTGATCTTTGGTTTTATATTATTCGCCCTAATCAGAAATAGTCCTGCAAAAGCAAAGATTTTTATTTTTTTATTTTTTCAATAATCCTTTGGGCGATTTGACCAGGAGTCGTCTGCCGCTGCATGGATTCCTGCAATAAGCGTTTATGAGCCTCTCCTGCAGAAATACCCAGACGATCTTGAATGATGGACCGTGCTTGGCTGATTAATTTTTGATTTTTTAAGTTTTCTTTCGTTTTGTCCAATTCTTGATGAGTACTATACATGTCTTTCCAACGAGCATATGCAATCTGCACCGCAGCAATGAGATTCTTCTCTGAGACGGGTTTAACCACATAACCATATACATGTACGCTTTCTGCCCGTTGCAGCATCTGAGGCTGACTATGAGCCGTTACCATGACGACTGGTATATTAAGACTATACATACATTGTGCCACTTCCAAACCGCTTATTCCAGGCATCATAATATCCATAATTACTAAATTCGGTACATTCTCTTTGACTAATCTTACTGCCTGCTCCCCATTACCGCATTCTGCACACACTATGTGACCAGCCTTCTCCAGCATTTCTCTCATATCAGCCCGTATTAATACTTCATCCTCTACCAATAGAATTGATAAGGGTTTCATCCTTTTTCCTCCTTTTTATGCACTGGAAATGAAATGTTAGCAACTACGGATTGACCACAATTCTCGAATTGAAAGGTGCCTCCCAATTGTTCACAGATAAGCAGCTTCACGATGTATAAACCAAGCGTACCACCCTTGCTTATCGCAGCATAATCGCATAGGCCGCAGCCGCTGTCTCTCACCTCAACATTGATATTGGCTCCAGACTCTTTCACGATTATACTGATTTCACCATGAGGATCCGTTTTAATACCATGCTCCAAACTATTTGCAACTAATTCATTCAGCACTAATGCTACTGGCACCGCCTGGCTGGCATGAATCAGCACAGCCTGCCCTTGCACCATTGTTTTTACCTTCTGGTCCGGTAAAATATAACTTTGGACAACCTGCTCTACGATATACTCTGCCAAGTCATGCAAAATGACAAGATCGCGATATTGATAGGTAAAAATCTCATATACTTTGGCAATGGATAATATCCGATTAATAGTCGCGGTAAACTCCCGCCGCACAGCTTTCCATTTTGAGCGACGCATTTGCAGGCGCAATAAGGAAATTACATTTTGCAGTGTGTTTTTGACCCGATGGTTAATTTCCTGGATAATAATATTTTGCATTCCCAGCTGACGTTCTTTTTGACGTAACTCTGTCACGTCTTGAAAAGATAGTACACAGCCGTTAAACTCTCCCCCTGTTAACAACGGATGGGCTTGAAAAAGATAGCTTGCATTGTCAAACTCGTAATTCCTGGGATTCTTTAAACCCTCCACCATTTCCGGAAGAGACGCAAAAGATAACAATAGCATTAGATTGCCATCCAGTGTATCTCCTTCATATAAGCTCCTGGAAATGCACATTGCCTGCTTATTGGCATATACAATCTTTCCCTTATCATTCAAGATGAAAACACCATTACCAAGCCACTCTTCCCAGCCATATCCCGTAACTCGTAAAGACATTAACGTATGGCTTAAGTGCTCTGCTGTTTGGCTCAATAATTGAACCTGCTGTTCCTGGCGAATTTCCTTGGAAATATCCTTTTCCATGATTAGAACACCAATAACTTGACCATTATCATTCGTTAGAGGAACTACGGTTTGAGCAATAGGTACCCCCTCTTGGCTCACACCGCGGATATTGTAAAAACTTTGCCCCGTTGAAAAAGCCTGATAGACAGCTGGCTCACACGCGGCATAGGCCAATTCACCTACTACACTATTACGATACAAAGATGGCGAATTCGGCGAGCTTGCCCATGCCAAAACAATTGCATCTTCTTGATTCACTGTCAAAGCATCAATAAAAATATCCGTACCCGTTAACGTGGCAATCACAGGCAGCTGATTTACCATATTCTCTAGAATTATAATATCGGGTATCATTAGATCCGTATGCGCTAAGCACAAATCCCGGATGGAATGCTCTGTTTCTACCATAAAAAGACCTCCGGCTTAAATTGCAATAGCCAAAATAATATAAAAAAGCCTATTATAATCATTAGTTCTTACCAATGATTATAATAGGCTCCATTGCCTTATTGCGTCGCTCACTTCTATTTGATTTTCTTTTTTACTATCCTCTCACTTATTTACCATCCGATTATAAAATTCCTGCAAAGTCATAGACTTTCTTTATTTTTAGATATAGCACCGCCCCAACAATTTAGGTAGGTTGGTGCATTTTTTCTTCTAAGTTAACTTATTTTTTTTGCTCCTTAATCCGCTCTAAAATGCCCGTTTCTTTTATTGTTTTAGATAAAGTTTCGTTATCACGCAGCCATTTCTCTTGGAATTCTTTAGGATTTAAATATTCAAATTGCAGTCCATTATTCTCTACATTTTTTTGAAATTCCGGTTCGGCAATAATGGCTTTTAAACCATTCGCTAGCTTTTCTTTTACCTCAAGAGGCATTTCTTTAGGAGCTGCCACTCCTATCCAATAACTAAATACAATATCTTTCCCTAGCTCTTTAAATGTTGGCACATTCGCAAAAACAGGATCAGCTAGCCGCTGTTCTCCAGTCACTGCTAACGCTCTTAGCGTGCCATTTTTCAGATGCTCTTTGACTATTGACGTACTCGTAAAAATAGCCTGAACATGACCACCCAGTAAAGATTTCAAGGATTCTGATCCGCCTTGGAAAGGAACGGGCTGAAGAGTAATACCAGTCGATTGTGCGAACATTTCGCTAAGCAAATGCGGCAACGAGCCTACACCACTATTACCAAATTTAAGTTGACCTGGATGCTGGCGAGCATCTTTTACTAAATCATCAACATTTTGCCATGGCTGATTCGCTTGAACTACCATTATAAATGGTGACGACGAAACCTGCACAAGAGGCTCTAATGAGGTGGGATAATTGTATTTAGACAATCCATACAGTGGATGTAATATGATTTCGACTCCGGTGATACCAATGGTATAGCCATCCGGTGTAGTACCAGTCAGTTCATTCCAGGCTAAGGTTCCTGCTGCTCCAGGCTTGTTAACGACAATCATTGGTTGACCCAAATGTTGGACGGCTGTCTTTTCCAATGCACGAGCTATCAAATCCAAAGACCCCCCAGCACTAAAAGGCACAATTATGGTAATCGGTCTATCTGGATATGTATTAGTTGTTGTTGCAGCTTTGGGATTGATCATGGCGCACCCCACTATTAGAATTGAAATAAGTATCAAAAATACTGTCAATAATGAAATCAATACTTTCCTTTTCAATATCATCTTCCTCCATTAATTTTCTATTATTTTACTTTAAAGATAATATAATACATTTATTGTTATTATTATCCAAAAGATAAAGAATTCCTTTTTATTAAGTCAAATTAAATAAAAAAGTCGCCTCGCTCGGTTAAGAGCAAAGCAAGAGATGGATCGCATGCTTCGAAGGTCGTATAAATCAAACCAGCCGTCTATCTTTAATAGATAGACGGCTGGTTTGATTGGATCAAGATCTATGAAACGTTTTGCATTAGACTTGTTAGCGATCGTAAGATATATCAGCTTGCTTATTGACGTATATTTATCGTGAAACAGACCAAGACTTAAAAATAAACTAAACTTAGGGGGATTCATATGAGTAATCAGACATTACTGTGGGCAAGTTTCGTAATTTCTTGGCTATCTGTCATTTTTCTAAAGAAAGAAGACCTTAAACGCTATATGCCTGTTGCATTATTGGGCGCACTAGTATCAACCATTGTAATAGAGGCAGGAATTACTTTACATTGGTGGTCAACTAAGGAAACTGTCTTTCCATTTGTAAATATGCCGATATTTATTTATGGCTCTTTCCTTGTTGGTATTCTTTGGATCTTCAAATTTAGTTATAAACGCTTTTGGCTGTTTCTTGCCACAAATGCATGTATTAATCTCATTCTCATCATCCCATTAGATAATTGGTTTGTCAGGCGGGGTATTTTAGAATTGTATAATATAACGCCCCTCCAAATGTTTCCTATGTCGCTTGGACACGCCACCCTTTTATATTGCTATCAGCTTTGGCAAGAAGGTGAAGCAAGCCCGTTCAAAAGGTTGAATGTAAATCTATCATCTAATGTACAGCCTGCTGCCAGCAAGCCTCTTAGGATGATAACAAAGAAGATTAATTCCCACCTCACATATGAAGCACAACTACAATGTCATATTCATCATGCAAGTTTTTCACTATATTCATTTTTTTTCAAATTCCCCTGTTTATTTCTAATGAGATGATATCCATATATTACTGCAAACGCTACTAAGAATAAAATAGAGATTCGATACATAGCAGCATAATTCGTATGGGTGGCAATCAGGCCTAATAGTACGGCACCAACTGAATATCCCAAATCCAAAGAAGATAAAAATGTGCCGTTGGCAGCTCCTTTACGTTCCGCAGGTGATCGCGCAATCGCCCAGGCTTGCAGTGAAGGATGAGCCGCCCCATATCCTAACCCATAGAATAGCGAAGATGCAATTAACATGTAAGTCGTAGTTGAATAAGACAGCATCAAGAGGCCAGCGATCATAAGCACTATTCCTGGCACTATTACGAAGGCATGCCCTTTTCGGTCAAATAATTTCCCGGCGAATGGGCGGCTGATTAAAATCATTGAAACATGTCCAACAAAATAGATTCCGACATTCTGGATGCCGGTTTCCTGACCAAACAGCATAATGAAGCTCATAATTCCACCAAAGGTTATTGAATGCAAGAAACATAAAAAAGCAGGCAGCAATGCACTTTTCTCAAATAAATCACTCCAAAGGATTCCTCTTTTAATACGTTTAGGTTTAAGCTCTTTTTTTGCAGAATCCATTGATATACCTTGCGTTAATAACATTCCACCCCCAACTAAAATGGTAGAGATCAGTAAAATGACATCAAAATTATAACGCTTCATCGCCTCTATTCCAAGCACTGTTGCAAAAGAGGTACCCAGAATAATCGATAAAGCGAAATATCCTGTACCTTCTCCCCGCTGCTTAGGAGATACAATATCCGACATAATCGTTGCCAGCACTGTTGATGTCATCCCCCAACCGATTCCTTGACAAAATCGTAACACCAGTATGATGCCAATTCCTGAAGCTACAAAAAAAGAGCAGTTAAAGACAATAAGGATGCACATACCGACTATCAGCAGTGGTCTTCGTCCAAATGTATCTGCTGCAGTACCGCTAATGGAACGAACAATTAGAGCAGAAATCGAGATGACGGCAAAAGGCAGACTAGCTTCCAAATCATTTCCGCCAATTTGTTTAATATATAACGGAAAGGTTGGGATTAGCATTAAAATGCCTTGATAAATGAATAAGTTTCCAAATAGGAGTAGCAGAAAACTTTTAGACCATAGTGTTGTAGTACTATGACTTTTGACTTTTTTTATTTCCATCGTATGGCCTCCATATCAATCGTGTTTTTCCTTGGTTAATTTTTTGGATTCACATTGTAATTTTATTTTCATATTGTTGTGCATTTTGAAAAATAGTCTTTAGCAGCATTGTTAATTCTTTCTGCTTTTCCTCTGATAGATTATTTAAAATGGCATTTCTATGATGCCCTACGATTTCTCTCCAGAAAAAGCATTGATCCACTGCTTCTTGACTTAACGTAGCTTTTTTTTCCCTTTTATCAGCGCCTGGTATCCTCATGATTAGCCCCTTTTGCTCTAATTTGACCAAACTTTTAGACACTGCAGGCGGTTCAATATTTAAGTAGTTTGCTAACGCTCCCTGGGTCATTGATCCCTTTTCATTTAGCGTTGTAATAATCGACCATTCGGAACCATAGATCCCGTGAGGCTCTAAGCTTTTATTTAGACCCTTGGCAATAATACGAACCGTTTGAAAGAGTTGATGCAATAGTAATTCAGAGTTTTCCATCTTTCTCACCCTTTTTATTATACTTAATAGTTAACTAGTTAACTATTTTTCAATTATATATTTCGCTGATTCATTTGTCAATTAGATCAGCAATGAAATACTAGCGATTTTCTATTTTTACTGAAGAACTATTTTCAACTGCACACGATGAGGGAAACCGAGCAGCTGTTAAAATGTCAAATAGCAGTAATCTCAATTTAGTTGGCTTGGCTATCCGTGCGGATAAAAGAGTTGTTGATAAAATCGTAAAAGGATTATCCCTGCATAGCTGAGTTTTCCACAGAAGAACAGATGAAATCAACAGCAAAAATGATATACGCAAAGAAGCAGGAAAGGAGGGATACTATCCCCACTTCCTGCTTCTTTATGCACACTCTTAGCTTTCTAAGCTATTGATACATCTCAATTTAAAGCCTTTTTCTTCCTACAATCCTGGTAAGGTTTCCTCGCCTTTAGGACTAAAATTGTCCATGCATTGAAGCAAACAAATTGGGAACAGTGGATACAACTATCCCTGTATTTTACTTTTGAGCGCTTCATATGCTTTGCAGCTCATAGGAACCTTTACGCCGCATGTCGCTGCAAGACGACATATTTCACCGCCAAACATTTCAATTTCACTGGCAACACCTGCTTGGATATCTCGCTTAAGAGAACTAGTGCCTTCGTCTTTCATTGCCCACATAATTTTCATACTGCGTTCAACGATGTCCTCCGGTTGAGAGATTCCAAGCGCTCTATTAAAACATAACCCAATCGCGATTATTAAAATAAAAAAACCACCTACCCGGAAGATAGACGGTTCTTTTACTTATTAGATATTTGCACTTTGACTTTTTTGCCGCAATTGGGGCATTTCCCCCTGCCTTGAGGGCTAAGAATAATACTACATCCGCATTGGGTATGAACCAGCAAGTTCAACACCTCCTTATTTAAAGATTACTAAAATAGCATCTGCTATTGGATTTATTATACTACACAATCATCAATAATGTTGTTAGCATCTTGTTAATTTTATAAACGACAAAACAGAGCGATATAGACATGGATGCTAGCGGTAGTGAATTTATCAGCCGCTTCTATACCGATCTGCCGCTTTACATTTTAAAATAAATATGTGACAAAATTGTGACGAAAATAGAGCAGTCCACTTAATTAAAGATAGACGACTAAACACATCTGTATCATTTGGTAAATCATTGTTGCAAAACAAATTTACTTTTATCAGTTTTTTTGAAGGAAAAACAAGAACTCCGACGAATTTTTACAATAAAACCCTTTAATTACATTTTTATACTCAATATCTACTTTATTAATAGCTTTATTTTTTTTGGGAAGATTATCAGAAACTAGATTTCCCTACAGCTTATGAAAATGATAATCTTTCTTATTCTGCCTGTGAGCTTGCATGCCCCTCTCTTTGAGAAAGTATACCGTAATACCAAGTGGCAGGCGTTGGTCAATTTATTGGCGACAAACTGGTAAAATTTACTGGGAGGGATGATTTATGGCGACTTCAAATGAGCCAATGTATCATTTAGGAATTAACCTCGGACATGACCGTTCAGCAGCACTCGTAAGAAATGGAAAAATCGAAATCGCAATACAGCAAGAACGATTGGATAGGACAAAAAACAGTATAGGTTTTTTGCACCAAACATTGGGAGATTGTAAAAGCATTCAGATTCCTCATGAAGCGATTCAATATTGTCTACGAAAATACAATATTGGAATAAATGATCTTTCCAGTATTACGGCAAATATGCCGGGGATAGACTACTCAGAAGATATCTTACAAAGAATCTTCCCAAGGGAATTATCGGATAAAATTTGTACGATTCCAAGCCATCATTTATCTCATGCGTATACAGCTTACTGGCCATCGGGCTTTGATGAAGCAATTATTCTTGTTGTCGATGCTTCAGGCAGTACAGACAAAGAGGGGCTTACAGAATCATACAGCTTGTACATTGCAAAAGGAACCGAGATACAATTGTTGCATAGTGAAAAGGTAAAAGCTTATTTGGCATCACTTTCCACTCTCGGATTTATTTATGAATTCATTACAAAATTGGCTGGTTTTTCAACTATCATTGGGAAAAACCTGGCAATACCAGAAGCAGGAAAACTTATGGGATTGGCTCCCTATGGAACTTATTGTGATCAATGGCGTGAGTGGCTGCATACTAAACCGGAAAGTTACAGTATCGATATTTCTGCCTATGACTTGTTTCTGGAGGTGGAAGCACTAAAAAAATTATATGATGATGGTAAAGGAAAAGCTTACCTTAGACCATATATTGTAGATTTGGCATATAAAATTCAATCAGAATTGGAAAAGGCATTGTTACATATCGTTGAACTTGCAATTGAGCAAACGAACTGCAAAAAGCTTTGCTGCGCAGGAGGAGTGGCTTTAAATTCAGTTGTCAATTATAAACTTTTAACGCAACTTAATCTGGAAGATATCTTTGTTTTCCCTGCAGCTGGAGACGCAGGTATCGCTGCTGGGAATGCGCTTTGGGCATATCATAACATTGAAAGGGGTAACCTTCGCCCCAAACTAGAGAAAGCAGACCTTGGTAGAGATTATACTAAAGATGAAATTGAATCAGCTCTTCATAAGTTCGCAAATGAAATCATTATAGAAAAACTTTCTTCTCAAGAAATGGTTTCAACCTGCGCTGCTCATATGTCAAAAGGGAATATCATTGCAAGGTTTGAAGGCGGATCAGAATTTGGCCCCAGAGCTTTAGGCCATCGATCTATCATTGCTGATCCAACTTTTAAAAAAATGAAAGACATTGTAAATTATAGAGTCAAATTCAGAGAAGCCTTTAGACCATTTGCACCAGTCATACCTTTGGAAGAAATATCTACAATATTTGAACAAGCTATAGCATGCCCATTCATGCTTTTAGTTTCTAATATCAAAAAAGAATACCATGATCAAATTCCTTCTGTTACTCATTATGATGGTACAGGGAGAGTTCAAACAGTTACGTCGGAGCAGAACACCTTTTTTTATGATTTGTGTTACAACATGGTTAAAGAAAGAGAAGGATGTCCTGTTATTTTAAATACAAGCTTCAATATAGCCGGTCAGCCAATTATTGAAACACCAGAAGAAGCAATCAGCACATTCCTTTCAACTGACATCGATTTTCTTAGTCTTGAAGATTATTGGATAAGGAAAAGACATTCACCTGTATTAAGTTATGAAGAGCACTTGCTCCAATTGCAGGAACCTGATTATCCTCATGGTTTAGCAGAAAAAAGAATCGATGTTACTGACTTAATGAAGAAGTTAGATGAAGCTATTTTCTATGGCAATACGGAGAACTCATTTTGGACAACAAATGAATTAAAAAAGATTTCTTCCCAAGGCGCAATGTATAAAGAAACATCTGTTCTTTTTGCTAAGAATCCACTTGGCACCCATTTTTCAGCACAATTAGGTAAAGATCTGATACTTTTATTGGATCCACTGGGAATGTCAGAAATAAGAGATTTAACTGACCTAATTCCTTCAAAATATTATACATATGAAGAAGTACGCCTAATAATGCTTTGCTATAAAGACACAGAAGCCGAGCTTGAGGAATTGAGATTAGAGTTAAACTTATCTGAAAAGGCGTTTTGGGAAAAATTAGAGTGGGCTTCAAAACAGCTCAAAAGATACAATTTGCCCTATAAGATGCTTAGAAAAGAAAGCGACAGTACCAATAGTAAGCTTTCAGATAGTACTCTGGGACAGTTTACCGATGAGTCCTTCCGTTTATACAATACGCTTAAACAGTTTAATGATAACCTTACAAAGCATGGCTATTCAGAAAGTAACATTTGTAAATTGCTTGAGATTGAAACCCTTCAAAGTATCGAGCCAACTTATATCCATTACTATAACAATCATAAACTTGGTCAAGGAGAACTAGAAGACCTGCTCAGATTATTTTTACTGCGCGATTCTTTAAAGAAAGAAAGAATTACAGAGATACTTGGAGAGTGTTGTTTCCAGAATCTTTGCAACTTGGGAATCATTATTCCAAGGGGCAATTTGTTTGCCTCAAGAGTTGATATCTACTGTGTTAATGAGTTTTTTATTGCTACCGACCATCGATATATGATTTATGAAGAAGACAAGATCCAAGAAAATCCGGTTATGTATATTGGGATGGACAGTTTAGGTTTGGTACATACGGTACCGAAGTATTTATCCAAAAATACACTTGATCTATGTACAGGTTCCGGCATCCAGGCAATTACAGCCAGCTGCTACTCAAAGAAAGTCGTTGGGATAGACATCAATCCGCGGGCTATACGTTTTGCCAGATTTAATGCACAACTAAATGGAATATCAAATATAAAATTTGTTGAGGGTAATCTTTACGTACCTATCGGTAATGAAAAGTTTGATACTATTTTAGCCAATCCACCTTTTGTTCCAAGTCCCGATAGTAACTTAGACTTTAGAGATGGAGGCAATAATGGCGAAAAGTTATTAGAAGTAATTATCAAAAATGCTGATTTACACCTGAGCGATGCAGGAAGTCTTTTTATTGTTACTGATTTAGTGAATGTTCACCATTATGAGGAGAAATTGAACCAATGGTGGGGAGAAACAAAGGCAGATAAGCTAATACTGACTACCGCTGACAGAAATGATGTTTTATTTTCCATACCCCATTGCCATTACCCTTTTGAACAGACAATTGAGCAATACAATGCTGAACTGGATATGTGGATACAGAATTTTAATTGCTCAAGTATATCGTCAGTAAACTTTGGATACATTTTAATCAAAAAAGGAGGCAATAGTTTTTATTCAAAATCCATTTATAATCCTACCCAAGGGATTAATAAGAAGGTAGCCGAATATTTCGAACAAATTAATATGCTGCACTCAGTGGAGTGGGAAAATTTATATCTATTTCTATCTGATGACCTACATGTAAAAATTGACTACTCGTTTAGTAATAATAATGATAAGAAGTTCTATTTATATTCCAAAAATCAATATTATAGTGAATATTTAATAGATGAAAAGGTATATAAAGTTTTGGAAAGGATCGCCGAAGAAGAACTAGTGCTAGAAGAACTTGCTTTTAAAGATTATGTTGTTGACCTAATCTATAAGGGTCTAGTTAAAGTTAAATTTAAACAGCAGCACCAGAAATATTTCGATTCCTATGAGTGCAACGAAGTTGCCGCTACTTTAAGTCATTCTATGAGTTCAGAAACATGTGGAGACATCCACATTACGGAGTTTCAAACAAAAACAACGCCAACATGTCTTACATCCTATATAAGACAATAAAATAGAATATCGTAATATCTCATAGAAAAAATGCAGGATTGATGAAAAGTGAACAACCTTCTATCAATCGGTGTATTATCGGTAAATTTCTCCAATAATGTTAGAATGAGTTTTTCCAAGTATATTTCGAAAGCAGAATAATCACGAAACTTTGTAACATACAGACACCGCTTAGAAAGCTACATGCTTTGTTTTGGAGGCATTTTTTAATCATAGCCCTGTGCTTATCAAATGAAGCGCTTAATTTATATTTGTTTCAATTAATTGCTTCTAACAATGGATTGTATTGTTGGTCGAGATTTTTTTGTTACTTATATAATTTTGCATTAGTATAATATTTGGAGGTTTCTTATGTTACTACAACTTATTAAAAAATTAACCATGACTGATGAACAATTTAAACTTCAGCCGCAACTTAAATTTATCGCTATTATAAGTAAAGACCTAAAGTTTCTTTATGTGAGTGAAATGGGGGCAAAATACTTAGGTCTAAAGCCAATTGATATGATAGGTAAAAATTGGAGGGACCTTAATACTGATTTACCATCGGAAGATTTTGAGCGATTGGATGAGAAAATAATAGAGGTATTCAATACGGGAGCCGCTGTATATGATAATTATATAGGCGTTTCTAATGCAGAAGGACAGCATCACTCTTTTGAATATTTGATAAATCCAATTATTACACCTAGCGGAGACATTGAAGCGGTTATGTGCAATGTTACAGATACTACAGAGAGCAATTTATCAGAGATCCCCCTCCCTAATCAAGTTACGACAATCAGCGAGTTAATTGAGTCATGCCCAATGGCTATTTTTATAGTTGATAAACAAGGGAGAATACTTACTGTAAATAAAGAATTTATAAAAAATATTTCCTCTAACCGATTTATCAATGAATACTCTATTGAACACGCTGAATCTGCGATTGCCAAAGCGCTGAGTGGAGTTGAAACCAGCCAAGAATTTTTATCTACATTAGAAAGAAAGTATCAAATAAGTGAGCAAGAGAATTTCAGGGGAAAGACCCAGGAGAAACAGCAACAACTCTTAAATCAATATTTAACCGAAAATAAAAAGCTAAACCAATTAATTGAGTTATGCCCTTTGGGAATTGTCTTGTATGATAACAAAGGTAATGTTATCGCATTGAATAAAGCTCATCGTGAACGTATATCAAATTTCAAAAAAGAAGAATTTCTAGGTAAGTCAGGGCGCTATCTTTTAGAAGCACTAGGATTAGATTGGGAGCACTCACCTTGTAATCAAGCATTAAAGGGAATAGAAACTTTGGATTATTATCTAAAGAACGCATATGGAAATTGTTATTTACTGAATGCAATTCCACTTCGTAATTACGAGAATACGATTATTGGTGCCATGACAATCATCCATGATATCACCGAATATGAAAAACTCAAGGAAGACATGACAAAACTTGATCGCTTAAATTTGGTAGGAGAAATGGCGGCTGGAGTAGCCCATGAAATCAGAAACCCTATGACAGTTATTAAAGGCTATCTGCAATTCCTTAGTAAAAATGTTTCAGACAGTATGGTCGAGCAGTTTTGTCTTGTTTTATGCGAATTAGAACGAATTGAGCAAATTATTACTGATTTCCTCTCTTTGGCAAAAAATAAGCTGGTAGAGAACAAAAAGCAAGACTTAAATGCTATCATAAAAGGAATTCTTCCACTTATAGCAACTAACGCAACAGAGCGAGATATTGAGTTGAAAGTAAATCTAACTGAAGGATTACCTCACCTCTTATTGAATGAAAAAGAAATTAAACAGTTGCTCTTAAATCTTGTAAGAAACGGCATCGAAGCTATGGGCCAACAAGGAACGCTAATTATTGAAAGTATCCTTGAGGGTGATACGGTTTCCTTATGTGTTGCAGATTGCGGATGCGGGATTTGTAAAGAGAATCAGGAAAAAATATTTGATCCATTCTTCACTACAAAGGAAAGTGGTACTGGGCTGGGGCTTTCTGTTTGTGTAGGAATTGTACGACGCCACAACGGAATTATAGAGGTACAATCGGAAGAAGGTAAGGGAACCCGATTCATAATTACTTTTAATGCATTAGACGCAAGGTAAAACAACTTTTGTTCGGATAACTATATTGGATTGTTAACTATATCTTTTCGAGATGATTCTTGACTTTAATATTAAAGCGATTCTCTTTGTTTAATCCAATAAAAAAAAGGTCCCTTATTGGGACCTTTTTTTATTGGATTAACAAACATTAAACTTTTCTTTGTATATCGTATAATAAACCCAAAATCCGTTCACTAGCAACAATGCCCCCGTAAAGAAAAACACATAACGAATACCAAACGTACCTGCCATTTGTCCACCTAGTATCGAACCTAGAAATACACCAAAAAATTGCGCGGATTGATTATAGCCCAAAGCTCGGCCTGTGATGAACTGTGGTGTACTTTGCGCAATAAGACTGTTAACAGAAGGTAATAGACCTGCCGTAGCCAGCCCCAGCAAAAAGCGAAGTACTCCCAGCTCCCAAGGATGTTCTACAAAGGCCTGAGGAACGAACAACACCCCCGCTACAACCAATGCTGCTAATAGCACTTTTTGCGGTCCAATTCGATCTGAAATTTTCCCAAGCCGAGGAGCCGAGATTATACTTGCCAGACCTGAAGCAGCAAAAACCGCACCTGAAATGAGAGCAATATGATTCGTGCCTGAAGATAATTGGGCAATGTAGACAGTAATAATCGGCTGTATGGACATAAGCGCAAGCTGCATGATCAAGGTAGTAATGAACAAACACACCGTTACCTTATGGTTGGGAAGAAGCTCCCAAACCTCATGAAAGTTAAGGTTGCATTGCTTGTTTATAGTAATTTTATTTTCTTTAATGAATAGGAAGGATGCAATAAAAGCAACAAAACACATGCAGCCAATTGCAATAAAGGTTGCTCGAAATCCTATTATTTCTGCTAAAAATCCGCCAAACAAAGGCCCAAGTAAGGTACCTCCAACTTGCCCGCTAAAAAGGATGCCCATTGCCCATCCAACTTGTTCATTTGGTGTTTGCGTCGCAACTAATGTAATGACTGCCGATTGAAAACCAGAAAGGGCTCCTTGAAAAATCCGCAAACCCGTTAGCTGATACACATTATCCACAAACCCCATACAAGTCACGATTATAGATAACCAGAGACTTGCTCTTAGAATCATAGATTTTCGTCCATACTTGTCTGCAAACTTACCCCAAATAGGAGCAAAAATCGCCAAACTTATAAAGTTACTCCCGAAAACGATTCCCGACCATTTCGCAATCGACGCTGCCCCATGGACACCGAGATGTTCAATATAAAGGGGCAGTGACGGAGCCATCTGACTCATACCTGAAGAGACAATAAACACTGCAAACCAACAGACATATAAATTTTTCTTCCAAATCTCCATAAAGCACCTGCGTTATTCTACATTCTATTTTAAAGACTATTTTTAGTCTACTCTTCTCTATTCAATTAAATTCCTAGGTTTCCTTCACAAAAAGATCACTATTGTGGATAACCCTGTGCATAAGGTGTGAATGTTTGTGGATAACTTAATTACAGCCTTATAGACGGTTCCTAAATCTAACGTTTTTCCAATTGTCACCACCTCAAAAACTGTTAACCTTCACGTTGAAGAATATCTGCAGGTTCTTGAACAAATAAGGTAAGAGAAATATAAAAGATTCTCACCGACTTGCGCACAAAGGGAAGTTCAGTACGAGTCATTATCAAGGGAGTAAGTGATCCAGCTTGCCTATCAGTTCTTCCCCGTATACAATCGGGATGTTAAGGTAAAACTAACTTCGATTCAATAACGACTGTGACTGGAAGTGACAATTGGTGAGTAACAGTGTTCTTATGTGGTCAATGTGCTTTGTTCCTTGGCTCTCTCTCTTCTTCATGAAGAAAGAGGAGATAAAGCATTGGATGCCTGTTGCCATGTTTGCTCTAGTCCTGACTGTCATCATTCATGACGTAGGGACTACATTAGGATTTTGGGCTACTCGGGAATCAATTTTTCCTTTTCATCAAATGATGCCTTACTTTTTTGGTACCATGCCTGTATTAACAATGTGAATTTTTAAGTTCACCTATGGACGTTTTGGAATGTATTTTATTACCAACACCATTCTAGATATAGGGTTTAACTTTTTTTTGCTAAACTACCTTTTACCAAATAACGGAATATTAGATTTCAAAATATCCCCATTTTTATCGCTGCCAATCACGATAACACATGCAGTAGTAATTTATGGTTATCAAATGTGGCAAGATGGAGTTCCCTTAGATGCCAAGAACCGTGTCGCTAGCAGCATGCAACCAGCTGTAGCAAAACCTCTTTTTAATCAACAAGAAGATGAAAAAGAAGATTAGGATCATTTCTGTAGCAATTCTTATAAATAAGCCTTCTGGCGTTTCGCCATAAGGCTCATTTTACCTGATTTTCTTTTTTAAAACCAATATTAAGTACCATGCTAACCATACACCAATAAACCATAAGTTCAGACCATTCTACGTGTTACACCTTGAAAAATGATTTGAGGCCCTCGACATTCACAATAACACCATAGCTCTATAGCATATTAATGACGATCATTTGGATATTGATGATTCAGGGATTCCAAATTCAGTCTTTCTTTATATACATAATGGATTTGTTTTTAAATAATCCCTTGCCTCTATACGTTCTATCTTTTTGAACAAAAAATGTAATCTTGCATAGAATAAGTTTGAAGGAGATGAACAACCAATGAAAAAGCATATTGCCGTAAATCTTACCACTTTTCGTACTTCTTATTATGAAGATGATACGTTAATCAAAGAA
This sequence comes from Pelosinus baikalensis, assembly GCF_020819555.1. NCBI lineage: Bacteria > Bacillati > Bacillota > Negativicutes > Selenomonadales > Sporomusaceae > Pelosinus > Pelosinus baikalensis. The sequence continues at coordinate 111,901 of NZ_JAJHJB010000008.1, forward strand.
TATTCCGTAGGTATTGGTAAAGCTGATACACCTACCCCGCCAGGAAATTATCAGATTATCGAAAAGTTGATATTTGAAAAGATAGCCGATGTAGACCTTGGCTCCCGAAGGTTGGTCCTATCGTCTGATAAAACATGCCTGCATGGCTCATGGAATGGTCCGGTAGAAGGCTATGTCTCTGGCGGCTGTGTTCGAATGTATAATCAGGATATTGAAGAGTTATTTGAAAAAATCGAAATTGGCACATCCGTAATTATGATACCATAGTCATATGGGAAACTGTTCATAATTTAAAAAATAAATAGTAAAAATAAGCATGCAAGATTGTTATCATCTCTGCATGCTTATTTTTATCATGATCATTCTTTATAATTGCTCTTAAGATTCTCTTCTTTTTCGCAATGAACCACCGAACTTGTCTGCTGGATTTTTTTAACATTTTTCGGTTCTAAACTTCTATAACAACGCATATATTTTATAAGGGCAGAGTTTCGGCCTCTGCCCTTAAACCGAATATGGGAGGTGACTTTAATGCGTCTTGAGACGAAACGCTTCAACTTTAACGTCTCAGACTGGCTACTACTAGTCTTGCTACGCATTATTGCCGAATTGTTCACCTGATCGCTCCCATTATTCTAGCCGAGCGCCCTTGTTAACGCAAGGGCGCTCAATGATGTATCATACGCTTATTATATTCAAATTAGAACCTTCGCAAAAAAATAATATAGAGCCACATGACTCCTACTCCTGCAATTACTCTCTCTGTAACTACTGTCTGATAGATAGGTTCAAAATAAAAAGTACCGCCCTACCAAAGGTAAGACGGTGCTTTTGTGTAGATAATTATATTTCGTTACTGCAGCTGTAGGTACGTTTTAAAATTTAAATCCGGCACCAACATAAGCAGCCGACTGACTGCCTGCCAGTTGATAAGCACCAACTTTACCGATACTGCCAGTGTAGCCAGCAGCAGGCTCAATCTTACCTTTTGTGAACATCGCACCGACTGTGATCACGTTGTGCCTTGTCAAATCAATCGTCGGTATCTCAGCTTTCATTGTGATTGTGCTGGTCTGTTGTAAATCGATCATATTTTTATCAAAGACAAATTGCTCATCATCCGTCTTATCAAACTTGCCTACCTTGCCATTCACCATATAGATAAATTGTTGTTTGCCAATATCAAATTTACCGTCTAACTTTGCAGGAATAGCACCAGGTGTATCGTTAGCCACTGGTTCTACTAAGACTTCTTTAACTTCCCCTGGTAAATAGACCGTTTGCCCTGGCACATACTGCAGTTTTGTATCTGTAACCGTTTTGACTGTCTCCTTTATAGTAGGAGGCTTATTCTTTTCTACCGCCAAGGCTTGCCTATCACCTTCTGCTAAGACATGCCCTATGGCTAATCCTGTAACGATGCCTATAATTAAAGAGATTACGGCAACGATTATGAGGGTTCTAAGTGTATATTTTCCTATGCCAATTTTGGAGTTAATAAGGCTTAAAAGTTCTTCCTCACTCATTACGCACTCACCTGCCAATCCGTTATGCCCCTAGCAATTGCTGCCGCAAACATACGCTTACCTTCATCACTTGCTAAAATAGCCTCTTCCTTTGGATTGGATATGAATGCAAGCTCAACCAATACTGCTGGCGCAACCGTATTATTAAGAACATACAATCCTGCCTCTTTATCCACATCACCGTCTGACCAATCACCACGGACTGGCAACGTGGGAAATTCCCCAGCCATTTGCGCCATAATATAATTGGCCAAACTATCAGCTCTAGTTTGTCCTCTGCTGGTCCAGATCTCCATGCCAGTGGCTGTAGGTGCAGAAAAGGAATTACAATGGATACTTACTACTGCATCTGCTCCCCAGGCATTGGCTCGATCGCAAATATCTTGCAAACTGTCCGACTGATATACTATAACATCGCAGCCAGCCGACCTTAAATAAACTGAGACCATGGCACCCACATCGACAGCAACGTCCGATTCGCGCAATCCAGATGGTCCAAGGGCTCCTGGATCAGGATATCCCCCTGGTGCATGTCCAGGATTAATAAATATTTTAGCCATTAATTTTGTCCTCCCCATGTAAATTTGGTGTATTTGTTGCCTTTTGCATCTTTCTTATTACCGCCACTTCTGCGTCAATTACCCAACCAATCAGCGCGCCAGGGATAATAAATTTTCTCCATCCTAAAATATCGTTTATCTGCTGGATTGCAGATCTTCGCTTATCGGTGTTTTCCATACTGTCGGCAAATCGATCGAGCTCAAAGATAATATTTCGAATCGATTCTTTTAGCCGTCCATCCCGAAGTTTCGCAAACATCACGAATAACCCAATAGCCAAAACATTAGCCGCCACCAATATGCCAGCAGCTACATAAATGATTTGTAATTTACTTGTTGGTATCATCATTAATGTACCCCCATTCCATCTAATCTTTTATGGGCCGATTTTGCCGCTTCTTCCACAGCAACAAGCCTTTTATCAATTCCTTTTTGATCTTGATCTAACCGAAAAAGCATATCTTTCATTTCGGTAATTGCCTCTTTTAGCGCTGTTATTGCAGTTTGCAAAGGCTTAACGATTAAATATTTTACTAACCCTGCTGTAAAACTAATGATTGTAATGAGCTGTACCGTATTGCTAAGATTTAATTCCAATGTCCCACCCCCAAAAATCAATTCTTATTTATCTACATTCCAGACTTAAACTAAATTAAACCCCTCTCTCTCTTTATCCGTACAATTACAGCCAGATTGAGGTAGGTATAAAAACCAGCTAAAATTTGTCAAGTTTTTTAGCTGGCAATTATTTTCGTTCATCTTTAACCAAATTTAAGCCTTCCGACAAAACGCCGGAAGGCTTAAATTTACGAATATATATATATCTTTTCAAGCAGAAACTTTACTCTATCTAAGGTATCTCCTCTGTCAAGATACTCATATTAGGCTGTTCTCTGTTATACCCCATATTCTTCTTACATCTTCTGGAGTTGCTATTTCTCGCCCCATAGCCTTTGCAATATTAGCAATACGCTCTACCAAAGCAACATTAGTTGCCAATATACCTTTACTATAATATACGTTATCTTCAATTCCTACCCTCACATGTCCGCCCAATGCCATTGCCATTACGGATAAATTGACATGTTGAGGACCAATGACGGAGACACTCCAAACTGCATTATGCGGTAAGCTTTCATACAGAAAAAATAGATTCTTAGGAGTTGCCGGTAAAGAACCTTTAACTCCTAATACAAAGTTGAATAACAAGGGTTCCTTAATCAGTCCTGCCTGCTCTAAACGAACAGAATTGCTAATCATCGCCGTATCAAACACTTCTATTTCCGGTTTAATATTTCTTTCCAGCATGGTTTTTGCCAGATATTCAACAAGCTTTGGCTCATTGGCATTAATACTTGTTGGAAAATTAGAGGATCCGGACGATAAACTAGCAGAAAGTGGATTTAACACTAGTGCTTCTGCCCTGGCCTCTCCTGATTTTCCACCTCGTGCACCAGTGGATATTTGTTTTACAATGGGACATCCCGCCTTATCAAGTAACCGAACCGTTTGCGCAAAATATTGCAAATCACAAGTTGGGACTCCCTCCCCGTCCCTTGCATGAATATGAGCTACAGCAGCTCCCTTCTCATAACAAGCGACAAGATCCTTGGCAATTTCCTCTGGCGTCACAGGAACATGAGGCGTCATACTTTTCGTTGGCACATTACCAGTCGGTGCGATTGTGATAATTAGTTTTTCCATTCTACTCACCTCTTATTTCATTGATCCAATATTTTTATCAAATTCAGTAAATCCAGCTACCATGCCTTCGATCAATTCATCGGCCTGGTTCTTTGTAATAATCAGTGGTGGTGCAAGAAGGAACTGATCCCCATTTTCTCCATCCGCATTACCATTACCAGGATATACAATCACCCCATGCTTTATTAATGTACTGGTAAGCTTTTCTGCCATCACCATTTTAACTGGGAAAGGTTCTTTCGTTACTTTGTCTTTTACAATTTCCACGCCAAGCATTAACCCCTTACCTCTCACATCCCCCACATAAGAAAACGGCAATAATTTTTCCTTTAATTGTGCCAGCAGATAATCTCCAACAATACGAGAGTTTTCTACTATTTTATCCTCTACCAATGTTTTAACTACGGCCAACGCAACCGCTGCTGATAAAGGATTTCCCCCATAGGTGTGACCATGAACAAATACGCCAGAGCCTTGTTTAAAGGTATTGTAAATTTCTTCTTTCGCAATGACAGCGCCTAATGGAGAATATCCGGCACTCATACCTTTAGCAGCACAAATCATATCCGGGACAACGCCCCAATCCTCAATACTGAACATAGATCCTGTCCGGCCAAAACCAGCCATTACTTCATCAGCTATAAATAAAATATCATAATGATCACAAATTTCTCGAATAATTTTAAAATAATCCTTATGAGGAACAATCGCACCACAGGCTGCGCCGCCTACTGATTCTGCAATAAAGGCGGCAACATGATCCGCTCCCTCCATTTTAAGGGTTCGTTCCAAATCAAGAGCGCAATCCACATTACAGGTATCTTGACTTTTACCAAATGGACAGCGATAGCAATATGCTGGCGCAATATGAGGAAAATTTAAAAGTAGTGGTGTATATTTTCCACGTCTTTTATCACCTGTCATGGACAAGGAGCCAATGGTATTTCCATGAAAACTCTTCCAGCGAGAGATAATTCGATATTTTCCTGTTTTTCCATCTCGCTCCATATAGTACTGCCGTGCCATCTTTAGTGCTGATTCAGTTGCTTCTGAACCTCCAGATACCAAATATAGCTTACTCAAGGAGCCGGGAGCCAAGCTAGCTATTAAATCTGCCAATTCTTGAATGGGAGTGGATGTCCAGCGTGATAAATGGCTAAAGGCTACCGATTTAGCTTGTTTCACCATCGCGTCGATAATCCGGGGATGAGCATGACCTAAATTTGATACAGCCGCTCCTGAACAAGCATCAATATACTTGTTGCCTTCTTTATCATATAGATAAATCCCCTCACCATGATCGACCTCAAGATAGTTTTTATTTACATTACGATAAAATACATTACTCATATACTTATCATCCCTTTTATTTATATTTAATTCTGTTTTACACCCATTCCATGGTTTTGAGAAAACTGCATTGGAGCAAGAGAATCTCATCAGAGTGATCCTCTATCTTTTTTGAAAGCATATAGACTTATTTTTGACGACAGTATATCATATAATTATCAATAGGAATAACGATTATTTTATATGATTATAATCACTTTTATATATGGTTAAGAGGAGATGAAGGGTATGGAATTACGCCAGTTACAGATATTTTACGTTGCCGCCCAAACACTTAACTTCACAAAAGCAGGTTTGAAACTAGGCTACGCGCAATCCAATATTACCGGTCAAGTTCGTCAACTCGAAGAGGAACTAAAAGTGAAACTATTTGATCGGATAGGACGGAGAATTCAGCTAACAAGCGACGGTAAAAAACTGCTAAACCATGCCAAGTGTATACTAGATCTATATGAAAGAGCTAAAGAAGATTTTCTACCTCAAGGCATTGGCGGCGTCCTAAACATTGGTGCCGCTGAAACCGTCTGCGTTTATCGTCTTCCTCAAATCTTAACTGAATACCGCAAACTATATCCCCAGGTTGAAATACGAGTTCAAACAGAAAGCTGTGAGCATTTTTTTGAATTAATCAAGGCCAACACTATTGATATAGCTCTGGTACTGACCGACAAAATAAAATCTACGGAAATGGTGGTACAAACACTACATGATGAAGCAATGACAGTTGTGGCAAGCCCGCTTCATCCTCTGGCACATAAGAAAAATATTAAACCCCATGATTTTACCGATGAATGTTTAATCATCACATTACCAGGCTGCGGCTATCGCCCTATGGTCCTCTCTTTGTTTAAAGAGAATCATGTTAAACCTGGAGCACTTATGGAACTTTCCAGCATTGGTGCCATAAGACAATGTACCATCTGCGGTTTAGGTGCTGCCATGTTACCAAAAATTGCTGTTCAAGATGATTTAGAGCGAGGTAAACTTGTCGAGTTAGACTGGACCGGACCTAAGATTGACGTAAAAACCCAACTAATTTACCACCATGAAAAATGGCTAACGCCAGCAATGCGTGCTTTTTTAGAACTATGTGGTTCCATGAAGCAATAATTATATAAACCAGTTAAAGCAGTATAAGAATATTATTTCTTCACGATACTGCGCTCCAGGATTAATCATTCATAAAGATCAGCTACATTCTATTGTTTCTATGGTAGAACGGATGAAAGGGAGCTCTTACGGCAATCCGTACTCCAGAGCTCCTTACCATCCGTTTTGTGCTGAGAATATGTTTACTTACCCTCGTAATTCGTTCTAGTTACGTTAGTTAAGCCTGCATCTCGTTAAATTGTCTAGGAGCATTAGGGTTTCCAAAAAAACGGTTCAGAAGCAGAGCAACAAAGGTGTTGCCAAATACATTAACAACCGTACGTCCCATATCCATGAGTCGATCCACGCCAGCGAGAATAGCGATAGCTTCGGCTGGCAGCCCTATGGTAGTCAATATAACGGCCATTACGACAAGTGATGCTGATGGAATGTTAGCCGTTCCTTTATTTGCAATCAAAGTGGTCAGCAGAATGGTCGCAAGCGCCCCCATGGAAAGATGCAGACCATAAGCATCGGCGATGAAACAAATCGCAAGTGACTGGTATAAAGCAGATCCGTCAAGGTTAAAGGTGTATCCAAGAGGCAGGCAAAACGCCGGTATCTTAGTCAGAATACCCATTTTTTCAAGTGCTTTGTACAGAACTGGTAGCGCCGGTTCGGAAGAGCAAGTAGCAAATCCCAGAAGTAAAGCGTCCGCTATGGTTTTCACCATTTTTATCGGTTTGTATCCTAGCATGGCAACTAAAGCCAAGAATATAAGTCCGAATACAAATAGACCAACATATAAAGTAAGGATCAACTTGGATAACGCAATAATCATTGCCATGCCCTGTGATGCGAAAACCCAAGCCATAATACCTGCTACTGCAATCGGGGTCACACGTAAGATGCCATTAACAATTTTTATCGTGGCCTCGAATAAGGTTTCCAAGATATCGATAATTGGCTTGGCTTTTTCCTTCATCGTCCCAAGTGCTACTCCAAATGCAATACAGAAAGTTAGAAAGGGCAGAATTTTTCCAGCCGCAGCAGTTGCCAATACGTTATCAGGAATTAAGTCCAGAAAAAACTTCACCCAATCAATTGATTTTGCCAAGTCTTGAGGGATAACGCCAGTGGCAGTCATCGCAACTCCGAGCCCCGGATGAAAGACCTGGTTAAGCGCAATGCCTAACAGTGAAGCTATACCAGTAGCAAAGTAAAACCATGCGAAAGTAACAGCTGCCATTTTCCCTAGCTGTTTCATGTCACTAGCCATATGATAAATACCCATGACGACTGACGAAAATACCAACGGAATGATGATCATCTTAATGGACTTGATAAACGCAGTCCCTACGGGTGCTAGAGTCTTGCCGAAATCAGGCCACAAACTTCCCACCACTACACCTACGATAAGGCCGACTATCATTTGCTGCCATAAAGGAACTTTGGCCTCCAGCTTATCGAAAAAGCCCATCTTACTTTTCGCCTTAATCGTCTCTTGAAGTTGTATATTATCCATCTTCAAATTCCTCCCACAATTAAATTTTACAACACCAAATCGTTAGCACAATGAAGCGTGAATCACCTCCCAAAAGTAGCATACTGTCACTTTTAGTAAATAACTGATAAAAAAAAGAAAACTCATTTCAATTTAATGAAAAGAGTCTTCTTTGACTGCTAAATATTTACGATTGCATTTACCAGTTCAGCAATCATAAGTATGAATTTTTCCTTGGTCACAGTATAACATGTGTATATCCTTATTAAAAATCACCATTCATGATTACGATAATCATTCATGATGATGAATCATCTTAGTAGTACCGCTTAAGTGAATTGGCCGCCAAATGGCAATAAGTCTAAAAAAGCCTTCCGTCAAAACGCCGGAAGGCCTCTAATTTGCTGGAGCGAGTGAAGGGATTCGAACCTCAGCCCACGGCTTAGGAAGGCGGGGATTGGCTATTTCCTATATAGTTAGCGAATTCGGCACCCATGGATAAATCCTTTTAAAACATAATAAAATAATAATCATGTATTTACGAAGAATATCAGTAAGATACGTCTCTACCGTTTATGTAAGAAGAGAAGTCAGCATCATCCAGTTTATGGACACTGGCTTTTATTTTGGCCGTTCCATGTAACTTTTCCAATACGAAGTACATATGCTATTGAGAAATATGTTTTGTAAACAAGGAATTGACGGCATAGAAGATGTTGTTCTTGATCCTTTAGGGACTCCTTTTCTATGACTCTACAAGGAGGTTACAAATTGTTCCCTATAGTAACGAAGTATTCCCAATCAGGTATCCCCCCAGAACAAGAGAAGCATATCCTTGACTCTCTGATGAACCTATCACAAACTTTCATTCCTAACGCCGGTCAGGTGGCCACACCTGCACATTTTTACACTCGTGGCGCAGGCTACGGCTTTTACTTTACTCCAGCAGCAGTAAATATGGCATTCATAGAACGTCCGACAAAGCCAGCCAAATTGGATCATCATCACCGTCATTTTCGTCTGGATGAGGATCAGTCGGAAATGGAACAAACTAGGCAAGGAATGGCCCTTTCCCTCCGTTTTATCGAGTCCAATCCGTCTGCCAACATCAAAGCACGTAAGGAACAACCAGGCATCATTAACTTCTTTATCGGCAACGACCCAGCCAAATGGCAGACCAACCTGCATTCCTATGCTGAGATTGTCTACTCTGAGCTGTGGCCAGGCATCGACATGGTATTTCGCAACACTGGCGGCGTGCTGAAATATGAGGTCATCATCCAACCAGGCGCAAACCCGAACAACATCCGCCTGACCTACGACGGGGCAGACAACCTATCGCCGGATGCTGACGGCAACCTGCTCATCCATACTCCAATGGGTATATTGACCGAGCAGCGCCCGGTGAGTTACCAACTAGACGGTGAACAACAATTGCCTGTCGCTACGGAATTTGCCCTCGAACATCAGCCGAACGGCGCTTTGGCCTTCGGATTTACCGTAGGCGTTGACTATGACCCCCGTTACCCGCTGGTAATCGACCCCGGCTTGGTCTACTCTACCTACCTCGGCGGCAGCAGCCTTGATCAAGGCATTGGCATCGCGGTCGATACATCCGGCAATGCCTATGTCACCGGGCTGGCTCAATCCCCCGATTTCCCCACTACTCTGGGCGCATTTCAGACCACTTTCAGAGGCGATGGAGATGCTTTTGTCACCAAATTAAACCTCGCCGGCTCAGCACTCGTCTACTCCACCTACCTCGGCGGCAGCATTCCTATACGCTTCAGCAGCTTTGATACAGCCAGTGGCATCGCGGTCGACACATCCGGCAACGCCTATATCACCGGACTGGCTCAAACCAGAGATTTCCCCATTACTCCGGGCGCGTTTCAGACCACTTTCACAGGCATTTTTGCTGCTTTTGTCACCAAATTGAACCCCGCCGGCAACGCCCTCGTCTACTCCACCTTCCTCAGCAGCAGCGGCTTTGATCAAGGCAGTAGCATCACGGTCGACACATCCGGCAATGCCTATGTCACCGGGTTGACTCTATCCCCCGATTTCCCCACTACTCCGGACGCGTTTCAGACTACTCTCAAAGGCGGACAGGATGCTTTTGTCACCAAATTAAACCTCGCCGGCTCAGCCCTCGTCTACTCCACCTACCTCGGCGGCATTAATTCTGATACAGCCTCAGGCATCGCGGT
>NZ_JAJHJB010000008.1:121940-145284 GCF_020819555.1 Pelosinus baikalensis
TCACCAAATTAAACTCCACCGGCAACGCCCTTGTCTACTCCACCTACCTCGGCGGCAGCAACTCTGATACAGGCTTAGGCATCGCGATCGACACATCCGATAACGCCTATGTCACTGGATTGACTGAATCCCTCGATTTCCCCACCACCCCGGGCGCGTTTCAGACTTCCGAAGGCGGAAGGGACGCTTTTATCACCAGATTAAACTCCGCCGGCAGCGCCCTCGTCTACTCCACCTACCTTGGAGGCAGCAGTTCTGATATAGGCAGTGGCATCGCGGTCGACTCATCTGGCAACGCCTATGTCACCGGATCGACTCAATCCACCGATTTCCCTACCACCCCGGACGCGTTTCAGACCTCGCTCAAAGGTCAACAGAACGCTTTTGTGGCAAAGCTACAGACATTTCCAAACGGTACCCTTACTTTTGGAATAAAAATAGACTAATTATATCAATTGATACAATGTAGGGCAAGTGCTTGCAGAGCTTTTACGTATAACGTGTGGATATCCAATAAAATGTTCCATTACAATCAAAAAATGATGTCAATCTTTTCTCAAAGATTGACATAAACTTTTGTTTTTTTCACTGTCTACTTGACATGAGGCACTTCATTTAGCGGCCAGGTTTTTGTGCCAAATGATTTTAGAAAGAATTGAACTATAATGAGAAAAGCGCCGCTAGGGCGCTTTTTTATTATTTTCTACTATAGTCCTACTGGTATCAGAATGAATACTGGTTTTTGCATTCAATGCGGCATAGGCAGTTGTAATGTTAGGGAAGGTATTCCTTTTTGCAGCTTTAGCAATAGCTTCATTTGATGATTTCTGTTCAGACATACTCGCACCTCCTAGTAAGAGTGTGTACTGCGTTTTTAAAAACTATTCAGTTATTATGGAGCGCGGACAAAGGAAAAAAGGAACATGGGAGTACTTGCTTTTGTCTACAGTCTGACAGCTTCATAGAGAAGCTGTTTTTTGGGCTTGAAAGTCCATAAACTCAGGGCATGTGCAGCTTACATTTTCTATCCAGTCCACGTCTTCCATCTTGTAATAATGCGAATCGGTCCGCAAAATGGTCCGCAGATATAGTACACTCTATTGTATATCTAACTTATAACAGCCAGCTATACTCCTGCCGTGTATCCAAAATTGCATCCACATACACAGTATTTTCCTTAATTTGATAAACTAAAAGGTACTTTTTTTCAAGCAGAAGTTTTCGATATTTCCCTTCAGAAATCATCGGGTCAGTCAACCACGGACTCCTTTCAGGAAACTGCTCTAATGATCTAGTCTGTTGCTGAAAAGCATCAATAAGCCGCAACGCTGCTGTTTCACTAACCTGTGCCAGAAACCGGGTATGAGACACTAACATTTGTGTGGCTTCATCAGAAATGACAACCGTATACTTTTTATTTTCGCTGCCCATCCAGAACCTCCCGGACAGCAGCTTTCATCATGGTAGATACTTCGTCTATGGAGTGACCGGACTTTCCTTTCAGCCTGCCTTCCTCAGCGGCAAGCAAATTTTCTCGCAGTCGTAACATGCTTTCCCGTCTTGCAAAAGCTTCAATATCCATAACCACAAGATCACCCTCACCGTTCTTCGTCAGATAAACAGGCTCCCCCGAACGTTTGCATAGTGCAGATATCTCATTGTAGTTCTTACGAATTGCCGCAGAGGGCTTTATATTCATCATGCAAATCATCTCTCCTTAAATAGCAGTAATGTATCCTTATTATATGCTTATTTTACTACCAAAAATCAAACTCGTCTATAGTAATTGTGTGTTTCCTGTACATCGGCTTTCACTGATGTACATTCCGTTCTAACTATAAATTCAACTATTAAATCTTATCTTTAGATAGTTATAAGGCAAAAAGTACCGCCCTACCACTCAAGGTAAGACGGTACTTCACATTCTTACTATTAATATTTAATACAAGCTAGTAAAGCGACGTATTCCCGTGGGGAAATTCTATTTAGCTTTAATTAAATAGAGCACAGCTTTATTTATTGGTCGATTTTCATTGGCTGTTGGGACAACAAGACTCGCGTCAAAACCTCCATTTAATAGAATAAATTTATTATCATGTTGCCACTTTCTTTTATTTATCTGTTGTAATTAGAATAAATACCATGGCAAAAAGTGTAAGCAAAGACTTATGCAGCCACGGAACGGGCAGGAGTTTGCATGAAGTACCATATTACCGCTAAATACGCAAACTACTGACCTAAAGAAGGAGGATTAAGAATGAAGTGTACTATTATCGTGGATAATTCAGCATCTTTACATGGTGGGCGTCCATTTTTAGCAGAACTCGGGTTCTCATTACTTATCGAATATGACAACCGTATGATCTTATTCGATACTGGATCTTCGCAAGCGTCAACCCATAATCTCAGTTTGCTTGGCATCCACCCAAAGAAACTTGATGCCCTGGTATTGAGCCATGGACACATTGATCATGTCGGAGGGCTGCTTAAACTTCTACAGGTTGGAAAAAAGCAGTATCCTCTATACGCCCATCCTGGAATATTTTCCCCTCATTACATCATAAGGGGAATTGCCAGAGATTATTGTGGTCTTCCGTATACACGTGTACAACTCTCTAGTCTCGGCGTCGACTGGCGACTCTCCGAAGGCCCACAGGAAATAGCCCCCAACCTATGGTTAAGCGGTCAAATTCCTCGCAAAACTAGCTTTGAATCGGTAGGTAAACAATTAGTTACTATCGATGAGGATGGTAAAGAGTCTCACGATTTGATTGCTGATGATACGGCTCTTTTCTATGCTGGCAAAAAAGGACTGGTAGTAATCAGTGGCTGCACTCATTCCGGACTTGTTAACACCATTCAATATGGACTTGAAATCACTGGTGCCAAAAGACTGTCAGGCTGGATTGGGGGCACACACCTCGGTCCTGCGAAGGAACAACAGATCTCTGAAACTATGCGCAGCATCGAGGAGCTAAATCCAGATTTTATGATGACGGGTCACTGCACAGGTTTTGCCGCGATGTCGGAATTATCCAGGCTCTTAGGCAATCGCTTTATTCCTGGATTGGTAGGCACCGAGATTGAGCTGGAGTAATTGTACATTATGCAGCAATATCCCAGCAGCGTTCTCGCTTACTCGAAACAGGAGGAACTCTTCCAAAATGAATCCCTCATTTTAAACCTTGCAGTGGCAACTTAAAGCGGCATAAGTGTTCTTTTGGATATCTTGGCGGCTTTTAGTTCTTGAATTGCACGGAATAAAGCCGATAGGCCAAGTCGTATCTGCGGTTCAGGGGTTTTTCCCAGACTGATTCGGAAAAGGTTAGAACGTTTATAGCCGGAAATAAAACAGGATTCTGCATTCAACAGTTGGACATTATCCAGTGCAAGACGCGGAACCAGTCTATCCGAGGCGAAATTGCTGTTTGTTGTAAAAGAAGCAAAAAAACCATTTTCTGGGATCATCCAGGTAATGTCACGATCCGTGTTCTGTGCAGTCAGGGTTCGTAAGCATTCCATTCGATCTCGGTAAATTTTTGTAAGGCTCTTCCGATGATTCGCATACATACCGCTGGTTATAAAGATTTCGAGAGCCGCTTGCGACAGTGTCGGACTGGCAAGATCAATCCATTTTTTGTACTCCAGGAACGGGTTAAGAAGTTCCTGGGGTAATACAACCGTGGCGAGGCGGAGCCCGGGCAAAAAGGTTTTCGAGTAGCTTTTGAGATAAATCACGTTGTCAATGCCGCTAAAAGCATACAGGGGATCCGCTTTGTGGTCCGTATCCAAGTCAGCGAGACAGTCATCTTCAACAATATATACATTATATTTTTCGGCCAGCTCGACCAGCTCTTTTTTTTCTGCATTAGTGTAAGAGAACCCAGTGGGATTATGAAAACGGGGCATTGTATAAAAAAACTTGATGCTGCCGTTGCGAAAAATTCGCTCCAAGGCGTTTTTATCAAGGCCATGTTCCGTTCGTTCGATACCAAGGACGGAACACCCGCTTAGTTCGAGGGATTTGATAATGCCATAATAGGTTGGCTGTTCAATGAGAATTTTTTTTCCCCCATTAGGAAAAGGCATGGAGGTCAAAAGGGATATGGCTTGTTGGGAGCCCGTCGTTATGGCGATTTTTTGCCAGTCTGTAAAAATCTGATAATCTTGAAGCTGTTTGGCGATTGTTTTTCTCAGTTGTTCCATACCTTGGGGATCGCAGTAGGAGAATAAATCTTCCTTATAAATGCTGATTGCTTGATTAATGCAATGCTGAAATTCCTTATAGGGCAGTGTCTCGCTGCCTGGAGCGACGGAAGCGAAATCAATGATTTTTTGGGACTGTGCAGAGGGCTGAAGATGATTTTCCACGAGATAATAGCCGCTGCCAGGGACTGGATAAATGATGTGGCTCCGCTCCAATTCCCCGTATGCTTTTACGACCGTGCTTGTACTGCAATGAAAGGCTTCGGCTATTGCCCTGATGGGCGGCAGCCGATTACCAGGCTTGATCTGACCGCTGGTGATTTCAGCCTGCAGATACTGGATGATCTCACAGTACTTAGTCAATAGGAATTCCTCCTCCCAATTGTACTACTACAATTTGCAGTTTGTTTAATTGATTGTTGAATGTGTAGTATATATACTGGTATTGTACCACGAATGATGGAAAGTGTGCATAATGCGTTCGTAAAAAATGTCAACCAATCTCAGCTATCAGAATCGTTAAAAGGACTGTAACAAAGACGAATAGGAGGAATTATAATGCCGAATTTTTTGCAAAAATATGTGACGGGAGACAATCCTTTCTTTAGAAGTAATGTATTAGCCAATCTTGCTATGCTTGTGTTAGTACTTCTGTGGGGAGTATCCTTTAGTATTATTAAAATTGTGGTAAATGAAGTCCCTCCCATCACATTGGCGCAAATTAGGTTTCTTATTGCCACGATAGTACTTTTTACTATTTTTAAAAAAATTGAACCTTCATCTAAACCGCAGAAAGCAGACCTTTCCAAGATCGCATTGGGTGGTTTTCTAGGAATCACTCTATATTTCTATTTACAAAATACTGGGGTTAAACTAACTACGGCATCCAATGCTTCTCTCATTGCTTCCTTAACTCCTATCCTTGCAATCACTATGGATGTCATAATATTTAGAACCAAAATCTCAGCTGTTCAAGTACTGGGAATCGTTTGTGCTACAATAGGTGCCTATTTGGCTGTTACGGCAAACAGGCAGGTGGATTTCAGTTCTGCAACTTTTCAAGGAAATCTATTTATGGTTGCTGCGATGTCTTCATGGGCACTGTATACTTTGCTTAATAAATCACTGCAGAGTAACTATTCCGGGTTGTGTTTGATCACCTATCAAATGTTGTTTGCAACACTATTTTTGACTGTAATGTCTTTTCTTGAGTACGACCAATGGCGAATTTTCTCACTGGAAGCCTTTGGCTATATTCTCTTTTTGGCGGTTTTTTCTTCCGCTCTGTGTTATTTTCTCTATGGCTATGCGTTGAAGAAATTAGATGTTACAATAACGACGCTTTATTTAAATCTTGTCCCCGTCGTAGGGGTTTTCAGCGGATGGTGTATTCTAGATGAAACAATTTTACCTATACAAATTTTGGGCGGAGGAATCATTATTTCTGGCATACTCATTATCAATTGGGGGAAATTCACATCGTCCTCAAAGCGGGTGAAACAACAGCTTTTCGATGAATTCGAGGAAGTGGTGAAAAAGGGAAACAGATAAATGCCATGAAAATTTGCATAAAAATCATTAGTGTTTGACTAAAATTGAGAAAAAGAAGGGAGATGAAATAAATGCCTGCAATTATAGTCGAGGGTATTCCGCTCAGCCTAGATCAAAAAAGGGACTTAGTAGCTGCTTTAACCAAGTCGGCAAGTAGTATTATGAATGTTCCCGAACAATCTTTTCAAGTTTATATCAAAGAAAATAGTAGAGAGAACATTGGTGTGGCTGGAATCTTAGTATCTGATAGAAACAAATAGTGAACTCATCCGCTAAAGCTGGACTTCGGGACTTCGATGGGGACTCTACCCCACCTGAAGCACGCTAGGAGAACTCCCACTTATAGAAG
Organism: Pelosinus baikalensis; assembly: GCF_020819555.1. Lineage (NCBI taxonomy): Bacteria > Bacillati > Bacillota > Negativicutes > Selenomonadales > Sporomusaceae > Pelosinus > Pelosinus baikalensis. The sequence goes on from NZ_JAJHJB010000008.1 coordinate 128,047, forward strand.
TAGGAGTCTCACTAAATGGATAACAAAGTATTCGGTCCAGTAACAGACCTCTAAAATCAAAGGATATTTTATCCCGCAATTCGATCAGAAAATAAGAAGTCGAAATTGGGCTTTACTATCAAAACCCAATTTCGACTTCTTTGTGTCCTTCTTTTTCCTAGCTTCTTTGCTGCCAAGGATACTATTTCATGTATGAATCTCTAACGCGTTAATGGGGCATTTCTTCAGACAGTTCTGGCAGATCATATATCTTACAGGGACAGGGATGTTGTTTTCTATAACACCGCTCATCGTCTCCAACGACAATGTGATCTAAAATTGGTATGTCAAGTAATTTACCCGCCTCAACCAACTTTTGGGTTAAACTTAAATCTTCTGAGCTTGGCGCTGGATCTCCGCTAGGATGATTATGCGCAATAATTATACTGGCCGCATTCGCTAGTATTGCCACTTTAAAGAGTTCACGAGGATGTACGATTGAAGCATTTAAACTTCCGATACTAACCGTATGTAAAGCATTTACATTATTTTTAATATCAAGAGTAGCCATTACAAAAACTTCTCTGTCAATAGTGCCTATAAAATCGCGCAAAATTTGATATATATCCCGTGGACATGTAATCCGTTTATATTCATACTTGAAGTTTCTTTCTTTCACCATTTGTGTTGACACAACTTGAATATGTTTCATTACATTACCTCCAATGAGAGAAAACAGGATAGAGCCAAGTTACAATTAGTCTAATGCAACTATCGATCTATACCGTCCCCCTGCAAATGTTTTTTTGACACGTCACATGGTAATCTCGAAGGTGCTTTTCAAGGGCGCGGCAGCGTTTATATACCCTTGAAAAAGTAAGCCGTAGAGGATTATAATGTGAGTTTCAAAAAACATTGCTTGGAGTAATTGCCTTTCTCGAAGAAAGGCTTCAAAAGGATCGTGCTTTTAGTGATACATCTTTTGGTGGCCGTCCAACGCGGTGTTTTTTTATTTCAGGCATTTATTGAATCTCCTTTATCATTTATGCAAGTAATATTCGTGTTCTAAATGCCCGCTTCTGCAAATCTTAACAGACTACCCGGATAGTGTTAATTTGCAGACGTTAAAACTTCGTCATCAAATTCTTTCACCATATTTCCCTTAGTGCTACATCATCCTACAAGTCTTAGTTCTAACTGCCATTTTAATTTCTCCTTTCAAAAATAAATCATTATATAATTGTAACATAATTACTTTTGTGTAAAAATTTTACTTTTTTGGAGGATTTTGATATCATATGGATAATTATAGCAATTAAAAGTAATTTAAAAAAGGAGATTGTTTTATGGACTATAAATACTTATTGTCAAATACTGAAACAGAAGCATTACTTGCATTAAATTCCCTATATATATATTATTTTTACTATGTACCGTGAAAAACATATGGGAATTTGGTCGAGAAATTATAAACAAAAAAAGGAGGAGAAATAAGAATATGAGATATAAAAAGTTTTATATTGTGATTATATTTTTTTTATTAACATCAATGGGGGGATATGCGTATATGAAAAATGCATTAGTAAGTGCTTCTGAATATCCTAATAAGCCAATAACAATGATTGTTCCTTATAGTGCGGGAGGAAGTATTGATATGACAGCTAGGATGATACAAAAGGGAATGGCTAAACATTTTAATCAGTCCGTGGTAATTTTAAATAAGACTGGCGGAGCCGGAACAGTAGGTTGGAACGAACTGGCCGGATCTAATCCAGATGGATATACTATAGGGTTTACAAATATTGATATAACTTGGCAACCACTTAACGATGAAGGTAGATATAATTACGTTACGGCATTACAACCACTTGCTCAGACTGCAGCAGGATCGATGGTAATTTCCGTTCTTACCGATCAGCCATGGCAAAACATTAATGATTTAATTGAATATACAAAAGAACATCCTGGCGAAATTAAATATGGTCATCCTGGAATTGGTACTACGAGACACATTTTAGGTGAAATGTTTATAAAGGCAACGGATGTCGATATCATGCAGGTGCCGTTTAGTAATGGAGAATCAGAAGCACTTGCGGCCTTCTTAGGCGGGCATGTTAAATTATTAATTTCAAGTCCTGCGTTAATAAAAGAATTTGTAAAAGAGGGCAAAGTAAGAGTATTAGCAGTTTCAGATGAAACGAGGTTATCTGACCCGGTGTTTAAAAACATACCAACTTTAAAAGAGCAGGGAGTGAATGTTGCATTGACTAGTTGCTGGGACATGGTAGCAATTCCTAAGGAAGTGCCAAAAGATGTAAAAATCAAACTAGCCAAAGAATTAGAAATAGTTATCAATGACCCCGAATTTAAAGAAGATATGAAAGAGTTTGGGTTAACTGTTAAATATTTAGGTCCAGAAGATTGTACAAAAAAATGGATTACAGATCATATACAATTTGGAAACGTTATAAAAGAACTAGGCATTGCACAAAGAAACTAATGATAGGCACAAAACAAAACCGGATTACCTATTATAGGTAATACTCGGTTTGACTTTTATTTTGCATATTTTACTCCCAAAATTTCCACCAAGGTTTTTCCAGCCTGATTTTCATTTGTTGTATATTTTGAGACTGACGAAGCATTTTATCAAGCATTTCGTCACTTTTTTGATTCTCTCTATTAATGGCTAGCTGTTGTAATCTATTAGCCTCTTGATTTTTAGTAATTTCCTCGCGTTGACGTTCTTCCATTTGTCTCATTTCATTATAAAGAGGAGTTACTGCTTGGTTAATAGCCTGAGCTACCACTGTTTGTATTCCTTCTGTAATTGCCTGAGTAAATTCCGTTGGCGTTACTAGGAATTTCAGCAACATCTTTAATGACTGAAGGACCAACAGCAGATTTTGGGGTGTCGCCAATATTTCCGACAAAAACCACGTTAAAACAAAATATTTAAAGAAATCATTATTTGCCCACTCTTTAAAAAATGTTTAATCTACTTTAATTATGTTCGAACCTACAATTTCAACTCATGCATTGTAAGCGCTAAATAACTAGGTGGATAGAAAAATAGCAACCACTGAGATATAATTTAGTGGTTGCTTCCTTGTTTACAAAGTTGTTGAATTTCTGGATTCCATGGCAAATAATCTTCCAAAAATTCAGGATGCCGTTGGAACTGCACTCCAGGAAGTTCCTTGAAAATGAAGTGCAAATAGTTATAGGGATTTAATCCATTTACTTTTGCTGTTTCAATCATGCTGTAAACAGCTGCACTAGCAGCTGCTCCTTTTGGACTGCCGCTGAACAGCCAGTTTTTGCGGCCTATGGTAAAGGGGCGAATGCTGTTTTCAGCCAAATTATTGGAAATGCAGCAGTTACCATCTTTAAGATAATTCATCAGTCCTTCTTTTTGGTTCAGGGCATAATTCACCGCAGCTCCCAGCTTGGATTTCGGCAGGATCTGATCTTTTATGGAATCAATCCATGCCCAAAAAGTTACGCTTACAAAGAATATCCTATGCTTTAGATTAAATCTCTTTTTAAAATCACTTACATTTGAGTCTAGTTATTACCTAGTTTTATACAGTCCATTTAGTTTTTTATCGTTATTCCTGGTTAAATGGTCCGCAAATCGGTCCGCTACTGCTAAAAATAACAAAAAAGCCTTCCGACAAAACGTCGGAAGGCTTGAATATACTGGAGCGGGTGAAGGGATTCGAACCCTCGACCCACGGCTTGGGAATTCAAATGGGTTGTTTTTACTGTATCTATATAGTCCTATAAACCCTATGTAATCAAGGATTTTGGCTTATACTAATATCTGTATTACTACTCAGTCAACATGGTTTTATATGTTATTGCCCTCCTAATTGCCTTCCTCTGTAATATTCTTGAGCCAATCCTTTTGGGAATCTAATATCCCCGTTTTTATTTTTCATTGTTCTCAAAATAGGAACGTTCCCATTTTAACTTTTATCTTACCTATAGCAGCTTTAATCAAATTGGGTAATCTGCTAAACTGATTCGAGCTGTCGTTTATAAGATAGGTCCAGGTAGCTGAAGGTCCCTTGAGTCCTGCTTTTACCATATCAATCCCGTCTTCTCCGATTGCAACAGTATTAAATGTCCTAATTATTTCAGAATCAATCTTGTCCATCATCTCATCAAAGGCTTCTATCGCAATTCTGTGAAACTCAGTAAGAGGGTCTTTCTTGCCAATGGCAACCAGATGTATGCCTTCACGTTCATAACTAATATAATCCAAATAATCAGCCCAACATTTGTTTATATGATATAGGGTAATCTGCTTTTCAACTTTTCTTAAAATGTCCTCCCCAACCTGAGCCTGAAGTGCACAGTAACGGTCAGCCGCTTTTGATGATAAAACATCCAATGAGATCTTATTCCATAGAATATCCTGACGCTTATTATGAATAATACGGCGCTGCTGTTCTATGATAAAAGAGTATTTCCATAGTTGCCTTCTAATATCGGAATTGTACCCCTCTACAATCCTCTGGCCTCTTATCACCGCGCGCAATATCGCAGGCTCATTTACCGCCCCTTCTTGCTTTTGCGGGAATTCTCTACTCCAAATCAGCTGCCCAATATCATATCGTTTTATAAGATCATCTTCAAGGCTAATAAAAAATCTACTTTCTCCTGGATCACCCTGACGACCGCCTCTGCCTCTGAGTTGGTTGTCTATCCTGCGGCTTTCATGACGATTAGTTCCTAGAACATAAAGTCCACCCGACGCTACCACCTTGTCCCGCCCCTGCTCTTTTTCACCACCCAACTTTATATCAATACCCCTGCCGGCCATATTAGTAGAAACCGTCACAGCCCCAACTTCTCCAGCCTTAGCAATTATTTTAGCTTCCATCTCATCATTTTTTGCATTAAGGATGCGACACTCTATACCTGTTTTTCTCAGTTCAATTGCAAGTAATTCCGATTCCTCCACACTTTCTGTACCAATTAGTATAGGTTGCCCGGTTGTGTGGACTCTTTCAACCTCTAATACTATCGCTTTTTGCTTGGCTTCCTTATGGGTAAAGATTATATCAGAATGGTCTTTACGGATGCATAGTTTATTGGGAGGTATTACTACTACATCCATACAATAGAACTCTCTAAACTCGGCTGCAGCTGTACTCCCTGTTCCGGTCATCCCGGAAATCCTTGAGTACAGATTCAAAAAGTACTGTAGCGCAATAGAACCCATGATCGTACCTCGGAATTCGGATCGTAAACCCTCTTTAGCTTCTACTGCTGCCTGGAGGTTCTCCGGCCAGCGACGTTTGGCGGCTATACGACCGGTAAACTCATCAATAAGCTCAACCTTCCCGTTTCTTACAATATAGTCTTTATCCCTTTCAATTAATACCTCGGCATACAGCTCACAATTGAGCCTAGCCAATAACTCCAAATTCTTGGAATCATAAAGATTACCACATCCAAGGACTTTTTCAAGACGCAAAAGCCCAGAATCGGTGAAATATACATTACTTTTGTATTGATCTATTTCATAATCAATACCTTGCTTAAACCCACGGAGCTTGGATAAGTGAAGAGGATTCTCCTCTTCTTCCTGCACATTCCCCGCAATCACAAGGGGTACTCGTGCTTCGTCAATAAGGATTGAGTCGGCTTCATCCACAATGGCATAATGGAATGGTCTATGGACAAGCTTCTCTTCTTCCATACACAGGAAGTCCCGCAAGTAATCAAAGCCTGCCTCCTTTGCCGTTACATAGGTTATGTTGGCGGAATAGGCCTTCTGCCTTTCGGTTATACTCATCCCTTCATTCACATATCCTATCGTAAGACCCAAAAATTCATATATCGGCCCCATCCATTGGGCATCCCTACGCGCAAGATAATCGTTGAAAGTCAGCACGTGAACGCCTTTACCTTCCAACGCATTTAAATATGCCGACATTACGGCAGCTAATGTTTTACCCTCACCAGTTTGCATTTCCACTATCTTGCCCTTGTGCAGGGCAATGCTTGCAAGAACCTGAGTATCAAACGGGTACATGCCCAATACACGCCGGGATACTTCCCGAACAAGTGCGAAGGCATCCACAAGAAGCGAATCGAGGGAAACTCCTTTGCAGGCCCGACTCTTAAGTTCCGCAGATATTTCCTGCAGTCTATTGTCACTTAAAGAGTCAAACTTAACGGCATTAATTTCTTGTAAAACCTTTCGAAAAGATTCAATATTGTATTCCACTGGGTTTTGGATATTCTGAATCGCACGGATTAGTTGTGATAATTTTTCCAACATAAAAATAATATTCCCCCTCTTCATTTTGAGCATTACAGACATTACCTGCGATTGAATGCTCTAGGAAGTTAGGGAAACATATGGATAATTTCCAAGGATTAATTAGAATCTGAAAAACAATGAGTATTATAAAAAGGCAAAAAGATAGTGTTGCCTCAGATACCATAAAATGCCCGGAAAGCGAAAAGAAATTCTTAGTTAAAAGTCGTAGGCTTCCGCTGACAACTTGCTCAACATATAACCATAGTATTGTAATTCCGAAAAACAGTCCCAATAACCTTCTTAAATCAGAAAACTTCATGGGTCCTGATTTTAACAAAAAAACACCAGATATATATCCCATTAAAATTATAGGAATGATTATATATAATGTCATTAAAAGCACAAAAACTATCATAAATTGTATCACTCCACTAATAAAAAGAATATTATTGCACTGTTATATTTCTCTCTCCACCAAATTATTCCTCTCAAATTGATTTTTAAACTTTCCTCATTTCCAGCTTGAGGTTTATCCCCTATTTGTGACAAATAAATAATGTTACTTTAATGGACATGTCACCAATGATACGTGGAATAAATATTTAACTATATTCCATTTATAATAATATCCAATTGAATGAAAATTTATTTGAGTCTGGTAAAGGCGAGGAAAATCAGTCCCTATCCGTGCAAATCATTATACTAAAGTCCTCTGCACGTGAATAAAACTCATCTAAACATAACTTATTGCCTTCCTGCACACAAAAAAGCCTTCCAAGCTAATGCCTGGAAGGCTTGAATTTACTGGAGCGGGTGAAGGGATTCGAACCCTCGACCCACGGCTTGGGAATTCAAATGGGTTGTTTTTACTGTATCTATATTGCCCTATAAACCCAATGGAATCAAGGTTTTTGGCTTATTCTAGTATCTGTATTACTACTCAGTCTACATGGTTTTATATGTTATTGCCTTCCTAATTGCCTTCCTATCTAATACTCTTAAGCCAATTCTTTTGGATAGCGTGCAAAAATATCCCTTTATCCCTCCACTCAACTCCAAATTCACCTCACAAAAACAAAAAATCATGCAGTCGTGAAACCGCATGATTACTGAACTCTTGTAAGAGGACAAGGAGGGCAAATCATTTCTAACATACTCCTCCGTCCATCAATTACCTTTTATAAAATATCTCTCCTGAAATTAAAGAACGGAACTCTTCAATACTCATTACTATAGTTTCACCGTTTTTACGGTTTCTGACAGCAACGACATTTTCATTTTGTTCTTTATCACCTAGTATAAGCATATATGGTACTTTCCCTAACTGGGCTTCACGAATTTTGTAGCCGATTTTTTCACTCCGGTCGTCAATTTCAACTCTTATATCTTCATTTCTTAATATTTTCAGCACTTTATTAGCATATTCATGATTTTTCTCAGATATGGCTAAGATCTTTACTTGAACAGGTGCAAGCCACAGAGGAAAGGCACCAGCATAATGTTCAATCAACGTTCCAACAAAGCGCTCCATTGAACCAAGCAAAGTTCTATGTAGCATGATAGGTGTATGTTCTTTACCATCAGAACCGATATATGTCATTCCAAACCGCTCAGGTAAATTCATATCCAGTTGAATCGTTGTTCCCTGCCATTCCCGTCCCATTGCATCCACTGCTTTTAAGTCAATTGCGGGACCGTAAAATTTAGCACCGCCAATATCTTTCTTAAACACGATTTCACGATCACTGAGGATCTTTTCCAGTGTGCTTTCTGCCAGTTGCCACACGGGTTCATTGGCGAGGTATTTCTCGTTATCCTGAGGATCGCGGACAGAAAGATATACGTTAAGTTTGTCATAACCAAATGCTTTATTCATATCAAGGGCAAAGTCAAGAACGCTATTGACCTCATTCACAAACTGATCTTCTGTACAAACAATATGTGCATCATCCTGAGTAAAGCCACGCACACGCAACATGCCATGCAAAGTTCCTGATTTTTCAAAACGATATACACTACCAAGTTCGCACCAGCGAATGGGAAGTTCTCGGTAGCTGCGAGGTCTTGTCTTATACATCCGCACATGGAAAGGACAACTCATAGGTTTTACATAATAGTTTGTATTTTCCTCTTCGTCCTTGGCTGCCATTTTCATTGGAGGATACATACCTTCCGCAAAATGATCTAAATGCCCTGATGTTTCCCAAAGATTGCTTTGACCAATATGGGGAGTATAAATATACTCATACCCACGCCTACGATGTTCTTTACGCCAGTAAAACTCTATTTCCTCACGGACAACAGAAAGCTTAGGGTGCCAAAGGATAAGTCCTTGACCGATATATTCATCAATGGAAAATAAATCAAGTTCTTTGCCAATTTTACGATGGTCACGTTTCTTCGCTTCTTCCACTGCCGTCAGATAGGCGTTCAACTCAGACTGCTTAGTAAATGCTGTCCCGTATATACGTTGGAGCATTTTGTTTTTGGAATCACCTCCCCAATATGCACCTGTACAGGAAGTAAGCTTTATTGCCTTAATCATTCCGGTATTGGGAAGATGAGGACCTGCACAAAGATCAATAAAATCCCCCTGTCGATAAAAAGTGATCGGCTCGTTATCAGGTAGTTCCTTAATCAATGCTGCTTTGTACGGTTCATTAAGCTGCTCTACAAGCTTTAATGCCTCCTCACGAGGAAGTTCAAAACGCTCCAAAGCAAGATTTTGTTTAATTATCCCTTTCATCTCTGTTTCCATTTTACCTAAGTCATCAGATGAAAATGGCAGATCTGAGTCAACGTCATAATAAAATCCATTTTCTATTGCAGGCCCAATGGCAAGCTTTACCTTTGGATAAAGCTTTTTGATAGCTTGAGCAAGAACATGGGAAGCCGTATGACGTAGCACTTTTTTACCAGCTTCATCGTTAAATGTAATCACATTTAACGAACAATCTGCATTCACGGTGGTTGTTATATCCACCACCTTTCCGTTAATCTCAGCAGCAAGGGCTTCTTTAGCGAGGCCTGAACTGATTTTTTTCGTAATTTCAGCACACGTGGTCGAGACTGCCACCTCGATTTGATTTTCATTCTTTAGCTTTACACTAATCACCATCAACACCTCTTTCTTTTTTATAATATAAAAAGCCCTCGCCCCTGAAAAATCAGGGGTGAGAGCTTTTTATCACACGGTTCCACCCTGCTTATGCCCAATGAAAAATATCCTTTGAGCATCGCTTTAAAACCTCGATAACGCAAGGTGTGCGGCTATGCTTAATTGAAAATGAAAAAATCATATCCGTTCAGCACGCAACTCAAGAGTGGTCTTCTCTGTTAACTCCGAAAGGACGCTTTCAGCCGGTGGCATCCTATCTCTGCTCGATTTTATTAACAGATACTCTCTCTATCACGGTTTTTATTTATTAAATATGTATACATTGTAGTATAAAAAAGTACATCTGTCAATTTAACAATTTTTCATCCAGGATTTAAATTGTAACCATCTGCTACTTTTTTAGTCTCAAAAATAGAAACAACCCGAGTAGCTGATGATACTAAAGCCCTCTGCATGTAAATGAAATTCTTCTAATAAATTTTATTGCCTTCCTGCATCTAAAAAAGCCTTCCGACAAAACGCCGGAAGGCTTGAATTTACTGGAGCGGGTGAAGAGATTCGAACTCTCGACCCACGGCTTGGGAAGCCGGTACTCTACCACTGAGCTACACCCGCACACTATATAAAAAGATTGAGGTACTGATAGAGCCTTCTTTTGCTCTGTTATGACTGCTTAGTATCCCAACGCTAATTATTATACCATATGCGTACAATAATAGCAATGAGTGGCGATAAATTCCTATTTTCATCACATGAAGTGCGTTTCTATTTATTTAGGTTAAACCTTAAACTTAACAATTTCCAATTGCAGTTTTTCAGCTAATTGTGATAATGCGTCACTGGCAATAGCAATTTCTTCAATGGATGCGGTTTGTTCCTCTGTAGAGGCAGATACCGTTTGCGTCTTGCTCGCAGTTTTATCGCTAACCCCGTCCAGTACTTCCATGGATGATGCCACCTGCTTTGCTCCTTCTGCTATATCGTGAATTGCAGCGACGGTTCTTTGAATCTCATCAGTTACGTGGTTTACTAACGTAGCAATTTCAACAAAAGTATCTCCTGTTGCATTAATATTTTCCGTTCCTTGCTTAACCGCCAATGTGCCTTCATCCATCGCATGTACCGCTTTTTCAGTGTCTTGCTGAATTTCACTAATTAATTGTCTGATTTGCTCTGAGGCAGTTTCAGATTGCTCCGCTAATTTTCTTACCTCCTCTGCTACTACAGCGAAACCTTTACCATGCTCACCAGCCCGTGCAGCTTCAATAGCAGCATTTAGAGCAAGCAGGTTGGTTTGATTTGCAATATTGGCTATCGTACTTACAATTTGTCCTATTTCTTTAGACCTGTCTCCCAATTTATCAACAAGCCCCGCTGAATTTATAACAGTTCTCTCAATATCATTCATCTGACCGATCGTAGCTTTGATGGATATCACACCTTCCTGTGCTGCCTTAGCGGTCTGCTCAGATCGTTCCGCTGCCAATTTGGTATTATGAACAGCCTGCTGCACGCTCTGGGACATGTTCTCAACAATTTCTACTACATGATTAGTTGTACTATATTGTTGATCCGCTGCAGCTGCTACCTCGGTAAGGACAGCTGCAATTTGATTCGCCACCTCCGAAGATTGGCTGGCACTTGCAGTCAATTCTTCTGATGATGCCGATACTTGTTCTGTCGTTAATGCAACTTGGCGAATAAGCTGGGCTAAGTTTTGCGTCATATCATTTACCGTGCCTGCTAACTCTCCTAGTTCATCCTTACTACTGACTTGAATCCTCTGGGTCAAATCCCCGCCGCTATTGGCAATTTCCCTTATTTTTTCTATGATATTCTGCAGAGGAGCTACGATTGTTTTTCGTGAGAATAAATATGCAAATACTAATGATATAAGCATGAGAAGCACATTGATCATAATAATGCCATTTATCTCACCGGCAATGGCTTTTTCTACATCGTCTATATAGACTCCCGAGCAAATAATCCATCCCCAAGGCTGAAACAATTTCACGTAACCTCGTTTCATAGAAGCCTCAGTTTCATTTGGCTTGGGAAACCAAAAGCTACTGTAATAGCCCGAGTCCTTGTGCTGCAATGCTCCTTCTATATAATTCTTAACCATATAATTACCCTTTGCATCCTGGGTGTTACTCCTATTTTGTCCTACCGTTTCAGGCTTAGTGGCATGCATCAGATTAATATACTGTTCATTATCAATCCAGAAATAACCATCACTGCCGTAGCGCATTTTACTGATCACTTCTTTTGCTCTTTCTTGGGCTTCTTGATCTGCCATCACGCCGGACTTAGAAAGGGTGTAATAATATTCTACGGTGGAATGTGCTATTTCTACATTATTTTTTATTTGAATGTCCTTTTGCAAATAAATGTTTTCTTTTGTTTTAGGAATGATATAAAAGCAACTTATGAGAACAAATAATATTGTGGGTATTACACTTAATAACATTAATTTTTTGTTTAATTTCATGCTATGATTCCTCTCCCATCGACTTCAAAAATGTCTAGTTCATCAATCCTCGAAGTAACTTTATTTTTTCCGGTTATTTTACTTTGGTACATGGCACGATCCGCCTGCTGTAACAGTTCAAAGACAGTGTCACCATCTTCTGGAAAACAAGATATGCCAGCACTAAAGGTAATATGATTTTCGCTGTTGCCTCTTCCTATAAAAGTACTTTTCTCAACGCTTTTTCGTACTTTATTAGCAAATGCTACGGCCTTTTTCTTATTGGTATGTGGGGCTAGTATTACAAATTCTTCTCCGCCAAACCGTCCTATGGAATCTGATTTTCTACAACTTTTCTTTAAGATCTGTGCAAAATCACACAAAAGCTTATCACCTAAAAGATGCCCATGAGTATCATTAAACATTTTAAAATTATCGATATCAATAAAAATTACACTCATCGCGCTAGAATATCTTTTTGACAATAATAATGTTTTCTCGAGTACTGAGTTTAAAGCATTCTTATTATAAATTTGTGTTAGATAATCATACATCGCCTGTTGCTGTAGTGAATTAACTAATTTAACAATCTTTATAGCTTCACTAGCTTGTAAACCAAACATATTCAAGAGAAATACTTCTTGTTCTGTAAAGGGCTCTACCTTTTTTCTCATGACAGTGATAGCTCCCGTGCTGCTTTCCTGCCCCTTTAATGGTACACATACTATGGATCGTATCCCTTCCTTATTAGCAAGTCCGCTAGTATTCCATTCTATCGCTTGAGATATATCGCTATGTATATAAGGCTTACTTTCCGATACGACACAGCCAATTACCCCCTCCTCAAGACGAATCGGGGGGTCATTGATGTAGCTTTTTGAAAGTCCATAACTTTTCACAATTGTAAGGTGTCCGCTTACAAGATTAAAATCTCTAATTACAACTGCGTCAGCTCTTGTGATAGTAAGAGCTGTTTTGGCAATATACTCCCATATATCATCCACTCCATCATAGCTCGTTAGGCGTTGTGAAATGAAAAATATTTTTTCCAGAATCTCCTCACTAGGTAAGGTAGAAAGCATCTCTTACACCCCTAAATCCCTATACTTCTTTGCTATTGACCAGCCCGACGAATGGGTATGGCTACGATGCGAAGAAAGTGAAAATCCCCATAGCATCAAGTTTTCTTTGCATCTGGAATATCATTAATAACTAGCTGTTCTTTATTAATTGCTTTAATATCTTGGAGAATCTCAAAAATATCACAAATTAGTTCATCTAATTCCTTTCCAATATCACCAATTTCCAAATTCTCCTCTTCTTTCATCAAAAATCCCCCTCAATATAAAAAAACCGACAGGTACATCAAATAAACATGATGCAACCTGGCAGTCATAGAACAATTGTATCGTTAGACCCAAGGCTTTGCGTCCCTGCCTTTCGGCAGGTTTGCTTATAATTCTAATGTATAGCTGTTCATGTCATTTTGCGATGTATGCTAGTTTTCTGATGGAATATTTGACGAAAATTAGAATTACACTACTATTGGCTACTCTATAAGTATAGTCTAGTAGTAAGGGATATTCTATTATCTCCATAAGCTAAATTTCCAATAAAAAAATATCTTATCATTATCCCTATAAGATATTAGTTATGGACTTTAATAACTTGATTTACAAGGTGCAATTTCAGTGCTACTCCAAGGGCGAGTCTTGTCTCAAAAGAATCAAGGGATACTCCTAATATTTTTTCAATACGCTGCTTGCGAAAAACAACTGTTTTGGGGTGCAGAAACATTTTTTCCGCAGTCTTTTTTAAATTGGAGTGCTGCAATATCTCCTCTAAGGTGGTTACAAGGTTGGTTCCCTTTTCTTCGTCATAACGAATAAGAGTACCAATTTGCTCTTTAACAAATTCCTTTGCACCTTCATTACCAATATTTTTAACTAAAAGCTGTAAAATTCCTAAGTCTTTATAATGAAAAATACCATCTTCCTTGCCTTGACATTGTGCCGCCACGGTAGCACTCCATCCTTGCCAGTAAGTCTTCCTAACACTATTTAGGCCTGTTTGTACATTACTAATTCCAAGCACGAGTTTTAGTTGAGAATCATATTGATAAATCTTCTCTAGTAGAGCATGAGCAAACATCATACTGCTTTCCACTGTTGCGTGTTCGGCGTTCCCCCCTTGATATAAAACGCCTATATCATTTCTACAATTCCATACAATGCAGCCTTTCTCATTCCCCAACACTTCAATAATATTATTCTGTTCTTTTTCCCTGCCAATAAAGTCCTTGCTAACTAATAAACAACAAATTAGGGGACGAGAAAAATCCAACCCTAACGTATGCATATAATCTTTTATTCTTTCATCTACGCTGGTAGTTCCCATTACGATATCATTTAAAAAATCACTTCTGCGTCTAAGTTCATAGGCTAAATGAAGCATTTTCTCGGTTTTTCGTTGAACTGTAATATCATGTAAGGTACCCAAGGTACCGGAGATATTCCCATATTGATCCTTTGTAAGTCGAGCGTATACCTCGATCCAGCGAAATTCACCATTTTTAGTAGAATAACGAATTTCATACCGACTATATGACCGTTTCTTTCGATTATGGATTGGAACTGTTTATAATGAAATTCCTGATCATCTGCATACACATAATTCAAAAAAAATTTTCCGATACTTTCCTCTATCGTAAAACCTGTAATCCTTGTCCATATAGGACTTAAGTAAGTCCAACATCCTGTTTTATTTGTTTGAAATATGACAACTTTTACATTATCAATAATTGCTTTATGCTTCTTCTCTAAATACAGCAGCTTACTTTCTAGGTTATCAATATATTTTACTAATTCTGTATTGCTCAATTTATATTGTTTTCCTGCCTCTTTATCAAAGGACTTTTCTTTTAATTGATTTTCTTTTTCAAAAATAGAAGCATCCTGAGAGATTACCGTTTGATAAAAATAGGGGAATAGTACACTCTTTCCGATACCTAACTCACGTATGATTTTTTCATAGTTATGATGTAAAATAGCCGCTTCACGTTTGAATTCTTCAGTAAGAACCTTTTTTACATTTCCCAAAGGTATGTCCCTCCCCGTTGTGATACTATGTTCTCTTGAATTAGCAACCATTCCTGGCTCGACCAGCTATCCTTAGATGCAATTTTCCTACATCATTATGGATTAAATTACAAAATATCTCATATTAATAATAGTATACTATCCTGCCTTACTTTTCTATAGTTCCCTTATTAAGGTTTCTCTCTCTTTTGTTAATTTAGGCTCGCAAAAAAACTCTGCCCTATAGGCAGAGTTTTTTAGTATTACCTTAATTTCGTTATACTTTAAATTTCTTTACAATCTCCATCATTTGAGTTGCTAACTGAGCTAATTTGGCTGCATTCGTATCTATCTCATGCATACCGGCCGTCTGCTCTTCAGCCGAAGCTGCGACGACTTCAGAACTTGCTGAGGTAGCATGGGCAACTGTCGTAATATTTTCTACACTGGCCACGACTGTCTGGATACCCAGGGAAGTCTCATGCATTGAAGCGGCCACATGTTCAATCTCATTTTTTACCATTTCCATTTTCTCTATAATTACATCAAAACCCTTTTGCGTTGCAATGGTAGAACTTTTTCCCTTGTCAACTTCCTGATTTGCTTTCTTTACAGTAGAAACGGCAAAGTTAATGTCATTTCCCATATTATCAATAATCTTAGCAATCTCATCCGTTGCGCTAGCACTTTGCTCCGCCAGCTTTCGCACTTCTTCAGCCACAACGGCAAAACCACGGCCAGCTTCCCCTGCACGCGCCGCCTCGATAGCAGCATTTAATGCTAAAAGATTGGTTTGGGCGGCAATACTGTTAATTAAATCTACAATTCCCTTTATCTTTACCGATCCTTGATCCAAATTTGTAGTAACAGTCGTAATCTGATTCATGGAAGAGGTAATCGACTCATTTTGCGTAACCGTTTGTGCCAGCAGCTCCATTGCCTTCGCGGCTTCTACTACGGCATTTTGCGCATTGTTATTGGCTTCCGCGGTACTAGCATTAATTTCTTCTGAGCTTGCTGAGATTTCTTCCATCGTAGCAGAAATATTACTAATATTATCTGCATTCTGAGAAGATCCAGCAGCAATGTTGGTTACACTTTCGGCTACGGTTTCTACTGCTTTTAATTGTTCACTCACGGAATCACTTAATTCGATGCTCGTCGAGCTTAGTACCTGGCTGCTGTTGGTAAGCTGGGAAACGAAACCTTTAAGAGATTTTTTCATCTCAATGACGATATATCCCATATCACCAATTTCATCATTACGTGTAGGATAAACGTCTTTCCCTGTAAGATTCAGATTTCCTACCTCAGCTAATTCGTTATTGATATTTTTAAGGCGACTCGCCAAGTTTCTACTGTACCAGACACCCATACAGACCACGATACAGGCTATAACAATACTATAAATAAGAGTATTCCTACCAGTAGCTGTTGCATCCTGCAGTACAGCATCTGCTCTTTCACTTATGTATTTTTGTTGTCGTACATCTAACTTACGAAATTGGTCATCAATATCTTTTACTAAATTTCGTCCTTGGGTTGTGAGCTGCGTTAAATTCGGAGCATTTGCCTTCTTTGCAGCAATAACTTTATCACCTAACACTACATAATCACTTACTAATTTCGCCAGCAGGATTCCATCCTCTTTTGTTTCAGCCATCTTGGAAGTATCACTATATTCTTTGGCCAATTCACTACTCTTCTTAATTTTCTCACGATATCCCTGTTCATAAACTGCACCATCAGGGTAAAAGAGAAAACCTCTCATATCAAGTAATGCTCCCGTAAATTCTAAGTGACCTGTTTTTACAAGATTAGCGCTTACTACATTGTGCTTTACCAACTCCTCGGTGGCCTGACCGCTTGATATAAGCTTATACACCGTAAAACCCAATACAGATACTAATAAAAATATAACGAGAATGAACATACAGGTAAGTTGTAATACGATTGGCAGCCTTTTCTTTTCCATTTCTCTTCCTCCATTTAGATAAAAGTTCGAAAACTCTCTCTATTCTCTCTTTTCCAAATTTACCTATACTAATATATTCTATGTAAAATTACATAATCCTCCAAATATTACATGAATTGTTCGTAACATTTTATCTAATTTGTCGGATTCCATTAGAATAAATAAGAAAACCTCACGTTTTATCAACGTGAGGTTAGTTTACAATTGGTGGGCGATGACAGGATCGAACTGCCGACATCCTGCTTGTAAGGCAGGCGCTCTCCCAGCTGAGCTAATCGCCCGAATTGGTGACCCGTGGGGGAATCGAACCCCCGTTATCGCCGTGAAAGGGCGGTGTCT
>NZ_JAJHJB010000089.1:0-5429 GCF_020819555.1 Pelosinus baikalensis
AAGTGATCATTTTTTTCTAGTGAGGGCTTGACTTTAGTTAGCTGGTCTCTTGACATGTGTAAATAGTGTTTTGAGTGACCTTGGTGTCATGTCCATAAAAGTAATATTTTTTTAATGCGCAGAACTCTAATTATTTACAAATTGACGCAGATGTTATATAGTTATAGTAAGAAATCTTACTTCTTACGGAGGCGGCTATGATAGAATATGATGTAACAATAAGCAGCAAAGGGCAATTTGTTTTACCTAAGGAAGTACGAGATAAATTTAAACTATCTGCAGGTAGTAAAGTCAAAATCATTGTAGATGGAGAAACGATTACTCTTAAACCGCGTACCATAGCGGATGAACTAGAAGACTTAGTTCTTGCTGATATTGTAAAAAATGGTGATGATATAACTAAAGAAATCATTCAAAAGTATCAAACAAAGCTAAATAAGGCATTCGATATAATGATTGCTGAAGCCGAGCAAGAATATAGTAGAAAAGAATATGTACCCTTGGCAAAGTTGAAACAGGAGAATGAAAATGTATGAAGTAGTTATCCTGAATTCGGCAGCAAAGCAACTTAAAAATCTTGACAAGCCAATTAAAAATAAAATAATTATAACTCTCGAAAAGATAGCAGAAAACCCTTTTGTTGGGGAGCGGTTAAAAGGTAATTTGACAGCGATTTATTCTTATCATTTGAAAATAGCAAGTGTTGAATATCGGATAGCATATCAAATAAAAGAGCAAGAAATTATCATAGTAATTATGCAGATTGGAACGCGAGAAAATTTCTATGAAGAACTAAAAAAGCGGGTTTAACTAAAAACGTTTCAAGCGAATGTGGTTTAAATGAGAAAAATTATGCAACATGACACGTCATGGAAGTAGTTTTATGAGGCACAAATCCAGATAACTTATGGACTCAGAGCTTCATTAGTTTTCGATCTGAATCTTCTAGTGACATGTAATAGAAGTGAATTGAAAAAGCACAAAGGTAGATAAATTAAGGACTCATCGTTCAATAGGATCTTGTTTTTTAAATGGCATATAATGGAATATATGAGTCAGGTGATGGTTCTTTAACTCATGACCTATCAAAAGTTTTGCAGTTATACCTGTTACGGTGGTCCCCGATTAATCTTAAACTGCATAAATTGAGCCATTGTAAACTTCGAAGAAAAAGAGCCTAATCAAAAAATCAATATATACGACAATCTCTTGCAAAGTAGCCTAGCCTTTTTTGAATACCGCATACGGCCAAAAGAAGAGCCTGACCTGGGAAGGATTTGCAAAACTCGAAGATAGATTCCCGCTAGCCAAAGCGAGAATCTATGTAAACATCTATGGCTAGACGTAGGTAAATGCTACTATGAAAAGCCGGATGCCTTAATAGGGTAAGTCCGGTTCTGTGAGGGTTGCGCGCCGCGAGGTGCGCTTCTACTCGACTGTGATTCTTCTGGTCGCAAGGTTTAAGGTGTAGCAAAAGAGAAGCCCTGTTTATAAAGCAAAATAAATCGAAAAATTGATAAGGTGAACTTTAATCAAGGAGAATTAAGAAATGTCATATATTTATTTTCCAAGCTGTAAGCTTACAGCTTATTTATCTGAAAGCAGCAAAAAAATCCAAGAGTATTTGAGGGAAAAATATGAAATGAATATCACTGGTTGCTGTCGCCCAAATCATAAAAAACTAACGGAACAGGATACAGCAGTATATATCTGTAATACCTGTGCAGCCTTTATTCGAGAAGATGCGCCACAAGCAAAAGCAATTAGTGTATGGGAGTTTTTAGCGGAAGATGATGAATTTCCGTGGCGGGATTATCATGGCGAGAAGATGACAGTACAAGATTGTTGGAGAGTATATGATAATCGAACTCAGCAGGATGTAATTCGTAAAATATTGAAACGCATGAATATCGAAATCGTGGAAATCGAGAACAACTTTGAAAAAGCGGATTTTTGCGGCACTTCTTTATTGGAAGTACTACCGCCGCAAAATGGAGAATTTGCTCCAATCCGCTTTATTGAAAACGCAAGAGGTAAGTTTATTCCCCACTTAAAAGAGGATCAAGAAAAAATTATGAAAGAATACTGCACACAATTTACCACCGACAAGGTAGTCTGCTATTGTACAGCGTGTGCACAGGGGGCAAAGTTGGGTGGTGTGAAAGGAATACATTTGTTGGATTTGATGATGAATGCAAACTGAAATTAACAAACTTAATTGTTGTCAATAGCATCAATCCAATTTGAGGCTCTTTGTTTATAGAAATATTGGATACTGTTTTCAAAGTATGGTGGGTCAAAGAACCGTCACCTGACTCATACAAGGGAAGTATTGGGTATTCTTTCGAATTTTAATGAAAAAGCCTTAATAGAGTTTGTAAGGTTCAATCATGAGTTTAGTGAGAGAACTTTTCTGGATGTCCGTGAAGAGAAGGAAATAGATCAGCTAAATGTGACTGAATATATAAATAGGTATTTGGCTGAAAAAGGAATAGGAATCAATGATTTGAGAAGTGTAGGGCAATAAATCGCTAAGAGAGGAACTGATAAAGCTTCTGATGGAAAAATCCAACTTGTCCCTAAGAGGGATTGCGGAGACATTGGAACTAAACCGTGAAATGGTAAGAAAGGTGCAAGTGTCAAAGGACCTGTCCCCTTGACATTTCAAAAATATTTTTCAGCCAATATCAAGCACCGTAACCGCCTTTGAAATCAATACCTGCTGTTCCTCCGATAGTGAAGCTATAAAATCATGTAAGCATTTACTCAATATTTGTTCCTGCTCCCTTAGCTCTATCGCTTCAATTTCTGATTTAATCGGATATTTCTTTGAGAGTGCCGCAATTTCCGGCAGCCCCAATTCGTGCAGGACACTCACAATCTCATGAGCAGACAGTTCAGCGTCGAGTAATATATCTTCAAAATCAGCAAGCGAATGTATTTGTTTTTTTATGATTGCTATTTTGTCAGATAAATAGCGGCATTGCATAATCTCCCCTATAATCTTGCGGTATCGCTCGTTATCCATTTTATCCCCATAAGAAAAATAGAATTTGGGGTTATTTTCGGGATACTTCGATATGAGAAACAGCTTGTCAAGGGTTTGCAATTCTACGGTGTTGCTAACTTTAGAAGCAATCGTCCACAAACTTATCTTTATATATCGCTCCTGTAAAGTGCTTGTCAGCGGGAAAATACTTTTGAGTTCATTTAAGGCTTTTAAGAAAATAGTATTGATTTCATCACTTGATTTATCTCTCAAGAGATTGCTCAAATAGGACAGGGCAATTTCAGTCATACTCAGCCTGCGGACATCTTCCCCGGCCATAACACACCCGACAGCGGTAGCTAATACAGGCTCATAAATATTAAGCAGTAAATCCCGATAGGCTTCGTCATATCCACAAAGCAAATGGTGTATATCTTCCGGCAAAAAGTTCCGGCAAAGCATGTTTTCATAATAGATAGATTCCAAATATTTTTGGATAAACTCAATGCCAACTAAGTCTTTTATAGGATTACACAGCGGATAGTCTGCCGTTATATGGATTTCTTGCGCTTGAAAGTCGGGATTATATATTTTGAAAAAATCTTTTATCCCGTCTACAACTGTCGCGTTATAAAAGTAATTTTCATTGTCAATCATAGTTTGCAGCACTTTAGAATGAAATATTTTCGCGGTTTTTATCATCATATCAATGCGTTTCCGGCCATTAGCATACAATTCCGCTATCTTAGTTTCCTTTAGAGCTTTTACGGCATCATCGGCACTGGGATATGACTTTAGCCAAAGTCCAATCGTATACAGATTAGATGTCATAATGCTTTGCGCTGCTTCAACACGGATAGAGCTACTGTCACCGCTGTTGTATCGTTCTGCCTTGTACGCCAAAAGTTCAATACATTCAAGCTGGAGTTTTTCCATATCCGTATCCGACAACAGGCCTGTACGATACCCCTCATCAAATAAACTCTGCAAATAAAATTCTCCGCTTAGTCGTGTTCTATCAATAAGGCTGATTCGCTCAATATTCGCCATCCTCATCCTCCTCCTCCTCATCCTCCGACGTGGTATCTTCCGAATAATCTGCGTCACGCCCATAGCGCAAATTACGAGCCATTCTATCAAGCTCTCTCCCCGATAATAAATCAAGCGACCCCTGACATACTCCGTTGAATGCTTTCCCCATGTATTTAATCAAATCATCATCACTTATGAGGTCAAGAGTTTCATTCTTAAAGTAATAAAATAGTTCTGTGAGTTCGTGCAAAGTTTCCGCATAATTGTGCATTGATATATAAGGTGAATCACAAAATTCGTATATAATTTTATCAATAACACCACCGCCAAATTCTATTCGGCCAGTATCCCGCAAAGCTAAATTGCGTGTTTCCACCAATTCGACAGCTTGCTGTGGTGTAAGAACAAGACCATAATTTATGGTTAAATCATTGCATTTGACAATTTCATTTAAAGCTTGCTTTTGAATTAAATTCTGGCTAAAAAGTGCAAGTTCAAACGCCAAACATCATCACCCCTTTTGCAAACAAAGTGTCAGTATATTGACAGCCTGATCAACGATATATCCTTTCAATTCAGCTTCATTTTCAATTAGTCCTCTGCCAGAAACATAATTTGAAATTTCCCCTACGATATAGCAGTGGGTATTGTGCAGAACGCGCCCCGTCTGATCCTTATCTGGAGGGTTCCCATGCAATTCTTGCCATATGTCGGAAATATACTGCGTAAGTTCCGTAAAAGTATGTTCCGTTACAACGGCATCACGCTCTGGACGGTTCTCACCGATATATTCAAGCCATGCAAGTCTAAACCAGCCCTTGTTGGTCAAATATATGTCAACAAAAGTGTCGAAAAAATATCGGAGCTTTAAGTCTGCGGTTTTAGCGTTCATAATCCGTTCTTTCAGCATTTCCATAAATATCTCCTGTAATGCAGTGTGAGTTTCCCATAGCAGGTCGGTATACGATGGGAAATAGTTATATAGATTGGTATGGGCGCAGCCCAATGTCCGCGCAATTTCACGCAAATTTAATCCACGAATATCATTTTTATTTCTCATCAGTTCTAAAGCCGTATCTACAATTTGCTCTTTTGAAATATTCTTTTTCATACGAACCTCCATACTCATGTTACCAACGGTAATTACCGGAGGTAATATGAGTATAGCCCTTGTGCAATCAAATGTCAAGGGGGTATATAAATTATTTTTTCCTCCAATATTGAATTGGTGATTTATTTATAGCCATATCTCAAAAAGTTTTCTCTTGAAGTAGAATACTCTTTTTCGAGTAATTCTTTAATGTCATCACTTTTCATTTAGGCAATTTGATCGGATATGGCATATTATTTGAAGTGTCAAGAGACCAGCTAACTAAAGTCAAGCCCTCACTAGAAAAAAATGATCACT
>NZ_JAJHJB010000090.1:0-5280 GCF_020819555.1 Pelosinus baikalensis
TTTATAGTTACTACGGAATGTGTATTAGTGAAAGCCGATATACAGGATACACACAGTTGAAAATAAGAGGTCCTTGGCTATGTTGACTTTTAAAAAATAAATGGAGGTAATAATTTATGTATGAAGTTGATCAGTATACGGTATCGTTATTGCATTTTGAAGATGGTTTGAAAGATGAGTGTGGGAATACGTGGACGGCAACGGGAAGTCCAACGGTGGACACTACTCAAAAGGTAGTTGGTAATAGCTCTTTATATAGCCCGACGGGTGCTTCTCTTACGAGCGTTATCAACAAATGTGCTTTTGGTACCGGCGACTTTACGGTCGATTTTTGGGCGCGCAGTGCCAACCTTAAGCAATGCTTGTTTGCTTCGTCGGCGATCATAGGAGGTGCTGTTGGCGTATCCATAAATGGAGATTGGGTTTGGGTTGGGAATAATGGTCAGGCAGAGGGTATTTTGCGTCCAGGAACAACACTTTCTGATAATACATGGACGCACATTGCTGCAGTTAGATCTCAAGGCCAATTCATGTTATTTGTGCAAGGCAAGCTAGTACAACAAGCCAAAATGAGTAGCGCGATTACTAGTACACATTTTGCCATAGGATCTAGATATGGGGATGTCCCCGGTGGTTATCGCAATACACAGCCAATGTTCATCGATGAATTCCGGATTTCCAATGTCGCTCGATGGACTACGGATTTTACACCACCTAATACAACTACTGAAACTATAGATGCACCAACTAACCTAACCGCAAGCGCAGGAGATTCCCAAGTAAGTCTCTCTTGGAATGCAGTAGAAGGAGCAGCAAGTTACAACGTAAAACGCTCAACTACTGCAGGAGGTCCATATACAACAATTGCTACTAACGTTACTGGTGCAAGCTATGTTGACAGTACAGTAACCAATGGGACTACATATTACTATGTAGTTACTGCAGTAGATAGCAATGGTAATGAAAGTGCTAGTTCAAATGAAGCTTCTGCAACTCCTCAGGCCCCAAGTGGACAAGCATTATTGCGAGTAACAATGATTGATTCTAGCGAGCGTGAATATCAGCTATCTGCTTTCGAAATTGATGGCTTTATTAATTGGTACACTCGTACTGTAGACACTGGCACAACTTGTTATATGTTAAATAAAAATATCGGCTTACAAAATAGTAAAGAATATTTGGCGTTTGACAAGGTTATTAGTTTTGAGGTTATGGAACTAACAAAATAAAACTAGTGCCGTCTTACCTTAATTGGTAGGGCGGTACTTTTTTACTGACGTGCGGCCAACGCTCAGGCACGACTGATTTCTGAACATAGGCTAGAAAAATAATCAAGATTTTAAGAGTAAGTGTATTGCAGTTCTTTTGTTATTGCTTAAGTGTTGCTTTCTTAGGAATAAAAATATCCTCCATAAGCATAATAAACATGTAGCTTCAAGATTTATAACTATTTGAAAAAGAAGGAGGAGAACGATGCGTTTAGAAAAAACCACCGACCGGGTTCTTACAGATATTGATCCTAAGCTGCAACGGATAATTGAAATAAGTACTCGGGAAAAAGATAGTTTCACAACTACTGCTACTGCTCAGGAGGAACCCGTATCAGTGATTGCCAAGGTGACAGATATAGAGGCGTGGAGTGCGATTCCAGGTGTCAAGCACAAGGCTGATATGGGAATGGCACCGGATCGGACTGGCCGAATCGTTACCGCCCGTGTGGCTGTGAATGAATTGGAGAACATCCGAAAATCTTCTGTCGTACTCAGC
Source organism: Pelosinus baikalensis (assembly GCF_020819555.1). Taxonomy (NCBI): domain Bacteria; kingdom Bacillati; phylum Bacillota; class Negativicutes; order Selenomonadales; family Sporomusaceae; genus Pelosinus; species Pelosinus baikalensis. The sequence goes on from NZ_JAJHJB010000090.1 coordinate 1,768, forward strand.
TTAAAGTTGGCGCAACCGGTTAGCCCAACCCTGGACAAGACGACACAAGAGATTAATGGGCGAAGAGATCTCCTGCCTCCCGGTGCAGCCAAAGACCAAGGGGGTCAAGGGGTAGTAGTTGGAATTGTGGATATAGGTTGTGATGTTGTCCACAAGAATTTCCGGAATATTGACGGATCTACGCGGTTGCTTTCAATCTGGAATCAGCATGCGCCACAAGGGGGTAACAGCCCCTTTGATTATGGTCGAGTCTTTACTAAAGAGGAAATCAATCGTGCGATTCAGGCCCCGAATCCTTACGAGGCGCTGATGGTTCCTGAAGAGATTATTCAGGATCAACCTTGGCATGGAACACATGTCATGGATATCGCCGCGGGTAATGGGGAGGGGACGAGAATACCTGGTATTGCTCCAAAAGCTGATCTTGTATTCGTGGAACTGGCTGCCAACGATATTCCATGGGGTGGGTCTGAAGCTGTGGGGTGTACATTTGGCGATTCGGTTCAGGTGCTGGAAGCTGTTAGATACATTTTTGACATGGCAGGCGATCGTCCTTGCGTGGTCAACCTTAGTCTGGGAACCAATGGTGGCCCGCATGATGGGACATCTCTTGTTGAACAAGGCTTTGATGCCATACTCAATGAAAAGCTAAATCGAGCTATTGTTATCGCTGCTTCCAATTCCTTTAATGATGGGATTCACGCAAGTGGAAAAGTGACTCAAGGGGGGACTTTCGATCTCCGCTGGGAAGTGAAGCAGGGAGATCGTACCTCCAATGAGCTGGAAATCTGGTATGACGGCAGAGATGAGTTTTTAGTCGAGATTATTGATCCAAACGGTCAAAGCATAGGCACAGTCCAACTTGGGTCAAATGCCAATGCGAAAGATCAAAGAGGAAACGTCAGCATGTTCGTCGCTCATCGCAAAAACGATCCAAATAACAGCGATAATTTAATCGGTATTTTCTTTGAACGAAGCTTATCTGCGGGAATCTGGACTATGCGTCTTCATGGAACAAGAGTAACAAACGGCAAATTTCATGCTTGGATCGAGCGGGATGATCCTAACAGAATCCAGCCGAATAACCAATCCAAATTTGCTTCGCCCAATGACAATTCACACACACTTGGTTCCATCTCTTGCGGGCATAAAAGTATCGTAGTGGGATCTTACGACGCCAATGATCGCAACAAATCAATCTCCGGATTTTCCAGTGCTGGGCCGACGCGCGATGGGCGGCAGAAACCAGAAATCAGTGCACCGGGTCAATTGGTGGCAGCAGCGGAATCGGGCTCGAAAACCGAATCGGTCACCATGTCAGGAACTAGCATGGCTTCACCAGCCGTAGCAGGTGTAGTCGCCTTGATCCTTTCTGAAGCCCAGGCAAATGGACTTAAGCTCAAGGCTGACGAAATCCGTGAGATTGTAGCTAAGGCTGCGAGGAAAAATCTGCCTGACAGCCAGGCATGGGATGCTCGATACGGGCTAGGGCGAATAGATGCCAAAGTAGCGATTGAAACTGTAAGTTCATTAATACTGGTCTAAAAATGTCGTCCCTTGGTCTAAACCAAGGGATAAGTGTTTAATCTATCGGTATATCGTCGATTAGAAGGGGAACATAGCGAACTAATAGAAAATTTCTATCCGGGACATTTAAAAGATTAGTTCGCTAGCCGTCTTTGCCTTCGGGTGAGGCGGTTTTTGGCAGTATTTACAACTTGCTTTCCTTCTATGAAGACTCTATAATCTAACCAAACGTACGTTCTGTTGTGGGTGGTGGAATTATCATGCGTCGCACTATTTTACATGTCGATCTAAATAACTATTACGCCAGCGTAGAATGTCTATATCGCCCTGAAATCCGTGATAAGCCAGTCATTGTGTGTGGTGATGCCGAAGCGCGCCATGGTATCATTCTTGCCAAAAATTATATTGCAAAGGCTCTAGGAGTTAAAACAGGAGATGCAATCTGGGAGGCAAAACAAAAGTGTCCTGGCTTAGTGTTGGTACGAGCAGATTTTCAAAAGTATTTACGGTTTTCACGGTTAGCGCGAGCGATATACGCAGACTATACAGATCAAATTGAACCATTCGGGATTGATGAGGCCTGGCTTGATATCAGCGGCACAGAGAAGATATTTGGCACTGGTCAAGATATTGCGAATCAAATCAGGCAACGCTTGCGAAATGAGCTAGGTCTCACAGGATCAGTTGGAGTTTCATATAATAAAATCTTTGCAAAGCTTGGTAGCGACATGAAGAAACCAGATGCTTCAACGGTTATTTCAGAGGATAATTTTAGAGATGTTGTTTGGTCGCTGCCTGTTGGAGAATTGTTGTATGTTGGTCGCTCTACTAGACGTAAGCTTCAGAATCGCGCCATCTATACCATTGGTGATCTTGCTAATCGTGATATTAAAAGCCTACGCTTGTTACTAGGTATATGGGGTGAAACTTTACATAGCTTTGCTAATGGGCTTGATGCAGCACCAGTACGGTTAACGGGTGAGAGTAGTATCATTAAATCTGTTGGCAATAGTACTACAACTCCAAGAGATCTAGTCAATAATCAAGACGTCAAACTAATCATTTATGTGTTGGCAGAGAGTGTAGCAGCTCGTCTACGTAAGCATGGTTTTAAATGTAAAACTGTATCTATCAGCGTAAGAGGTAATGACCTTATATCCTTTGAGAGACAAGGCAAGTTGTCGAACCCGACATTTTTATCTAATGATATTGCTAATAAGGCGATGGAATTATTTAAAGCAAATTACCGATGGGAGACTCCAATTCGAAGTCTTGGCGTGCGTGGATCTGATCTAGTGACTGCAGATCGGCATGTGCAGCTCGATTTGTTTGATAATAGCAACTTGGATGCAGAAATATTGGCAGGTACGGTAGATAATCTACATAAACGTTTCGGGCATTATAGTGTTCAACGTTGTGCCATATTACTTGATAGGAAGCTTACTGGCTTTAATCCAAAGGAAGACCACACTATTCATCCAATATCATATTTTAGATAAAGGAAAAGGACAGCTAGGCTTAAAAATGCTGAGCTGTCCTTTTATGCTGTTTTTGACTTTGGTTTTCTAGGTGCTTTCTTCTTAGATTCGTTCTTCTTTATAGCAGACATACTAGCTTCCAGTGCTGACATAAGGTCTGCAAAATATGGTGATGTGTCGACAGGTGTTGCAACAACTTGATCGTTTCCTGCCTTAGTATCGATCATTACCAATACTTGTTTGTGATACTCATTTTCATATTTTTCTGGTTCAAATTTAGTTATTAGAGTATCAATAAGCGTTTTAGCCATTCCAAGCTCTTTAGCGGATAGTTCTACATTGGTTGGCAAATCGTTTTCTATTTCCTTCACAGGCACTATCTCGTCGGCAAACAACATCGTAGATAAAGTAATAACATTATCCGTAGGACGTATTGCTGCAAGATACTCTTTATTTCTCAAAACAAACTTAGCAATTCCGACTACGTTAGACTCAGCCATGCCCTGCA
>NZ_JAJHJB010000091.1:0-4594 GCF_020819555.1 Pelosinus baikalensis
TATTGTGCTAAAACTAGCTGTGGCAATTTGCAAAATACCGATTTAGGCAGCTAAATTATTGTGCAAATTTTGCAGATTAGATTGGATATCAGGCTGATTTAATTTGCAAAATGCTGGCTGGTTTAATGTGCAAAATAACAGGGAGCTCTTCATTTCACTGTCTAAATTCGAGGGTTATTCACATTACTTGCAGTCTTCTAATTCAATGGGACGGGTGGAACTAGTATCGAGTAGATTGGCTTGTTTTGCTTCACCAAAACTCCTGTTGTTACATATATTATTATGGATATAACTATGAATTCTCTTTACATACATCATAGTTAGGATTTTAAGGATTAATAGAGACAAGGAGCTGAAAGAGTATGGCTGGGACGCGGAGAAGATATGATCTGGAGAAATTGATATCTGAGAGTAACATACCGGTACTACAGCAGTTACCCGATGATATCAATGTGAATCAACTAAAATGGGGGTTACGGAGCAAGTTAGAAAGCCTAAATGCAATAACGGAAGGTCAAGAAATAGCTAGTGTAGATAATTACCCAATGATTAAGGAGCAAATACAGCGTCTGGAAAGTTTACTTGATCAAGAAATATTATCACTTAAGAATGAAATGTTAAAAATTTACCAGTTGCAGGCGGGTCAGAAAAGTGAGTGGAGTATGAAAGAGGTTGAGCAACAAAAGAAGCAGGAGGAACGCGAAGTCCAATTAACCGAAGAACTGCAGAATAAGTGGCAGGGCGTTTTAGAAAAAATAAATGATGTTCCTCAGACTATAGAGGAACAACTACAGCTGCAGCAAAGCGTATTTCAAGAGATCTCTGGGATTATATCCGAATTGGCTGCTTTGCGGCAAGATAAGGAACAGCGGGAAAAGAAGCAGGAAGAACGCGAATCGCAGTTAACGAAAGAATTACAGGATAAATGGCAGGAAGTCTTAGGGAAAATAGATGCTTTCCCTCAAGGGATAGAGGAACAGCTGCAGCAAAGCCTATTTATGCAAGAGATCTCTACGATTATATCTGAGTTGGTCGTTTTGCAGCAAGATAAGGAACAGGGGGAAAAAGAACAAATAGCAGGAAAGAATATGGAATGGAGTGTTGTGGAAGAGATACGCCATTTAATGGGTGAAATGAAAGCCCATATGTTAGAAGAGAGCGAGCGGCAGAAGAAGCAGGAAGAACGTGAAGCACAGTTAACGAAAGAATTGCAGAATAAGTGGCAGGACGTGTTAGGAAAAATAGACGCATTCCCTCAGGGGATAGAGGAACAACTACAACAGCAAAGCGTATTTATGCAGGAAATTTCAAGAATTATATCTGAATTGACCGTCTTGCAGCAAGATAAAGAACAAGGAGAAAGAGAACAAACAGCAGGAAATAATGCAGAATGGAATGTTGCGGAAGAGATACGCCATTTAATGGACGAAATGGGATTTTATATGTTAGAAGAGGCTGAGCGGCAGAAGAAGCAGGAAGAACGCGAAGTGCAATTAACGAAAGAACTGCAGGATAAGTGGCAGGACGTATTAGGAAAAATAGACGCTTTTCCTCAGGGGATAGAGGAACAACTACAACAGCAAAGCGTATTTATGCAGGAAATTTCAAGAATTATATCTGAATTGACCGTCTTGCAGCAAGATAAAGAACAAGGAGAAAGAGAACAAACAGCAGGAAATAATGCAGAATGGAATGTTGCGGAAGAGATACGCCATTTAATAGACGAAATGGAATTTTATATGTTAGAAGAGGCTGAGCGGCAGAAGAAGCAGGAAGAACGCGAAGTGCAATTAACGAAAGAACTGCAGGATAAGTGGCAGGACGTATTAGGAAAAATAGACGCTTTTCCTCAGGGGATAGAAGAACAGCTACAGCTGCAGCAAAGCATATTTATGCAGGAAGTTTCTAGGATTATATCTGAATTAGCCGTTTTGCGTCAAGATAAGGAACAGCGGGAAAGAGAACAAACAGTGACAGGTAATACGGGATGGAATGCTGCGGAAGAGGTACGCCATTTAATAGACGAAATGGGAGTACATATGTTAGAAGAGGCTGAGCGGCAGAAAAAGCAACAAGAACGTGAAGAACAGTTAACGAAAGAATTGCAGAATAAGTGGCAGGACGTGTTAGGAAAAATAGACGGTTTCCCTCAGGGGATAGAGGAACAGCTACTGCAGCAAAGCGTATTTATGCAGGAAATTTCAAGAATTATATCTGAATTGACCGTCTTGCGGCAAGATAAAGAACAAGGAGAAAGAGAAAAAACAGCAGGAAAAAATGCAGAATGGAATGTTGTGGAAGAGATACGCCATTTAATGGACGAAATGGAATTTTATATGTTAGAAGAGGCTGAACGGCAGAAGAAGCAGGAAGAACGCGAAGCGCAATTAACGAAAGAACTGCAGGATAAGTGGCAGGACGTATTAGGAAAAATAGACGCTTTTCCTCAGGGGATAGAAGAACAGCTACAGCTGCAGCAAAGCGAATTTATGCAGGAGGTTTCAGGTAAAATAGATGCTTTCCCTTTGGCTATAGAGGAACAGCTACAGCAACAGCAAAGCGAATTTATGCAGGAAGTTTCAGGAAAAATAGATGCTTTCCCTCAGGCTATAGAGGAACAGCTACAGCAACAGCATAGTGAATTTATGCAGGAGGTTTCAGGTAAAATAGATGCTTTCCCTTTGGCTATAGAGGAACAGCTACAGCAACAGCAAAGCGAATTTATGCAGGAAGTTTCAGGAAAAATAGATGCTTTCCCTCAGGCTATAGAGGAACAGCTACAGCAACAGCATAGTGAATTTATGCAGGAGGTTTCAGGTAAAATAGATGCTTTCCCTTTGGCTATAGAGGAACAGCTACAGCAACAGCATAGTGAATTTATGCAGGACGTGTTAGGAAAACTAGACGCATTCCCTCAGGGGATAGAAGAACGGTTACAACTGCAGCAAAGCGTATTTATGCAGGAGGTTTCAGGTAAAATAGATGCTTTCCCTTTGGCTATAGAGGAACAGCTACAGCAACAGCATAGTGAATTTATGCAGGACGTGTTAGGAAAACTAGACGCATTCCCTCAGGGGATAGAAGAACGGTTACAACTGCAGCAAAGCGTATTTATGCAGGAGGTTTCAGGGAAAATAGATACATTCCCTCAGGCTATAGAGGAACAGCTACAGCAACAGCAAAGTTTAATTATGCAGGAAGTTTCTAGGATTATATCTGAATTGGCCGTTTTGCAGCAAGATAAGGAACAGCGGGAAAAAGAACAAACAGTGACAGGTAATATGGGATGGAATGTTGCGGAAGAGATACGTCATTTAATGGACGAAATGAAAGCCCATATGTTCGAAGAGGGCGAGCACGTGAAGCAGGAAGAACGCGAAGCGCAATTAACGAAAGAACTGCAGGATAAGTGGCAGGACGTGTTAGGAAAACTAGACGCATTCCCTCAGGGAATAGAGGAACAACTACAGCTACAGCAAAGCATATTTATGCAAGAAATTTCTAAAATTATATCTGAATTGACCGTTCTGCAGCAAGATAAGGAACGGTGGGAAAGAGAAGAAAGGGTAGGAGATAATATGGAATGGAATGTCGAGGAAGAGGTACGCCATTTAAAGGACGAAATGGGAGCTATCCGGCATATGTTAGAAGAAGTAGCTGAATATTCTAGAAGACTAACAGAAATATCACAGCAGAAAGACCTAATTAGTGGAGAAATATCCCTACTTAAAGCTGAGTTGATAGCTCTCCGCAAAGCGCAGGAACAGGCAAATGAGCCAATAGAGCAGCAGCACAGTATTGAGGAATCGGTGGTTTGCGTTCAAATGATAAAAGCGCAATTGCAGCAGCAGGGAAATATGCTTAATCACGAAATATTGTCTTTAAAAGAGGAATTGGCATTTATCAGAGAATTGTACGAAAATAGACTAAAACGAAAAAAACGGCGTCATTGAGATCTAATATAACGAAAATCCTGAAAGTTTTATTTATTTAAAATAACTTCCAGGATCTTTCTTTATGATGTACTTTCAGTAGAAAAGTGCATAGTATAAAGTGAGACTTGATTCAGGTGGAGTTTTAACTCCATCTGAATCTTAGCCGAACTTATCTTTAGGACTTAGGCGCTCTTCCACTTTAGAAGATGGGAGTCTTAGAGCGCCTTGGTCATCAGATAAAAATGAACAACAGCAGACTCGCAGTGCTAGGTTGGCGGACCCAAATATTGTTAGAAATATTGGTGAAAGTGGTGCGAAAATATAATACAAATAAAGCCGCATATCGAGCACCAGGTAGTATGTCCGGAGTGCGATAATCCCGTTGACCCCTTTAAAGTATTATGGCAGGGAATACATATTGCGCTGTTTGTAAGTGCTCTTCTTGCCAAACGCCGTTTATTGAAGATTTTCGGGTGAGTCATGCTATGACCGCTCCTTTTAAAATAAACCTAGCCAATGTGTTATTTTGCACATTAAACCAGCCAGCATTTTGCAAATTAAATCATCCTGATATCCAATCTAATCTGCAAAATTTGCACAATATTTTAGCTGCCTAAATCGGTATTTTGCAAATTGCCACAGCTAGTTTTAGCACAATA
>NZ_JAJHJB010000092.1:0-4527 GCF_020819555.1 Pelosinus baikalensis
TTTGTGTGCCGCATCAGCGGCATTGTGCCTTTGTGGTTCATAAAATCTCATCTTTCTCCTACAATCTGCTTCCTAGCCTATTTAAAAAACAACCAATCTATCAACACTGCGTCGAAGATAGATTGGCTGTTTTTCATTTTTTAATGACTTAAAAGTCCAATTTGTATAAAGAACAGTACCATAAATAAATATAAAATAGGATGAACCTCACGCCCCTTACCTCTCATTAATTTCAATAGAGGATATACAATAAATCCAATACCAATACCGGTGGCAATATTATAGGTTAATGGCATGGACGCCACAACGAGAAAAGCTGGAAAAGCTTCTTCAATGTTTTGCCAATCAATATCACGTAAGCCATTCATCATAAAGAAACCAACAATTATAAGAGCTGGCGCCGTAACAGCTGGAACGCTCGACAACATTTTAGCAACAGGCGAGAAAAATAATGTTACTAAGAACAAACCCGCTACAACAACAGCGGTTAAACCACTGCGCCCTCCTACTGCTACACCTGCGCTCGACTCAATACAGGTAGCAGTGGGACTTGTTCCTAGCACAGCACCAGCAACTGTCCCTGCAGCATCAGCCAAAAAAGCACCTCTCGCATTTGGAAACTTTCCATTTACAAGAAGCCCGGCTTGCTCCGCCATCCCCAGTAGTGTACCCGTTGTATCAAATAAAGTAATCAAAAAGAAAGTGAAAATTACAGAATAAAGACCAGAATCTAAGACTCCCTGTACATCCAATTTCAGTAATGTATGCTCTAGGCCGCTAGGCATCACCACAAACTGAGACGGCAAGGACATAAAACCCATGAAATAAGCAGCCGCTGCCGTTACTAACATACCAATAAATAACGCTGCCTTTACACGATAAGTAAGTAATACTAAAGATACAACCAAGCCAATAACCGTTAATAAAGCAATAGGCTCAGACAGTTTGCCAAGAGTGACTAAAGTAGCAGGAGAATCAACAACAATTTTTGCACTCTGCAAACCAATAAAACAGACAAAAAAACCAATACCTGCGGTAATAGCGTGTTTTAAACTTGCGGGAATGGCATCAATCAAAATGGAGCGAAATTTGGTAAGAGATACTAATAAAAACATAATTCCCGATATAAAAACAGCTCCAAGTGCCACTTCCCAGGAATGTCCCCCACCCTTTACTACACTAAAGGCAAAATAAGCATTCAGCCCAAGTCCAGGTCCAATCACAATTGGGTAATTAGCAAATAACCCCATAATCAACGTACCAATTACACTACTTAAAATAACTGCCATAAAAACACCATTAAAGTCCATACCAGTCAAACTTAAAACGGAAGGAATAACAATCACCGAATATGCTAATGTTAAAAAAGTTGTTATTCCTGCCAAAACTTCCGTGGATATGCTTGTCCCTCGTTCTCGCAGTTTAAATAATGATTCCATTTACAACACCTCTAATTATATCTACGTAAGGCGACATTATAACATAGATTACCGTATTATGTATACACCGAAATTAGCATTTATTCTCCTTATTGTTAAGTATTCTCGTGAATTCTACCAATAGCAGTCTCTTTGCCAAAACAAAGGCGCTATTTCAGTGATGATAGCCTTTATCAGCAGGACATTTGCATTTGTTGAAGAATATAGATTTTTAGAGTTCTTATTCCCTGACCTAGCTGCTCTTAGAATCTCCCTTTAAAATGGGTATTCTCTTAGAGCACTAGTACAACAAATACTGGTAATCAGCTTTTGGTATTTCATATTATGTATATTTTGTATTGATAAAACTCACATCTTATGAATATGATTAGATATACGAGTGTTTGCTTCGTCATTACTAATATGACATATTAAATATGGATATAGGAGGCTATTATGAAACTGATTGGCAAGGCACTAATTGCACAAGGAGGAGGTCCTACTGCCGTTATTAATCAAAGCATGGCAGGAGTGATCGACGAGGCGCGAAAGCATGATCAAATTACTAAAATCTATGGTGCTCTTAGAGGCGTAGAAGGCATCATCAATGAAGAGTTTATTGATTTAACCCAAGAAACTTCTCATAACCTAGAGCAAGTGGCACACACACCATCATCTGCCTTATTTTCGACTCGCGTTAAGCCTGATGAAAATTATTGTAAATCAATTTTCAAAGTATTAAAAGCTCACGATATCCGTTACTTCTTTTACATTGGCGGCAATGATTCTGCCGATACCGTACATATTGTAAGTGAACAGGCTAAATTAGACAATTATGAGTTCCGCGCCATTCATATTCCTAAAACCATTGATAACGATTTATTGGTCAATGACCATACACCAGGCTATAGCTCAGCTGCCCGTTTTGTTATGCAGGCATTTTCAGGAATTAATCTTGACATGAGAGCATTATCGGGAGTGTATATCGGTATCGTAATGGGAAGAAATTCCGGATTTTTAACGGCATCAGCTGCTGCTGCCCAAAATTTTCCTGATGATGGCCCTCATTTAATTTATTTACCAGAACGCCCGTTTATTATTGAACATTTCGTTGCAGATGTGCAAAAAGTATATCTGCAACATGGTTATTGTGTAGTATCCGTATCAGAAGGTATCAAAGATCCATCTGGCTCCCCCATTATAGTAAGTCTATTAAGAGATATCGAAAAAGATGCTCATGGTAATGTAACGATGTCTGGCACGGGAGCCTTAGGAGACTTGCTCACACAGGCAGTAAAAGAAAAGCTAAAGATATCCAGAGTGCGCAGTGATACCTTTGGCTACATTCAACGTTGTTTCCTTGGCTGTGTTTCTGATGTAGATCAGAAAGAAGCAAGAGAAGCTGGTGAAAATGCAGTACAATTTGCTTTATCGAATAGCTGCGATGGTTCTGTGACGATTCATCGAGTCGGAGATTATGTTGTAGAATATAGAATGACTCCTCTTGCAGAGCTGGCAGGTAAAACCAAACATATGCCGGACGATTTTATCAATGCTGCAGGAAATCATGTAACTAACGCCTTCAAGGATTATCTTCGACCACTCCTAGGCTCCAATCTTCCCTCAACTAATCGATTAAAAGCCCCCAAAGTGCCTAAGATTTTAAAAGTAAATACTTAACTGTTGGCTGAAACAAGAAAATACTTTAAAAACATAAAACGTATCGAACCACAAAGACACAAAGGACACAAAGGGTTTATTTATATTTTTTGTTCACTCCTTAGTGGTTCATAAAATCTCATCTTTCCACCTATAAAATAAGGATCTCCATTCATCTAACTTCTAGAAGAATGGAGATTTTTTGTGACATCATATAGAAGAATTTTCTCTAAACTTAAGAATAACTTATCGCTTCATTTAGTTCTTGCAATTTCGTTTCTTGTTCTGCCGTCAAAGATTTGGAAAAAAAAGCCGGATTTAATAAAACACTGCGATTATGACTATATTGAAATTCCAGGTTCATAATCACAGTAGAAATACGTTCCATTTCTGTTGATATAGTTGGATCACTTGTTCTTGTGTTTTTAATTTGTTTCCACATACTATCCAAAAGCTGCATCCCTGACTGTAGACCATACAGATAAAATGGCTTTTTAAAAACAAAATTCATAAAGAAATTTTCAATTAAGATGTCGGGTGTACAATGATTGACTGGTTCCATAACATCATCTTTTTGATCTAAAGAATCATAATTAGCATAAATAATTTCATTTAATTTCTGGCTAAAAGTATCATCTTGCGGCAAATGAAGAATCTTCTCAATTGTTTCTTTTAATAGTTGAATACGTTCATCAATTGTTATCTTTCTATACTGCAGTAAATCAATAAAGTGATGCTCCATCTCAAAATAATAGCGCAAAAGGTGATAAGAAAATCGCTGTTCAGGATATACATGAACAACTTCCTGATTTGCATGCACGATGATGGGTTCCTTTAGGGAGCGAATGATTTCTAAAGGCCTAACTCGACTGGCTAATTTGACTACCGCAGGACAGCTAAAGCTTAAAGTCAACTCTCTCCCGCGAGAAGTATTCATCGGATAGCGTGGAAAAGTCTGACAGACTGTATCCAAATGGCTATGCCCAGCCTCTTCTTGTAATCGGCAAAGATGATTCTCCTCCAAAAACCAGCATCCACCCTTGGCCTTTTTACGAATGTAAGCATATTCACCTAACTTCTGCTTCCCAGCAATAGGAATAAAAATCTTTGAAAATTCCTCTTCCTTCCCATTTTTCAAAAATAGCTGATAATTCCGATTATAACTTTCCTCGTCCATGGTTACCTGCCAATCATTCTGGCAGCATTGCCCACACATTTCACAAGAAAACTCATTTATAATATCCATATAGATATACATCCTACAGCTCCATCCTACGATTATGATTATGAGTGTATTTCTTCTTGATACTCCAACAAATTCCTGCTATGTCTGCTGAAATAAATCATATAGTAATCATAAGAAAAATACTTCACATTCTTTTAAAACATAAAAAAAATCGAACCGGTCTAACCCCCTATTTTTAGACATGAGCCTTAACATATCTCATTC
>NZ_JAJHJB010000093.1:0-3481 GCF_020819555.1 Pelosinus baikalensis
CCGATAAAAATCAGCCACAGTGACTGTAGATAAAGGGAAATAAACAGCCCTATATAATGAAGGATTGAGGTTGCCAGCAAAACGCCTAAGTAGTGATGTTTTACCAGCTCCAGCTTCACCCGTCACAACACTAATGCCTCTAGTGCTTTTTAGATATTCAAGTCGTGCTAAACCTTCGGCGAGGCATTGAGAAGAAAAGAACTGCTTCCCATCAATTTCTTTACGAAAAGGTACTGCTGAAAGCGAATAAAATGTTTGATACATTACATCCTGTTTACAGGCAAGCAAGCGTTCAAAGGAAATAGGTGCTTCCTCTTGCGCATTTTTTGAGCGTTTGCTATGAGCATTATCAATGAATGATACGATGGTAGCCATACATATTGATGTATCATTTTCATATATATGTACCACTTTTGGTATTGATGGATCATAACGTATTTCAATTTTTTGTCCGATAAAACGTGCTGGCACTTCAAATAACTGATTTAAGAGAGTAATTGTCCCATCGTGCTTCACTTTACGGTAGTCACGTTTCCAAAATAGCATATCTAACGAACTTGGGTCGCTGATCATGCGCACAGAGGATGCCTGGGACATAAACATATCTAGTGGGCACATCCCCAGCCCAGAATGAATTTTTCGATGATAATCGATCTCTAACCATTGCCAAAATCGTTGATTGAGTTCTTCTAATGTTTTAGGTGGATTTTCAGCCAGAATCGGATAAAATCGTCTACGTACAGTACCAAAAAAGCGTTCAATTTTGCCTTTGGCTTCTGGATCATAGGGTTGAGTATGGGTTAAAGTGATCCCTAGAGAGGCGCAGGCTAAATGGAGTTGTCCAGCGTGATAGACCTTGCCGTTATCAACATATATCATTTTAGGGATACCACGTCTTGTCAGTGCTTCTTGTAATACTGTTTTCATACAATCAAACTTTTCATTAAAGAAAAACTGAGCAAAAGGAACTAGACGAGAGCAATCATCTAAAAATGCAAATAAATTAGTGCGATATTTTTTGCCACCAATGACGAGATAATAGCCTACGGACATATCTCCTTGCCAAAGAATATTAATTTTATCATAGGAAAAACGCTTGCGTTCTTTGGCTGGTGTACTATCCTTTTCCAATAGATGATTCATTTTTAGCAAGCGATAGATTGTATAGTATGAAACCTTGTCAGGAGTGAGCACTGCATCTGATACAAGCTTTTCATAAAATAGTACAACGGAAAGACAACGATGTTTTTTCCTTATTTCTAGAATAAGTTCTTTTCCCTCTGGTGTAAGAGCGCGACAGCTACCTTTATCAGAACGGCCTTTAGGCTTTAAGGCCGCAAAACCACCTCTACGGTAGTCGCGTAGCCAAGACTCAATCGTCTTTGGCGCAAATCCCTTACGTCCATACCAAGGAACATCATAAATTTTACCACAAATTTCGGCGATATAGTCTTGCTTAGAACGAACCTGATTGTTGAGTAGAGGAGAAATTAATCCATAGCGAAACAAAGCCACTTGTTCACAATTTTCATTTGTCAAAGTTCATCACCCTCCATTTATTTGAGGGTTAGCCGGCTAACCTGTACAAAATCAATAGTAACCTAGGGAAGGCAGATTTACCAGCACAAAGGTGTGTGGGATAGTTTCCAGTTACACTCGAGCAAATTTTATGGTAAAATTAATGTGCCATGAAATTTAGTTTGTGCTGTTGGTGAAACTTTTGCGAAAAAGTTTCTGCTGTGGGGACAGTTAACATACAAACAAATTTTCTGGCTTTTTCTTTTTCATCTTGAGGACTGATCTCCTGCCACTTTTGATCTCGAAGATACATTTCGATACGTGTCATATTCCTGCAAAATCGCAATCGTTCTTCATAATCCTCAGTTACAATGTTGCGCCAATACTTACCATGCTTGTGAAATGAATTTGGCACTTGGCATTTAGGACATGAATCAGGACGCTTAATCTCTAAATTATCGAACTTGGCTATATACTCTATTGGTGTTAATGCAAATTGAACAATGAATTGCATGAAAAAAATTCGCTCCTCTTGCTACAATAATTTGCAATATATTATAGCAGATTGAAACGGATTTGATTTTAAATTGTTGACGCTGATTATGCAAAAATTTACGTCGATTTGGTTAGGATTATATGCCAGCTAACAGGTTGTTCATGGCAGATGAGTACAGCCTTATAAACCTGAGAAGAATAGATATCATCCGTGACCCTAAATTGCAGATTTCTAAAAATCCCTTTATACATGAAGAGTATTTTGTATAAATTGCAAATTTAAATGCCGTCCATATTATGGAAATCCGTATAATGTTAGACCTTCCCTCTACAACTAAAAGAGTTGTTTATGCACTCATCTTACTGGCTATTTCATTCGCTGACTGATATCCAAAGATTCTTCGTGGATAGTTATTAATCCATTGTTCGATTCTTCTGATTCGTGCTTCGGTAATTATACCGATATCGGTACCTTTGGGAATAAAACGACGGATCATTTTATTAATATTTTCATTGGTTCCACGCTCCCAAGAACTATAAGGATGTGCATAATATACTTTCACTCTGGACTCATCAGCAGCAAGTTTCGATTGCTCAATTTGTCTAAAGTTTAAAAACTCACTACCGTTATCTACGGTTATTGTTTTAAATTTCCTTCTAAAATGTTCCCCGTATTTTACCTCCAACTTATCCAGTGCTGCTTTTACCGCTTCTTGCGTTTTTCCTGGCATTTTGCAAATAATCTCTTCTCTACTACATCTCTCACTCAAAACCAATAACACCGCACCCTTACCTTTGCGTGGGCCGACTACACAATCCATTTCCCAATGACCATATTCTTCCCTTTGCTCTATTTCAATTGGTCGTTCCTCAATACTCGTACCTTTTAAATTTTTATGTGCGATTTTCACCTTTCGATAGATACCTTTTTTCTTGTCTTTTTTTATAGGCAAATCTTGATTGCTTATGTTCACAAAAATCCCTTTATCAATGTAATTATACAATGTTTTTGTACAGATGCTTGTTTTAAACTTCAAGCCCTTCGCCTTGATTTCTCCCATTACGGCATCCGGTGAATACTTTCTTTTCACGATTAGTTTTTCAATATGCTGGACCAGCTGATGATCCTTACCAATCTTCAAATTGCAGCCTTTATTTGCTCCATTAGCTTGATACACCGCCTGACCACGGTCTGCGCAATATTCTTCACGATAACTTAAATTGCTGTTTAGAAGGCGGATTTTTCCCTTTGTTATTTCCCTCTCAATGGTTCGCTGGTGCTTACCCAATCGCTTAGCGATTTCACTAGCTTTCAACTTTTCCTTCAGAAGAATTTCTATTGTATACCTTTCTTTTTCTGTTAAGTGTTTATTTTTCTTGTTTTCTACGGTATAATTTCTTTGGCTCATGGGATTTTCCTCCGGTAATGTTTTTGCTTGGTCGCTTAACATTATATACCGGATTCCCA
>NZ_JAJHJB010000094.1:0-3472 GCF_020819555.1 Pelosinus baikalensis
GCTAAGCCTTAATATATCATTTGAAGGAGTGATAGGATGAGACTAAAATTGATTAGCGGCACGATTATAATAGCCTTAATATTTGGCTTTGGCATCAACTACAAAACAATCATTGATCAAAAGCAAGCAGACGAGGCGCGAATAGCACAAATAACGTCTGAGGCCCAAGTGAACCAGCAAAAGGTTGAGGACATGCAAAAAGACATAGCAATTCTAAGGCGTGAGCTGGCGATCCAGCGTGATGTCTACCCAACTAGCCGTGGTGGGAATCGAGTGGCTCGCTACATAGATGGCGCACAGGTGACTTGGTACAACGATATAGGTAAAACAGCCTCAGGCACAATAGCTACCTCGGGCAGGACTGTGGCCGTTGACCCGAATGTAGTTCCACTAGGTTCAGAGGTTGAGATTGTTATGCCTGACGGCAGAGTGTTTCGGCGTATCGCAGAAGATACCGGTGGAGCGGTTAAAGGTAAAGTGTTTGACGTTCATATAGACGCTTCAGACGAAGAACTATATGAGCTAGGGCGTACCCATGGGGTGAGAGTATTTGTTCTTGATAGGTAGAGGTAGACAATGGATTTCTGCGAATACCAAAAGTCGTAGAAGCAAGTCCCATAAAAAAATGAACTTAGCGTTCACGAAGATTATGATTTGGAGCTTTTTAAAAAACATACAAGATATCTTGTACCAGGATACCAGATGCTAGCAGAAGTCAGTAAATACAAGGATTGCCACTTTGGAGATGACAGTGGTGCCATGTAATAGAACAAGTCTTAATATGAATTTAACATATGAATGAGTCAGTTGACGGTTATCCGGCTCGTTCACGTACAAGCAATCATTGCTTAAAAGAAAGACACAGCCTATCCATTGGAGCAGAGCTGTGTCTTTCCTATTAAAGCAACTATCAACCTTACGGCCTACAAACCTTACAAGCCACATACCCCGCATCAACAGCCTCATCCCGACTATCATAAAACACCTTATGACCTGGTGACATCATCTTAACATACCTACAGCCAGCATAATGAAACTTACCAGTACTAGAGTTAGCAACATATGCACCCTCAGATTGTGGAATAGCCGGTGCAATACCATCAGCAGTACACTCATCTAAATGAGCAATCTGAACAGGGATTGCTGCCTGATGAGAGAGGGCAGGAGTAGGAAATACAGACGTAAGACTGACCGCAACACATAACACTAGGAATAACTGCAGATAAACCTTTTGTAAACGCTTCATGACAATTCCTCCTTTTTTATACATAAAGACACAGCCTGTCCATTTAAAGAGTGGATAGTGCTGTGTCTAATGCTACAAATGCTTTATATAATATGCCTTAGAGTTGCTCTAAGGTTTTTAAGCTAAAATCTTTTTCTTCTGCTCTAGAAATTCTTCTTCAGTAAGAATACCTTGTTCGCGTAGCTTGCCGAGACGTTCAAGCTGAGCAAGTAAGTCATTGTTAGAGCTTGCAGATTGACGAGTAGCTGCAATTTCTTCAATCGGCTCTTGCTCCATCTCATTCAAAACAAACGAGATAATAGAGCAGGGGACCTCATAATCATCCATTCCAATAATATATGGTGCTTCTCTACCTTCTTTTCTCAAGAAAAGACCATTAGAGTTCACATCAAATGAAAGAATTTTACCATACGCCAAGGTAAAGTTCTTTTTACGTCCAATAAATCCGATACGCTGATTCGTCATCCAAAGAACACCCGTGTCTTCTACATCAACTACTTCTTTAGTAGAACGTCCAAGGTCTAGCGAACCAACACGATACCGAACTCCCTTAGCGATTTTAACTGAAGCAGTCAATCCCTTGTAAGACACACCAGTTGTAACTTTCTTAAACTTCTTTAATGAAGATGGTGTTGACCAAGCCAGAGTTTCACCTTTCTTAAATACGATCGGTATGCCATCACTATTAAATAAAGGTAAGCGTTTTAAGTCTTCCATTTGCCAAATAGCTTGATATTTCCGTAATTTATCCATATCTATACCTAATTCTTTAAAGGTAAGTCCTGCATAATCTGCAAAAGAATTCAGCGTGCTTATTTCTTGATCAGTAATCTTAAAATCAGTTGCTGCCTTTTGAAATAAAAGATCACATGCATCTCTATGTACAAAAAATAAGTCCTTTGAGCCGAGCTTATTCTTCTCAGCCAGTGATTTTAAATATGTTTTATTCTCTTGCGAGAAGTTACCGTTTTGTAAAGCTGTTTGAATTGCATCGCGATATTCCTTTTTTCCTTCTGTAGCAAAATCGAATAGTTTATCAGCTTTGTTGAATAGTTTTCCGAACATTGAAAGACCTCCCTAGGATACTTGTTGTTTATACTTTAGATAGAGAAATAGGAAAATCCTTCTAAATTATGTTAAGTCACTCATATTTTTACATACCTTCAGCATCCATGCAACTTTAACTCGACTATGTAAATCTCTTCGTCGAAATCGATAGTATAATGTAAATATTTAGCAGGAAAACGTGATCTCGAAAGAGAATAATAGGGCGTAACTTACTTTGAAATTTATGAAAAATAGGAGGGGAACCTTATGTATGTCGCATATGTTTACTTTATAACAGCCATAGTTAACCTAACCGCCATTATTATTAATGGACTTATCTTATCGGCCGCAATTTCCTTTTTTGTAGGATTTATCCCTAAAGAAACCGTTGTTTCACTGACAAATAAAGTACTTGTTTATATGAATATCAACTATAAATTCATACAAAACTTTAAAACCGAAAATGAACTAACATTATACTGGTCCGGCATCATAATCTTTGCATTTATCGCATTATCACTCACCCCAGTATATGATGTTATTCTTCGTAAATTCTATGGTTTTGGTAAACCCCTCAAAGATGAAAGGGAAAGATTAAACCATCTCTTTTCAGAAGTTTGTGAAAGAGCAGGGAAAAAAACGGCTGCCTTCCGTCTCTATGTTACTGACGATCAATATTTGAATGCCTGTTCTTTAGGCGTTAATAGTATAGCCATCACCAGAGAATTACTGATGAGTGGAAGCGATAAGACTATCAAGGCTGTATTGGCTCATGAAATAGGGCACATACACTATAGTGACTCAGCTCATTTGAAAGTGTTCGTAACAGTCAATGTTATAGGCCAGTTTGCTTTATGGTCGATGAAAATTTTTGCTACCATTGCTGGCTTTTTGGGGCGCCTTCCCATACCCTTCCTTAATCTCTTTGTGCTTATTCTATCCGGGATTAGTTGGGTTACCGTATTCGTCTTAGATTTGCTCTTGGTGCTGCCTCTTTCATTTGCCGCGCTCTTTGGTAGCCGACGCCAAGAGTACAGAGCAGACCAATATGCTTGTTCCATAGGATACGGTGAAGATCTATACAATTTTATTCATAAGCTTTTAACCTCCGACTATACGCCGCCAAAAGGACTATCTATACTTTGGAGAACACACCCCAACCACCGGTCAAGATTGAAT
>NZ_JAJHJB010000095.1:0-3058 GCF_020819555.1 Pelosinus baikalensis
AGCGAGGTCCACCGCTTGGCAGTAAAAATGCCAAAGGTCATGGAGCACCTAAAGGTAATAAAAATGGTCTTGGAAACCGCGG
Source organism: Pelosinus baikalensis (assembly GCF_020819555.1). NCBI lineage: Bacteria > Bacillati > Bacillota > Negativicutes > Selenomonadales > Sporomusaceae > Pelosinus > Pelosinus baikalensis. The sequence goes on from NZ_JAJHJB010000095.1 coordinate 83, forward strand.
AGGTCCTGGCGGTATGCCAGGCAATAAAAATGCTGTAACCACTGGAGAGTATGAAACGATTTGGTTTGACTGTCTGACAGAGGAAGAACAACTGCTCTATGATAAAATTGACACCAGTACCTTGGCGCAAGTTGAGGCAGGTATTAAGTTCTTTACCTTTCGGGAACGTCGTATGATGGAGCGGATTCATAGTTTGATGGATGGCCTGAGTGAAAAAGAGCGTAAGGTATTGCAGGAGCTACAGATCCAGAAAAAGCCGATGGAAGTCTATAGTGAAAAAGATGGAACTAGTAAAGTACTGATGATTCCAGAAGCCAATATGGTAGTTACGGAAATCACCGAAACAGAATGTCGTACGATTGATGATATTCTCAAAGTTGAAGAAGCACTTACTCGAGTACAAGATAAAAAGACTAGAGCCATCGCGCTTAAACATAGCATTGAAGTAACTCGAAGCATTGAACTTGAAAAATTAAATTTAAGCAAAGCCAGATTGCTATTTGATATGGAAAAGGCTAAAGGGGAAAGTAAAGGCAATGAGCATGTGGACGCTCTGCGACAGAAGATGCAAGAGAGGAAGATGAAACATGGATCCTCTTAATCGTTTTCTGGAAGCGTTAGATCTGATTGGGAAAGATACGTTAGATCTCGTAGAGCTAGAAGGGATCAATCTAAAATCTGCACAGCAAAAGGTTGAGTCGATCGATTTTGAGGAGTTGATTGACCTTTATTATGATGATCCAATCGGATTTTCAGAGGATGTACTTAATTTTTATCCCGATGAAAAGCAAATAGAAATCATGATATCGGTCAGAGACAATAAAAGAACGACTGTCCGATCCGGGCAGGGGGTAGGTAAAACTGCAACTGTGGCCTGTATCATCATCTGGTATATGCTTTTTCGAGAAGGCGCGAAAGTGATTGCCACTGCACCAACTCGGCAACAGCTTAACATTGTTCTTTGGCCAGAGATTGCTAAGTGGCTATCAGGTACCTATGCTGATACATTTTTGACTCTCACCAAAACGATGTTGTATATGGTTGGATACGAGCTAGAATGGTTTGCTACTGCAAAGACCGCAACGAAGAAAGAAAATATGGCCGGTCTTCATGCCGATAATATGTTGATCATCGTGGATGAAGCCTCTGGTGTTTCGGATGAGATCTTAGAGACTCTTTTAGGTACTATTACCGGTGTAGACAATCGCATCTTATTTATCTCCAATCCTACTCGGAATAGTGGTATCTTTTATGAATCCCATCACAAAGATCGTGATCAATTTTGCTGTATCCACATCGATGCTGAGGAATGCGAGCGAACTGATAAAGAAAACATTGAGATGCTTAAGCGGAAGTATGGCGCTAATAGTAATGCCGTTAAAGTTCGAGTAAAAGGTGATTTCCCTGATCAGGAAGATGATGTTTTTATTCAGCTTTATTTGGTTATGCGTGGAGTAAACACCGATTATGACAATAGCCAAACCGTCGAATCCATAGACATTGCCTGTGACGTAGCCAGAGAAGGCGGAGATGAAACCGTCATAGGTGTAAAGATTAATTACAAGGTGCTGCCACTTGAGATTCGTCATGGACAGGATACCATGAAGACTGTAGGTGATATTATGCAGATTAGTAATAAGCTTCACGATCGATATCCTCACATAATTATTCCTGTTAAGATTGATGATACTGGTGTTGGGGGCGGGGTAACGGATCGGTTGCTAGAAATAAAAAAGCTAGAAGGTCTAGAATGGCTAAGAATAATCCCAGTGAAGTTCGGTATACCTATCCATCATAAGTATTATTATGATACGACTACGCTCATGGCTTCCATCGTTAAGGATCTGCTCAGTGAGTTTGATGAACAAGGCAATAAAAAGCCCAGTGATTTGATTTTACCTGACGATAACGAACTAATCGCTCAGCTAACTACCAGGAAGTATGGAATCTATGAAAGTAAAGGTAAGATCAAGCTGGAGAGTAAAAAAGAAATGAAGAAACGAGGACTTAAATCACCAGACAGAGCGGACTGTCTTTTTTTATTGTGCTTGCCGGTTACCGTGAAAGACGCAGCTACCAAGCGTGAGCGTAGGAATCGTTTCTAAGGAGGTGAGATCATGCAAAAAGTAAGGGCCAGAGTCATTACTGGCATTCAAAAGTCAGAAACACCAACTGCTAAAGATGCTGATGAAAAGAAGTACTCTATAGCAGATGTACTAGAACCGAAATATTCTATTTCACGTTTACTTGAAATGAAAGAAATGTCTACGATTCTTCCGCAATGTGTCGAGTCTTATAAGCAGAATATAGTCGGCTTTGGGCTGCAGCTAAAATATAAGAACGATGAAACTAAGGATAAGGAAACTTCTGAGATGATAGCTGAGTGGAACCGGGTGGAATCGGCTTTGAAGTACATGCACATGGAAAAGTCATTTATTGATATTCTAAAAGATGCCATAGACGATCGTGAGACTTGTGGTAATGGCTATATTGAAGTCATTCGTAACGGCAAGAAGGAAGTAGTCGAACTTGAAAAGATTGAGGATGCCTCCAGTATTCGTGTAACAAAAAGAGGTGCAGCTGTTGACGTTACCTACTATCGTGATGGACAGCAGTTCCAGCGTAAGAAGAAATTTAGGCGGTACGTACAGATTATCTACGGCAATAAAGTTGTTTGGTTTAAAGAGTTTGGTGATCCTCGAATTATGGATATGAGAAATGGCAATTTTGACGATAGTACACCAGTTGAATTTCAAGCCAATGAGATTTTACATCTTAAGATTGGTAATGGCGCCTATGGAGTACCTCGCTGGATCTCAGCGCTCATGGATATGTACGGCAGCCGGAATGCATCAGAGCTGAATTACCGATATTTCAAACAAGGTCGTCATTTGCCGGCTGCTATCCTTATCAAAAACGGCAGACTGACGGAAGATAGCGAGGCTGCGTTATCGGAGTATGCCTCATCGGTGGAGG
>NZ_JAJHJB010000009.1:0-137158 GCF_020819555.1 Pelosinus baikalensis
ATAATTATATGATAAATTCCGCTTTTACTTTTCTTTCTTGCTGTTCTTGGCATTATTTTCACCCCCAGCTTTATCTTATTGCGTAGTTATATGGTTGTCAATAACCCCGTCCCCCTGACATCTTCACTAACAGTCAACCTTAGTCAGTGAATTGGCTAAGGCTGGCTTAAGTTTTTTCTATATCATTAAACACATTCAAGTAATCAAGAACCGAAAATCAAATAAACAAACGTGATTTCAGAATCACCTTAAACCTTAGAAGCATCTAAAACAGCTAATTAGTACAAAACTATTGACATATTAAGCCTCTTTAAAAACTTTTTTCTTTTCAAAAACGCGTAGTTCGCTAATTAAGATACCAGCTATAATTAACATGCAGCCAACCATTTGTTTTTGTGTTAATATCTCTCCTAACATAAAATATGCTCCAATCCAAGCAAAGACCGGTTCTAATAAAAATATAATAGCAGTACGAGTTGTTGTAACATAACGCTGCATAGTATTTTGTATAAGGAAGCCGAGTGCAGTTCCTGGAATTGAGGTAATGGCCATTGCAACATACATATCATGTTCAAAACTAGTAGGCATAACTTCAAATACTAATCCACAAATCACTCCGAGAGCAGCTACTATACCAATTTGAAAAGTAGCTAATGCTACCGGATCTATGTTTGATACATAGTAGCCTATTAAAACAATATGAAATGAAAGTGCAATAGCACATAATAAAGTATAAATATCTCCAAAATTAAGTCTTAATTCAGCATTTAGAGCCAGCAAGGCTAACCCTACCATAGAACTAATAATCCCAAGCATAGTAGTAATATTCGGACGTTTTTGCCCCCACCACTGCCCTACTATAGGTACTAAAACTACTGATAGTCCAGTAATGAAACCCGAGTTAGAGGCTGTAGTATATTGCAATCCTATTGTTTGAAAGGCATAGCTAGCAAACAGTACGGTACCTATCAATGATGCTATCTTAAGTCCTGAAGTTGAATTTTTGCTAAACGTTTATTGTAGATTATTCCCCAAAAAACAAAAGCTATTGAAAATCGTATACCAATGAACCAAAATGGCCCAACACTAGCTAGCGCATTCTTTGTCAAAACAAACGAAATGCCCCAAATCACGGTTACGGCCACTAATAACACATTGGCAAGTATAGAATAATCTGGCACGATATTCGTTTTTTTCAACACTCTTCCTCCTCAACTAGAAATATTAGCAGTAGTTTGATTTTCAATAATACAATCAAATATATTTTAAAACTCTTTTTTATTAGCTTCAAATTCTAGATTAATCATATCTATTAATGATTGTGTACCATATAGATGAAAAAAGCGCCAATTTTTTATAACCTAAAGACTATTATAATACTTTTGATTGCCCATTCATTAAAGAGTGGGCAACTTTACATAGAATGGAATCTGTTGATCTAATTTATCGGATACTGTAATACCTAACTTATCTATAGCTCTGAAGGCAAGTTTTGGATTAACTCACTAATAATCTTACTTTTTTTTAAACTTTCAACAGTTCTCTTATTGGGATTCGCATAAATTATCAATCCGTCAGTTTCGCCCAATTCCTCTCTAATAGGAAAGGCCAATTTTTCACCTTCAATGCAAAATTGAGCATTAACACAGGGGTTATTTCCACGTGCGTCTATTCTTATCCACTTTTTTATATCCTTAAGATATACTGCACATAAGGCATGTAAGACAAGCCGCCTTGGAGTTTCAGCGTCATTCAGGATAAGTTTTTGATAACAGAAACCAGCAGGAATCTCTAAGTATCTTAAAATTGCCACCAGCAAATGGGATTTTGCATAACATATCCCTTGCCTTTGTATTAGAACTTCTGATGCTTTAGAAGTAACGATTTGCCCACTAATATCGAATGAATGAGGTATTTCATCACGTACATATTCATATACCCTTTTAACTATTTCCACTTCATCAAGAATTCCTGCTGACAGACTGTCTCCAATATGCATTATAAATTCATTTTCATAGTCGAGTATATCAGAGTTCTTAAGATATTCACTAATATTATCCATTTCCAATATTAATTCAATCTCGTGTTTTGCAATATTCAAGGATATTCCTCCCCGCAATAATTCCTTTCAACCAATGGGTGAATTGTACAGTCATTAGAAGGATTGCTATATAGGTATTAGACATTTCTCATTGTGTCCATATGGTTTTCAGGATTTTCATATTCACGTATTTTATAAGACTCTCTTCAATACAGTAGAGATTATTTGCAACATATCATCTATTTCTGTTGCTGAGACAATTAATGGTGGCATTAAACGTATAGTAGAAGGTTGAGGCGAATTAATGATCAAACCTTCTTTAAAACACTCAAAAGCAATTTCGCTTCCTTTAGCTGTTGGTAAATCAAAGGCGATTAGCAATCCTTTTCCACGAATATCTTTTAGATTAAATTCGGTTTTCAGTTTATTTAACTTTTTAAGAATATAATTACCTTGTACTTGAGCATTCGTCGCAAGGTCTTTTGCAATTACTTCCTTCACAACTGCCATCCCCACAGCCATGGCAAGGGGTTGACCCGAATAGGTTCCTCCTTGGTCCCCAGCTTCAAATATATTAAACTTCTCCTTGGTTAACAAAGCTGATAGAGGAAACCCTCCTCCAATTCCTTTTGCTAGCGTCATTATATCAGGCTTAATTCCGTAATGTTCATAGGCAAATAGTGTTCCAGTCCTGCCAATCCCCGTTTGAACTTCATCAAATATGAGTAGAATACTCTGCTCCTCGCATATTTTGCGAACTGCTTTAATGTAATTTTCTTCGACTTCAAAAACTCCACCTTCACCCTGAATTGGTTCCAGCATAATTGCACATGTATTAGGGTTTATGGCTTTAGATAGTGCAGCAATATCATTTAAAGGAACATGTTTAAATCCTGAAACTTTTGGCTCAAACAGACTTTCCCACTTTTTTTTGCCAGTAGCTGACATAGTTGCAAGGGTGCGTCCATGGAAACTATTGATTGTTGTAATAATCTCATAAGCGCCATTACGATATAAAGAACCATATTTTCGTGCCAGCTTAATAGCACCTTCATTCGCCTCAGCGCCGCTACTGCCAAAGAAAACTCTATCAAAACAGGAAGACTCTGTAAGTAGTTTTGCAAATTGAATCATGGGTTTGTTGTAAAATGAGGGACTTGCATTTACTAATTCACGACTTTGTTGTTCTAGTGCCTTTGTAATAACAAGGGGACAGTGACCTAAACATGTGACCGCCCAACCTCCAATAAAATCTAAGTACTGTTTACCATTTGTGTCCCATAAGAACATCCCATCCCCTCGTTCCATTATGACATCAGGTCTGGCAGTAGTAAATAAAATAGATTGTTCCCCTTCATTGAGAAACTCTTTTGTACTTGTAATTAAATCATTATCCATAAAAATCCCTCCTGGTAAAAAATTCTATTGCATAATTATACAATATTTCAGGATATAAATACAACAATGTTCTAGTTTTTTTTACTAATCCCAAGGAAGCGACTTTTTATTGACGTTGGTTTGCTATTTTTGATATCTCACTTGAACTAATTCTTTACCTCTTGTAATTAACTTCGAGTTAGGAAATCGATATGGTACAAATAATGAACAATCTTAAACCTGAAATAAGTGAGTTCTTAATGATGAAAGTAAAAATATAACTGCTTTATATTTCCTTAAATTAGTACTAGTTAAAAGCTCTTATATCTTTTTACACGGAAGTAAACATTCTGTTCATTTGTCTGTCCTATATTTTTCAAAGGTTTCGTCACTGATAGGCAAGAAGAATACAGGTACATCCACCTTTAATACGTCTGCGATAGCGAGAAGAAAGTCCAAATCCTTGACTGACCAAATACCAGTTGCTAAGTCTTTGTCCGCTACTGCGGTGTTGCCGGACAATTTTAGTCCATTGATTTAATCGGTTTAGTATGTACAAAAAAAGTATCAGTAATATCCTGATACTTTGGTTATTTTCTCTATTTATTTATGCCATTAATTCTTGTAATTTATCAAAAGCAAATCTAGCGTTCGGATAAGTAATAGAACCTCCAGCAATTACACCAATTTTGATAGCTTCAACAATTTCGCTGAAATTTGCTTTTGCATTTAAACAACCTTCCAAATGGTATAAAATACATTCATTACATCTAGTTGCAAGTGAGATGGCCAAACCCATAAGTTCTTTATGCTTCTTACTAATTGCTCCATCTGCATACACTTTATCATCCAGCTTACCAAATTCAGCAAAGAAAGAATCTGCTTCAACCATCACTTTATTATATTGCAGTCGATATTCTTTCATTTCTTCTACCGTCAACATAATCCCCCCCCAAAAAACCAATAATTCATTTATTATATTACTTAATTATTCAACATACGTAACTATATCCCTTTTTTAATGGCTTTATGGGGAAACCCAGAATTTTTTGTACAATTTGCCCATCTGTATATATAAAATCTTTCTTCAATATACCTCCACAATTTATAATAGTTTTTCTCGAAGCCTCATTGTCTTTATAGCAAACAAGCATGACTTTTTCTAAGCCCAGCTGTTTGCAATACTTCAACGCTAACTTGAGAATCTCTGTAGCATATCCTTTCTTTCTTTCAGAAGGTCACACACCATAACCTATATTTCCGCCATAGAGGTTCAGATACTCATTTAGTGTATGTCTGATATCAAGCATACCTACAATCTTACTATCGCGTTTGCGAAGAGCAAAAAACGTGGTTGAAACTACCCAATCGGGATTTACTGTCTGTTTGAATTATTTTTTACTCGCTCTAACCAATCATCATATGAATCTGTGTTGTCAAAAAGAGAGCTTCCATGCAGCTCATACTCTTGATTATCGAAATGTCTCTTTTATATTCAAGTGCTGCAAATTCAAGTTCTTTACTAGGCAGCAATAATTCAAGTTCATTCATAAAATCACCTTCTCATTGGATAGTTCCTAAATGGCATATCTGCCTATAAGTTCCCCATAACCATGCCAATCTTCATGCCATCAAAGAAGCCCTTGTTATAGTGCATATAGGTAGCCGATACGATTAACTCAGTAACGGCTTCACTTACTTTTTCCGACTGCCCTTCTAATAGTTGATCTACTTGCTCCATAAGCCTTGTGTATTCACTTAAGTCACCATCTTGCAACTTCTTTTCGATTTTCTCTTGGCGCATAAAAATGAATTCCTGCCAATCCCGTAACGCATCGCCTTTATCCATCCATTGCCCAGTGATCATACTTCTAATGGGTACATTGATCTCCATGCTCCCCTTTTGATTTTGAGGCAGAAGTTCTTCCCGTTGATCTGTCAAACTCCTTTGACAGCGCCGGCTTTTCCTCTTTCTCTGCACTTTTATTGCTACCATTTATATCCCCCCATATTCCTACTGCATGGGGCTTCCTCTATTCCTCTAGTTACATATAGGAATAGGGGAAGCCAGCACACAGCGAGTGTAATGGGAGAAATTAAAAAGCCCATGCGAGGTTTTTTAAACCTACACATGCGCTTTGCTTCGTCTTGATTGCATGCAGACGCTCAGCTTCTGCCAGAACTACAATCCTACTATCCCGAACATACCATCCCTTGTTTTCAGGGAAAGTTCACGGTATAATAAATTGTCGTCGTAGACAGGTAACTGTTACGTGTAGGTGCTTGTACCACCTGCTCGTGCCTGAGAGTGTTACAGCACTCTTAGGACACGGCGACTTTTTAATTTCCACCTATTTCTAATTATATTACTTTTCTTTGGGATTGCAAGCAAAAAGTACTGTGAAAAATCAGCTCTTACAGTAAGACTTATGCCTGCTACACCATGGAAGGGACACAGGGACAGGTTCCTTGTCCCAATTAAAAACGATCGTTCTAAATTGTCTTATTTTATCGGTATGTCAACTAAAAGAGAAGCTGCCCATAAATTTACTAACTAAGTTATTATGGGTAGCTTCTCTTTATAAATGCTAAATCCTTCTATATCTTCACATTATAAGTATTATTTTACCAGCAAGTTTCTTTTCTAGGTTTCTTGTCAATCTGCAGTTGCTTTTATCCCAATAAGAATTATAGTTTAGGACTCTTAATTCTTCCATCTCTCGGGGTAAACAACTGTCCCTTTTCCCATACATAAGTTACCTGCCTTAACACCTCTTAACTTTCCTTCATGACATGCCACGGTGTGTGCAAATAGATAATATAGATAATGATGTAAATAACCTTAACTAATGGTTATTTACATCATTATCTAACTTCGAAGCAAAATTCACTGGAATGCGCTAATTTTATAATCTTCCATGAATTTTTTTTAACAACCACCCCATATTTTCTCCAATATTTTTCATATTGGCCATTCCTTCTTGGTCTTGCTCCACTTCACCAATCGAATTGCCATAAACCATGTTCCAGTAAGTTGAGCCTACAAGAAACATTTCTTTACTATGCAAAAAATGATTTAAGGTATCAAAAGCGCTAATCGCGCCACCACGACGAGCAGTAATGACTGCAGCTCCAACCTTATATTTCAATAGCCCTTTATTAGCAGCTAGCACCATACTAGCCCGATCAATTAATGCCTTTATCTGTGAAGTTACTCCTGCAGAGTATACTGGAGAGCCAAGAATAATCCCATCTGCTGCGACCATTTTTCCCAAACAAACATTAAAAAAGTCATCCGTAAAAATACATTGCTTATTCTTTTGTTTCATACAAGCTCCACAAGCGGTACAGCCTCTTATATTTTGACCGGACAATGAAATCATTTCCGTATCAATTCCTTGCCGGTTCAGTTCATTAAACATGGTTTGAATTAATATTGCCGTATTGCCACCTTTACGAGGACTTCCGTTAATGCCAATCACTTTCATAACTTATTATCTCCCATTGTTTATCATTCTATCATTAAATCCATCATAAATCGCATTAAAACCTAACAAACTTATATTCTAATTAATCACTTACAGTTTTTGTTAACGTTTTGCATACTCATTCCAATAGACCAACATTGAGTAATAGGTTCTCCGAGCTTTCTAATTCTATATTCTTTATTACTTTTTTATTCCCTGATTAGAATAATGCCCTTTCCCTAAACTTATAGAAAGCGTAGTATAGTTAATTATTCCTACATTTGCAATCGTAATATATTTTGGTTTCCCATCTACTTCAGTGCCAATTATTACAATCGGATAAAAATATTCGTGTCATATACCAATAAGGAATTTATAATTTGTAGTAAGTATAAGGAAAAAGATATTGCTGCCTTTTTTAGTTGATGAACAATATGAAGCTAGCGAAGTAACTGTTCTTCACAATATTGTTCATTATCCCACTATAAACTTGACCGCATCTTCATAACATTTAACTTTCTTCACCGTAAAATACTTCATGAATTCTTTCGTCCACATGTCCATCTCTTCTTCTATTTCATTTACTTCATTCATGATAAATACAACATTTTTACAATCTGTATTTGACATAGCTGGAAGCAATACAGAAAATCCCCATTCTATATCTTCTTTTTCATCTTCAAATCCATTTTTTGCATCTACAACAAAATTACTATTCGGGTGTTTCTTAAGCAATTCCAAAGCAAATGTTGTTGGATCTCTATAGTCATCATAGCAGCAGAATTTTTTCCATGTAAGAAATACTATATTGTCTTCTGCCATATATTTTACATTACTAAATTCTGAATCATATTCATTCTTCTCTATATTCATGTATTTTCCCCTTTCTGTCTTGGATTAAGTTAATAACTTTTCATCACTAGCAATAAACATAGATAAGCTCATTGCCCTCCAATTAGAAAACTGCCTTAACTTTTTTACGATTCCGATGTAACTTTTAAATAAATTATACCACTATATTCCATATAATTACTACTTTTTGTAATAATTTTCAGTGCTGCTATTATTACTGCTCAGAAGAAGATATAGTGTAATATTCATCAATAGCAGTATTAAAATACTTTGTTTAACTGAGAGTAAATCCCTTGATATCGCAATGCTCTTTGTCACATATCGTTTAGAAGTAAACTTCCCAAATCATGTCGTAGCTGATTCCATCATAGTCATGAGTTACTATATTTAATTTAATCTGGTAAAAATCCAGTCTTGATTAGCATTTTTTCTACTTGATTATATTGATTATTAGCATTTATCTGGTAATCATTTTTCTCATCAACCTTGAAACATCCGCACCATTTTTCATAAAAACATTCCAGATAATGATTGTATCCTTTTTCTCTCCAATCATCAATTAATGATAGAAAGTGTTTATCTTGACTATCATATTCTAAAACTATATTTTCCACTCCTTGATCATTCAATCTCTCGTATTTATTAAAGTGTATTATCCCTGGTCCACTTAATCGTCCTTTCTTTGTTAATTTTGATTTTTTCTCATCTGAATAACCAAGTATTAATGCAATCAGGGGAAAACAATATTTTTCAGGCAAATTTAATAAATTATACATTCTATTAATATTTCCTCTGTGCACGCAATTACTAAAAAAAGAATCAATTCCAAGGGATCTCGCAGTGATAGCAGCAGTTTGTGCTGCAAGAATTGTATCAGTACTACCAGTGATAAAATCTACAATAGGTATCCCATGTTTATATTGAAATCCTAAATATTCAGCCATATCAATTACTCTATTAAAATCAACACAGAATACAAGCATTATGCCGCCAACATATCCGATTTCTTTCATGACCTCTTTGTCATCTACAACTATAATTGAATATGTTTGTCTGGCTGATGCTGTAGCTGCATTTACGCATGATTTTAATATAACTGATAAATATTCCTTTGGTATATTTCTATCAGAAAAATGTCTAACGGTTTTAAGATTTTCTATTATTCTTATAGTCTCATTCATTTTTAACATCTCCCTACTTTAATCTTTAGTTAGTTCGTCACCGAACTATTAGTATAAAAATTAAAGGGTAAAATTATGTATTACCCGATCTAATAATAAAAGTAATATTTCAATTTCTGCTTCAGTAAAATCTTTAAAGAACTCTTTAATTACATTTTGTGAAATCTCTTTAAAGTCTTTTTTTACGCTTAACCCCTTTTCAGTTAATACTATATATGAGTATCTCTTATCTTCTAAGTTTGATTCTTTAGTAACATATCCAGCTTTTAATAATCTATCCACTAACTGAGTAACTGTAGACTTAGAACGGTCAATTCCTTCACTTATTTCTTTCATAGTTAATTTTCCATTGTTCTCATAGAGTATATCTAAAATATTACCATGTGATACTACAAGCCCCTCAATACCACGTTTTCTTAGTTCACACTCAATGTAATCGGAAACTTCATTTCTAATTTTTGAGATTTTAGATATGGCTAAATATTTATTCATCATAAAGAATACTCTCACTTTTGTAATTTAATTGTTAATACAATTATAGTTCGTCACCGAACTAATATCAAGATTCTTTTTTTTATTTTTTAAAAAACCTTCAGAACAAAGGCAAACAGGGGAATAGTGGTTTTATTTTATTCGTTAACAAAGTATCTATCCTCGTTAGAGTGAGCGATCGAACTACAACCAATAACTTGTAAAGATTGCTGCGCAATATTTTGCAATTTGTGTACTTCATTTGGCTGAACTGAAAAACAATCTCCTTCATGAACATTTCTTTCCTCTTGCCAAATTAACTTTCCCTCAATAATATTTCCAATACTTATTTTGCCTTGTCCAGTCAAAATCTGGTAAGTTTCAATTCCCTGCTTATGATAATGTGCTGGTATTGATTGAGAATGATTAAGTTCAATAGCAAAAACAGTTAAATCTTTATTACCTGTCATAGCACGAAGTTTTATGCCAATACCTGAATCTGGCATTGCATTATTTAATAAGTCGTAAATGTTATTTATTATCATAAAGAAGATCCCCTTTTAATAGATGTTTAGGTTCTTGTATTTCACCAAAACCAAAAGACCAATTTTCTTTTCCAGAGTTCTCAATTAAGATAATTATAATATCACTCATAAGAATTTCCGTGGTTAATGATATATTTTTAGCGATTTGTGCATATAGTCTTCTTTTTTGTTCAAACGTCCTACCTTCTCCTGCGAAAATTTGGACAAAAATAATGTTTTCGGTATGAGTAATACCTAGGTAACTTTTAGGAAAAAATATTTGCGTTTTATCTAATTCTTCAACAATATGAAAATAATCATCTTCAGGAATATTAAATTCCTTTATTAAGGATTTGTGTACAGCTTCAGAAGTTGCTTTTTTAGTCCCCTGAGATAAGTGCTTGGGTAGGCTAATTCTGACGAAAGGCATAATCCCTTCCTCCTCTTTAATATGATATTTTTATTTTACAGCAAGAATTTTAATTTGTATAATTGAATATATTAATATTCTTTATCAATTTTACAGATATAGTTGGAGGGTTCTATGGATTTAAAAGAATTAATTACTTTTCGTACAATTATCCAAGAAGGTACATTTTCCAAAAGTGCTATGAAATTAAATTATGCTCAGTCTACTATAACCAATCAGATTCAACGTTTAGAAAGAGAATTAGGTATTTTACTTTTTAAAAGAGGATGGGATGCAGAATTAACTCCTGCTGGAAAAATATTTGCAGAGGAAGTAGATAAGCTAATTGCGCACTGGAATTTTGTATCCGATCAAGCAAAATCATTACAAAAAGAAGAAATAGGTCAATTAAATATTGGAATTATGTGCAGCTAACCTTAAATTTTATTATCTCCAATATAGTGACGTGGAAATGATAGCCACGCCAGTTTGTTAATGGAAATTTAATATTATTAACTATGTCAGCAGAACCGTCCCCTTCGACATTTAGAACCGTCCCCTTCGACATTTATTTTATCATATTTGTAGATTTATGTAATTCAATTTGGTTACTTTTCACACATTCTGCCGTCCCTTTCGACATTAAAACATTGAAAAATCGATAGTCATTAAGCTCATCAGTCACTGTGAAGACCGCAAATGGTCCCCGCAAAATTTAATAATTCAACCTCATTAAACAAAAATATATCTACACAATTGCTTATCTATTATTCCCCCAAATTCAAGCCTAATTATGCAGTTACATAGATATATCGACTATTTCGTATTCATACAATTGCATTGCTATTATGTAATATCTACCATAAATGTAGAACTCCTGCCAATTCCATACAGACTTTGACAGGAGCTTTTTGCAGTTGCTTTACCAAGACTATTGTTAATGAAAAATGTTACTTTTATGGACATGGCACCATTGTCACTTAAAACACTGTTTACAAGTTTTAAAAGTCCAGTAAAACCAAGCCCTGTAGGGCTCTATTGTCTGTTCCATGACATGCCATTTAGCATTCCATTACATGCCACTGAGAAAGCAAGCTCTTCGCGTACACTGAGCCCTTAATTTATCTACCTTTGCGCTGTTTCAATTCACTTCTATAACATATCACTAAAAAAGCAACTCTTAACCCTACCAAAATCTAGTCCATATTTTATCTGGCTTTACACCTCTTTACTTCCCTTTCATGACATTCCACGCTGTATAATCGAATCTCAAAGTAGCGTTAGTCAATAACTTGACCAATGTCAATTTAAACGTAAATCAGAATCACCTAGAACCCCTAGAAGCACTTGAAACAGTATGGTTAAATCATCACAAGTAAAGCCTAGTTCAAGGTAGTAGTACGCTGATGACATTCACGTCCGTAAAATCAATCCTAAACGCCTCCAACGTCTAGTACAAAAAGAAATTGAAAATGCTGGAATTAGCACGAAAGCCCAACAAGCTCTTAAACAAGATCAAGAAGCTCGTAAATTGCAACGTAAGTCATTATCTAAATTTAAAAAAGATGAAATCGCTGAAGCTAAGTTCCAGTTACGCCAAAAAAAGAAGAAAGAAAAGCAAAAAGGGCATTAGCCAAAGAAGCCAGAAATACTTCTCAGTTCGAGAATATTTCTGGCTTTCTTCATTTTTCGCCGTACCAATGATACTGTTCTCCCTAATTAATCTTAAATAAAAAACGTTACTTTTACGGACGTGCCACCAATGGCATGTAAATTAAAGTAACATCCTATCATTTATTTTAAGCACAGCTAAGAATAGCCTACGGACAAAAATACAGGCCGATTCTCACGCTGTTCTTTCTGAAACGCTTCTGCTCTCCATGGATACCAGTCTACTAGATTATTGGCATGTTGAAGTAAGTATGGGGATTTCTCATAGGTTATTATATCTTAGTTAAATAGACTTCACAATTTTATCCATATTCTGTCTGGTCTTGGATCTAGGATCTTCTTTCCGATAGCCAAAAGCTACCATACAAGCCACACCAAATTGATTTCTATCTAATGCCCCCTCCTGTTCTAGGAGGATTTCTACTTTTTCTTTATCGAACCCTTCCATGGGACAAGAGTCGATCTTAATCAAAGCTGCTGCTGTCATCATATTACCCAGAGCTATATAGGTTTGCTTGCAAGCCCAATCAAATAATGCCCGTTCACTGTCCAATAGTCTAAAGTCGTTTTCTTGAAATTTTTGATAATATTCTTGTTTTATTTTTACTACATCCGCAGGAAGCTCCTGAACCTCCTTCATAAAAGTTGATATATATTGTGAGTTAAAAATCATATCCTTTGGGGTGCGAGAAAGAATAATCACAAAATGGCTTGCTGTTGGAAGTTGCCCCTGCGCTCCCCAGCACAGCATTTTTAGTTTTTCCTTCAGTTCACTACTTTTGACAACCAAGAAATTCCAAGGCTCAAACCCAAAGGAACTTGGGGATAACCTTCCCGTCTCCAAAATAAAGTTAAAATCTTCCTCAGATATCTTTTTACTAGGATCAAACTCCTTACATGCATGTCGATAATTATAGGCCTCTAAAATCTGCTTTTTTAAATCCACGTTATAACAACTACCTTTCCTCGTTATTTTTTGATATGCTCTTATTATACATAGCCATTTATCTCGGCCCCATGTCAACGACAGTTAAATTTCGATCAAACACCGCTTCATAGAATGTCTTGCCTCTTTCCATGTCTACTACAGGAATCTCGAACCAAATGACCGGATTAATTTGGTTATCCATATTTTTTCCACACTCCTACTCAATTGCTTTTTTTCAGCAAGTTTCACTAGCCAGAAGCGATGTTCTTCTTTCTGCTGACACACCTAGTATAACCAACATTCCAGTGACTACACGATACTGCAAACAGATAGCATAAATAACCTTAGACGACAAATTGACTAAGGTTATTATCTACCTTCGAAGCAAAATTTATGGAAACATGTAACTAAATTATTAATTCCATCTGCGGCGATCATTTTTCCCCAAACAAAACGGCCCCACACTAGCTCCAACAAATGTGATGACCGCTGAACTAATGATTTGTCCAATAATCCCAGCCGCAAGAAATTCGGTTGTTATCCAAGTTGTTGCAACCATTCTCTTCTCACTAGAAAAAAATTCAAAAATATAAGCAATGCGGCTGGAGACTAGGTTTCCTTTCATGGTTGATGATCATAAAGCATCATACAAATACCAAACTGCTTTAAGTTGTTAAAAACTAAGCAGGAAAAATCCTTTTACCCTAGTATAAATATCACTAATAAGTTACTGCTGTAAGGAGGAAATTATAATGCCACAAATGATAATATACGACTTACATGAGAAGTCCGAAGCAAACCATAGTAAAATAACTCACGAGATTGAAATACTTCCTAAAGCTTGTAAATTAGCAGACTCATGTTGTATAGTCTCATCATCAGACACTTGCGAAACTCTGATTAGATGAACACATTATCTATATGTGTTTTTTAAAAGGCATTATTTTATAAATTTTACAAAACGCTTTTTCCCGATTTTCATGACATCATCGCAAATAATGACTCTATCTATATTATCTGGTGCTAACTTTGCACTGTTCATATAAACGCCCCCCTGATTTACCAATCGAATAAATTCGCTTTTGCTTTTTACAAAATGCATTTCCATTAACTGCGGAATAATATCCGTAATAGTTTCTTTTCCGATTTTAATTAAAAGTTCTGGAATATCATCGGGAATGGCTTTTTTTCTGAATGCTATGTCATAATATGCAACTGCTTTTTCTACATCCTCTAGCGTATGATAGAGCGACGTTATGATTTTAGCTAAACGATATTTAATATCTCTAGGGTTTGCATTACCATCCAATTCTGCTCTGATCTTGTCAATTTCATTGGGATGCTCGTCTGTAGCAAGCTCAAAATATTTGATTATAAGATCATCAGGAACCTCCATTACTTTTTTGAACATCACCTCGGCATGTTCACTGACACCGATATAGTTGCCGAGACTTTTGCTCATCTTTTCTACACCATCCAAACCTTCGAGGATAGGCATAAAGATGGCAATTTGCTGCTCCTGTTCCAGTGTTTTTTGAAGAGTTCTGCCCATCAGGATGTTAAATGTTTGGTCGGTTCCACCCAACTCAATATCCGCTTTAATTGCAATAGAATCATATGCTTGCATCAGTGGATAAAAAAATTCATGAGCTCCAATTGGAATTTGATTTTGATATCTATTTTGAAAATCATCTCGTTCCAAAATCCTGGCAATGTGGTGGTAGCAGCAAGTTTGATAACATCTTCAAAAGTAAGTTTAGAAAGCCATTCGCTATTAAACCGCACTTCGGTTTTTCTTATATCAAGTACCTTAAAGATCTGCTGGCAATAGGTTTTGGCGTTTTCTTTCACTTGTTCATCGGTCAGGGCAATTCTGCCCTTAGATTTTCCTGTGGGGTCACCGATTTTTCCAGTGAAATCACCAATTATAATCACCGCACGATGACCTAAATCCTGCATTTGTTTGATTTTACGCAGTACAACTGCATGACCAAGATGAATGTCTGGTGCTGAAGGGTCAAGCCCCAGTTTGATGGTCAACGGTTTATTCTGGTCGAAGGATTTTTTGAGCTTTGCAAACAACTCTTTCTCGTTTACAAGGTTGTGTACCCCTTTGCAGATAATTCGCAGCTGCTCCTTTGGTGTTAACATATTTAACATCTCCCTGAAATATTTTTTTCAATATTTGCAAGGTCTATAAGAAGGCAAAAGCAGACAATAAAAAACTCGTCCTCTTGTTTTCAAAAGGACGAGTTTATATCTCGTGTTACCACCTTAGTTTCATAAGCAACTCACATTGCTCACCTTTTCAAGTACATCACCATAAAATGAGATACTCTAGTACGATAACGGGTACGGGTTCCCGTCGCAGCCTACTGAATAAATTCGTTCGGTGCGAAGCTCCAAGATGTATTCACAATCACTATCCATGCACCTCTCATCACCCGGTAACTTTCTGTTTGGCATCCTGATTGCTACTAATTCTTATCACAGCTTTTATTTCTTATACTCCAAAATGCGGAATACCGCAAATCTTCGTTATGCAGATATTAAATTAATAAAATCATACCCTATAGATTATAACAAGTCAATAGGTTCTAAATCTAGTTTCTATATAAATCAATCGGTGCAAATGGTTTAGTTAATCACCCTATGCACACGGAAGATATTATTGCAGTCACTGATGAAGAAATATTGATATTATCCAGCTTGGCCTTTCCTAAGTTCTGCCACTCATATCCCAATATTGCGAACAAAATAATGCAAAACAAGAGAAATGTACTGACAACAACGCTAGATATAAATACCCATTAAAAAAATTAATTACCTATCACTTACCTTTAGCCAATGACAAATAAAATTGCCGCTACGCTTGATACGAATAATTGTACAAGTTGTAGCGGCAATTTATTTGATCCATGGTGCCAAATGTCAGCCCAATGAAATGTTAACATCTAAACTTTTTAGAGTAAAAAATCATTCTTGAATAATCGCCATAGTTACCATAATATGAGCGACATTTAAACTTGCAATTTTCAACATAGTTTAGTGGCAGAAATACAAAGGGACAAGGACAGGTTCACTGTCCCATCAAATTTTTATGCAACTAACTCCGCACTAACTGTTGCTTGATGACAGCAATTTTTCGCATAACCACTCGGTTGTCACTGTCAGCATTTCCGGTGTAACGTCATGTCCCAGATTAGGATAACTAACCATGTTTATCGTCTGCGGCGATTTTTTCGCTATAATATTATAGAATTTTTTTACTTCAGCTATGCTGACGTGCTTATCCTGCTCCCCATTTTGTATCATCAGATTTCTGCCATAAAATTTTTCCGGATAATAATTAGGGCTGTATTTCTGTGATAACTGTGTAAGATGATTCATAACTTCTTCATTTTGATCAATGGAAGTGGAATGCGGTACTTCCTGGGGAATATCTTGCCAAACAGGACTGCCGATCATGGGAGCTGCCGCCTTAATCCTGGGATCGATCATCATAGCCCTAAATGTCGTAAATCCCCCCATCGAAATTCCAGTCATCCCAATCTGATCCTTATCAATCAGGAAATTAGTTTCATAATAATCGATTAACGTGCTCACATCATCCGCACTTTCCTTGATTATCTTTCTGATTTCATAAATGTTTATTTTTGATTTGCTAATGACAATACTTGAAAATGTAGGTCCCTTTCTCTCTCCGTGACATCGATTATCCATAGCAACAATAAAGAATCCTTTATCCGCCAATCCTCTGACAAATTTCATGTCGTTAAAATAGTCGTTTTTACTGCCCGAAAATCCGTGGGAAAGTATTAACAGCGGCATTTTTTCTTGACCTTTTTTGCAATATTCAATAACCGGAATATCTTGTACGATTTTCGTATTCTTTACGTATTCATCGATATGTAGAGCCTCATCTGCTCCCACTGCACTTATTCCCGCAAACCAAAATATCCCATATAATCCAACCAGTAAACTTTTCTTCACCTTGAATAGCACCTCCAAAATAACTTTATAGTTATTATGATAAACTATAAAGTTATAGTCGAGTCAATCCTTTCCAGGATTCTTTATAATGGACCCAAATGTCAAGGGGACATGTACATTGACACTGAAGTAATCAAATGGCAAACTCTGTATATGAGGGTGGGAGCGGTATGCCAAGAGTGCTCGAATAACAATATCTAAATTTTGTTGTTTTCGAATATTTACAACACTAAACATAATGAATCGGCGGTAATTCCTATTATTTTAGTTTCAATGTTCTTTCCGTTTGCATATCTTTCTAAAAGTTCTTTAGCATATTGTAAGTATTCTTTTACATCAGTTCTACCGCTAAAAGAAAAAATGCACATTACTATTTCATTTACATCAGTTGTTATCATAGCTCTTTCTGAATCACTTGTAGGGCTTCCAAAACTGCCCATTGAATCCGTTAAAACCGGGAGATTTTCTATATTTATAAGTTCTTTGCCAATGCCTTTGTATTCTTGTCCCTCCTTACCTATCACTAAAGAAATAGGAGAATAAAGGTTTGCAATATTATATGAACCAATAGGAAACTTGGATTTTAACGATATTAAATTATTAATCTCTACAATATTGTTTATTTTATAAACTCCTTTTCCTTGCAATACTCTTCTTATTAATGCTTCCGAAGACAGCCTATATTTGCTAGGCACTTTACCTAGTTTTTTATATACTTCTCTTCCGTCTTTTATCCTAAGCAAGGACGCTAAATCTTCTATACGTATTTCACTTTTCAGGCCATCGCAACAACTGTTAATTTCTTGCCACAAATCATTACTACTGCTTTCTACCTTTACACGTGCTTGTATACATCCTAGTGCCATTCCAGGGCAAACTTTCTGAATTTCTTCGCCAATTATAATTTCTATCATAATATAAACACACCTCTAATAATCTATGATTCATTACAGCAATCGAGTTGGATTCGTGCGGGAGCAAGGCATATTGACCAAACATTTTCCACATACATCTCCCAACCCAAGTTCATTGTACATTTTTGCATTTTCCAAGCATTTAGTATAACATCTGTGCCGATCGAATGCTTCTATTGTAAGTGCCTCATTTACACAACTGTTGACACATTTCTTACATCCACCGCCATGTTTATATAAACAATTTTCTTTTTCTAAAGGTTTGCTAGGCTCAATGGGCACATTCATGACAATACTGCCCAATCTACCGCAACAGCCTTTTTTCGGTAATTAACATGTTATTTATACCAAAACTTCCCAGTCCTGCAATATAAGCAATGTGCCGATGAGACCAATCACTAATAAGCGTTTGGGTGTTAAAATTATGTGTCGCTGGAATAACAGTACCATTATACCCCATGGTGCATAGTTGATTCCGCAAGTAAGTGTTTAGATCGAAAATAAGCTTATTTGTCTCAATATAAGCGATAACCCATTCCTTGGAAGCCTCAGTACCTGCACTATTACTTTTTATTATATCTTCTGCAAAGGGAATAAAGTAAGAAATAACAGTACGAGCATCATTTAAAAAATCTTTGGGCATTGCGTGACTAGGACTGACCTTATCGCACAAACTCAGAAATCTTTCATCAGCGGCATCAGCAAAACCAATGAGCGGTTCTTGCCATCGACTTAAGGTATTAAGCATCTGCGGATAGGCACTTACATAGTCTTTAATCCATTTGCATATCAATTCTTGCATTACAATTCTCCTCTTTTAAACATGTACAGTATAAAAGCAACTTCTTTATGCTTTTCTATATACTATTATAGTGTTTTTATTAGATAAGTCTTTTCCTAAATCCAGTTAATTTTTAGCTTATTTTTGGCTTTTTCCTAAACTCTACAGGCGTTATTTTTTCTAAATCCTTAAATACTCTAGTAAATGATGAATTATGATTATATCCTACCATTTGAGCAATTTGCAAAATTGTAAAATTTGTATTTAAAAGGAGCTCTTTTGCTTTTTTCACTCTTAGATTTTGTATATATTCAATAGGTGACACCTTCATATTATTTTTAAACCATTCACTATAATAACTAATATTATAATGCTCAATATCCGCCAATTTTTTTAAATTTATATCTTCTGTATAATGTTCATTTATATAGTTTATAGAACGAGGTATATATTCATCAGCAATAAGATGATAGGCATAGAAAAACAAGTTATTGATAGAGCTAGAACTTGTTTGGTTGTCAGCTTCTTCTAGTAGTAAATATCTGATAGCTTTCCACCTATCATCAAACGAAAATTCCCTTCCACCTACCATTTTTCCCATATCATGCTTACTAAGCATATTATCAGCTATATCTAAAACCAAAAATTCATTACTTTTATCAGCATTAAAAGTATGGTAACAATCTGAACGGAAGAAAGAATAAACGTTCATCTTCTAGTATAAGTTTTTTACAAGTAGTTTCTATATATAGACTTCCATGAAGTGGTAAAATTAATTGGGCATATGCATGAGCATGTGTATTAAGTTTATAATCATATATCCTGCGTTCACACGTAATACTATTCAAAATGATTCACCTTTTTTCATATTATTCTACAACGCTAACATAGCTTTGAAGTTAATTATACTATTATGTTCTATAAACTACTATTCATTAGTGGGAAGTAAATTATAGAATATATATTCATTTATATCTTTGTGTATTGAGAGGGAAAGCATTGGCAACTTTGCAACAAGAAAAAGATTACTTTGTAATAAAAATGCATTTTTTATTGGATTCACATGGTTTTCTAGGCAAATAGAAAAACCCGTGAAACCTTATTATATAATGATTCACGGGCTGTATGTCGGTTTGAAGAGGTGGCACCAATAGCATGTGCATAATTGTAAGCTATACCCAATAGATAAGAAGACAGGCTTAGAGGCATATTAAATTTTTTATTCATTTTGTGACTTTTTAAATTCTACGCCTTCTTTAAATACCTGGCCTACTATCTGTCCCAAATTAAAGTAAGTTGGCCCCATCATAGTTATAGGGTTGACTTTTTGTCACACATATAGCGAGTTAAGCATCGTTCTTATCTTTGAACACAACTCCCCTGTTGAACAGCACCCTGTCAAGTACGCGGTGCTGTTTTTTATCTTTGTCGGTGCGTTTTGCCGCAGGATGGCTAAGAGTTCTAGGGAGTATCAAGAATTGTTTCAATTCCCTGCTTATATTGACTGTGGATGTCGTGATTATGGTTCAAGAAGACAATTAAAGCCCTTCAATTCATACAACTAGTCCTCTACATACGAATCGGTAATTTTTTTGCATAACTGTATAAAACAATCTAGCTCTTTTTCTGTCAACGTATGCTCAATTAAATTCATGATTTTATTTCTGAACTTCTCTGATCTTACAAGAAAATCTTTACCATCGGGAGTAATGAGGATGTCATAAGCTCTCCGGTCAGTCTCCTGCTGTTTTTGAATGATGTAGTTTTTCTCTAAAAGCCTTTTTATTAATTTAGACATTCCAGCTTGAGAAATCCCACGAATCTCTGCTAACTTCTTAGTGGTTTTAGAGCCTTGCTTATCTAAAATGTCTAATACATTATACTGTGCTGTTGTCACTCCCTGAATATTAAAGCGATTAATATTACTGATAATCATACATTGAAAAGGGATATAGTAATCTTCTAATTCCTTTTTTGCCAAAATATTCTCCTTACTTAATATATGTTTTTAAACATTGTCCTGTAATGGAGTAATTACAATTTATTAAATCCTTTGGTGACCCTTCAAAAATTACGTTACCGCCATTTTGTCCTGCAAAAGGTCCTAAATCAATAACCCAATCTGCTTGGCTGATAACATTTAAATTATGTTCTATCACAATTACTGTACTGCCTTTTTCAACAAGGTGGTCTAAAATCTTAAGAAGCTTTGATATGTCTGACATATGAAGTCCAGTTGTCGGCTCGTCCAGTACATAGATATTCCCTTTGCTTTCCAGTTCAACAGCAAGCTTCACTCTTTGTAATTCACCGCCAGATAAAGTATTTAATGGTTGTCCGAGTGTAATATAATTTATTCCTACATCTGCCAGCCTTTTTAAGGTTGCTGCTATTTCTTTTTCATAGAAAAAGTCTAAGCCTTCTTCAACTGTCATGTTTAAAACTTCGCTTATGCTTTTACCACGTAATTTGTAACTTAATACTTCATCTATAAATCTATTGCCTTGGCAAACCTCACATATATTTACCACCGTATCCATGAATGCCAAATCTGTATATATTACTCCCAACCCCTTACAGTTTGGGCATGCTCCTTGTGAATTAAAGCTGAATAAAGCAGGCTTTACACCATTTTCTTTTGAAAATAGTTCTCTTATTATATCAAATATTTCTGTAAAAGTAGCGATATTAGAACGCTTTGAGGTTTTGATTGGCTTCTGATCGATAAAAATTGTATCAGGGTAAAATTGGGGTAACACCTGATTGATTAATGTACTTTTTCCTGAGCCCGCAACCCCAGTTACTACCGTCATAACACCTTTAGGAATATTCACATCAATATTTTTAAGGTTATGCAAATGCGCATTTTTTAGTGATAACCATTCAACTGCGTTTCTTATTTTCTTTTTCAAATTTGTTTGATTGCATAAATATTTTCCTGTAAGTGTGTCTATTTGCGCCAAGCCATTTAAAGCACCTTGATATATAATTTTGCCACCATTTGTACCAGCTCTAGGCCCCATATCAATAATATAGTCTGCAATTTTAATAATGTCCGGATCATGCTCGACTATCAATACGGTATTCCCTTTATCACATAAGAGTTTTAATAGAGCATTAATTTTATTTACATCGTGAGGATGTAACCCAATGCTTGGTTCATCAAAAATATAAGTAATATCTGTTAAACTGCTTCCTAACTGTCGAACCATTTTTATTCGTTGTGATTCGCCGCCTGAAAGAGTTGAGGTTTCGCGATTTAAACTCAAATAGCCTAAGCCAATCGAAACTAGATGTTCTAGCCGATTAGCTATAGCCGTGACCATGGTTACTGCTTTTGGGATATTAATTGTACGAATGAAATCTACCAAATCAGTAATTTGCATTTCAACGCAATCCGCTATATTTTTATTGTTTATTTTGCACTGAAATACGGTTTGATTTAATCGAGCACCGCCGCACATAGGACACTTTTCTTTACCAACAATCCTAGCTATTTCTTTTTTATATTTGGTCGATTCTCCCTCCTCTTTTTTCAAAAAGCTTCTTGTAATTCTCGGTATAAGGCCTTCATAAAGTGAAGTCTTCGGCCATTCCGGATCAGAGGTAGTTACTTTAATATCTGATTTGTATAAAAGCAACTCTAATTCTTCCTCAGTAAAGTCTTGTATTTTCTTATCATTGTCAAAAAATCCTGAATGGATATATCTTTTTAATCTCCATCCGCCTGGCTCAAAGGTTGGAAATAAAATTGCTCCCTCATTGAGAGACTTATTTCCATCCAGCAACCGTTCAATACTTATCGTATCAATTTTACCTAATCCTTCACATTTCGGGCACATTCCTGAAATGTTATTAAATGAGAAAACATCAGAATATCCAACAAAGGGGTTCCCTATACGCGAAAACAATAATCTTAGCAACGAATATATATCTGTAATCGTTCCAACGGTTGACCTTGCATTTCCTCCAATTCGTTTTTGATCGATGATAATTGCAACAGATAAGTTTTCAATAGCGTCCACATTAGGCTGTCCATAGTGCGGCAAGCGATGACGAATAAAACTTGAATACGTTTCATTTAGCTGTCGTTGTGATTCTGCTGCTATTGTATCGAATACTAACGATGATTTTCCTGAGCCTGAAACACCGGTAAAGACAGTTATTTTTTTCTTTGGGATTTTCACATCAATATTTTTAAGATTTTTTTCTCTAGCTCCAATTACATGTATATATTCTTCATCATTTTTCTTATCCATAAAATCACCTTTCAAAGCTGCTATCTTAAAATAGATTACATTACCGCGTAAATGCATAACCGGGTTAAGTATATTTTACTACTTTTCTTTTTTGATTGCAAATTTATAGCACTCGCAATTTACAATAATTACAATAAATTAAAATGGCAACTATATCTTATTATCCACTTATAAAACTGAGTATCTATATATCATAACGTGGGTCATTTTCCAAAAAAGTCTTTAAAAACAGTAGCAGCCTACTACCCCATTAAGGTAGTAGGCTGCATTTTTTTATCTCGTTCGCGAATTGTTATGTTTTAATGACATGGCGTTTTTAACCCGAGGAAGCTATGAGTCTATAAGGTTAGCAGGCACGCTACAATTACCACACACCAGGGCGGCACACGCCAGAATTGAAGCAGTCCAAAACATATAATTGCAATTGTAAAGTCTGCTGTGCTACGGATTGCTGATGTCCATACCGGGTCATATAGGGCTGCAAGCAATATACCAACTACTGCCGCATTGATTGCCCACAATGCAGATTGTAGACAAGACTTTGTTCTTAGGGTATCCCAAAAAGGTATTACACCGATAACGAGCAGGAAAGAAGGCAAAAATATCGCAATGGTTGTGATTATGGCACCAGGCCACCCGCCCATGACTGCCCCAAGATATGAAGCGAAAGTGAATAACGGACCAGGCACCGCTTGCGTTAATCCATAACCTGTTAAAAATTGGCTCCGTTCTACCCATCCAACAGGAACAACCTCTTTTTCAAGCATTGGCAAAACAACATGCCCCCCACCGAATACCAGGGAGCCAATTCTATAGAAGCTATCGAATACACCTACCCATTCGTTAGTCGTTATTTGACGCAGTAACGGTAACCCAATAAGCAGCCCTATAAATAAGAAAAGCGCAATAGCACCGGTACGTTTCCTAAGGGGAAAGACCATATTGGGGTGTTGACTAGTTACTCTATGTCTCCCGAAAACCGTACCTGCCAAACCCGCTACCATGATGGTCAATATTTGCATATATGCGTTAGGCCATAGCAAAGTAATCGCTGCTCCCAAGAGAGCAATAGTAGCTCGCTCTTTATCAGGCGTTAATTTAGTACTCATACTCCATACAGCTTGGGCAACAACAGCGACCGCAACAATTTTTAGACCATGTATCCAGACCAATCTAGCTGGGTCGATCTCTCGTAAACCATAGAACGCAAACACCAGGATGAGGACGGACGGTACGGTAAAACCGAGCCAAGCTAAAAATCCGCCTAATATACCGCCCTGGTAAGTTCCAATAGCTATACCTACCTGGCTACTGGCAGGACCAGGCAAGAACTGGCATAAGGCGACTAAATCACTATATATTTCTTCCGTAATCCATTTTCTGTTCTTGACGTACTCAGTATGGAAATATCCAAGGTGTGCGATTGGTCCCCCGAAAGAGGTAAGACCCAAATAAAGTGAAACTAAGAAGATCTCTTGTAGCCGCCAGATATAGTTTTGTTTATTCTTTGGCATAATGTACCTCATATTTTTCTTTAAACATGTCTAATACTTTAAAAGAACTATTCCTGAGGTGATTAGAAAAGCCGCAACAACTTTATAAAATGTCACCTTTTCTCCCAAAAAAACGATACCTAAAAGCAGGGCAACTAGCGGAAACGCTGCAACAATCGGTGATACACGACCAACTTCACCGAATTTTAGTGCATAATAATAAGCCAGTTGCCCTAATAAAGCGGCGCAAATGCCTTCAAGCACAATGTATGTAGTATCTTTTGCTGTTACTTCGGCGATATTACCCCACTGCCCAGACACAGTCATCGTTATAAGAAGAATGACGCTAATAACCAGACTACGAATAGTGAGTGCGACTAACGGTTGCATTTCACCTAGCCCCAATTTCCCAAAGATCGGAGCAATACCCCAAAATACCATCGCTAGACCAGCCATTAGATAGGCATTGAACATTTTATCTCAACTCCCTGTCTCATTTATATTCAAACACTAGATGACTCTAAAAACCATTAGCTCCCGGACCAGTATTCTCAGCATCGTATTTTTCACCGTTAATGAAATTCACCAGTCTTCCTGATCTCCCATCCTCTTTCTCCGGGGAAGTGATTTATATACCAGCTCATAAGAATGATCAATTAAGCCTCTTATTTCTTTTTCTGGAATACTACCGTCGAGCAGTAACGTATTCCAGTGCCGTTTATTCAAATGGTATCCGGGTGTTATGCTTGGGCATTGTTGTCTTAATAGCTCAGAATAGTCAGGATCACATTTCAGCGAAAGAATATCCTGACCGTGCCTACGTGATAGTAGTGCAAATATCTTGGATGCTACTTTAATAACAATCACATCGGCGCCGAAAGGATAATCCTCAATTGATCCGGGTTTAGTTAGACAGTATAAATATAGGTCTCTTGAATTCAATTTAAGTCTCTCTTCTTCCATATATTCCTCACATCCAAAAAATTTCGTACATTACTTTACAAATATATTCTTTCATATCCACTTTTCTCCTGTTCTTAAATACAATAAAAATCCTGCATATCAAAAAGAGAGTCATGATTCGAACCGCAGTTCTTCCCACAACCTACTTAAAGCGGCCCACTGTTCAGCCGTGACATTGTACTGACTAATATTACGATTTAGTTCATTTTTCCAGCAACAACATTTATCCAAAAGCCGAGTGAATCATCTAATTTAAAATGCATATTTTCCTCCATATTATTGTCATGACAACAGTTATCATGACAATAATATATCTTAGACAAAACCACTGTCGAGATAATTGCTAAAAATTAAATAATAATATCATACTCCATACGCTTTGCAGTCATTCTCGCAACATTTTCACCCAATAGTCGCTTAATGATGTGAAATGACATATTTATTCCAGCAGAAATTCCGCCAGAAGTAAAATACAAACTCCTGCAAAGCTGAACTTTGCAGGAGTTTTCACTATTATAGATGATACAGCTCCCTGATTCATTAATTAGTTTTAAATTTTACACTAACAATGCGATAAATAAATATAGCAATCATCGCAATAAATACGAGTAAGCCGAGCCAATCGGCTGTGGGGCCAAAATCCTTACCTACGATTGCCAGCGGCGAATCACTGCCACCGCCTGTTACTGAAAGTACAATAATAATGGCAATGATGACTCCCATTATACTTTCGCCAACTATCAGCCCAGACGCAAACAATACACCATGGCGGTTGCACTTCTCCACATCTTCTTCTATGTTTTTCGGACTCCGCTCAATCGCCCGATTACGTAGATAACGATTCACAAAATAACCCATGACAGCACCTATGATAAGGGGCACTTCCAAAGTAGGCGGCAAATAAATACCCATTCCTACAGCTAACGGCGGCAGACAGTATTTTGCCGAGTTCTTTTTCAATAGTACATCTACAATAATGATTGAAATCCCAACTCCCACGCCGAAAAGAATATAATTCCAATCCAAATTATGACTGAAAATCCCTTGGGCGATCGTAGTCATCAAAGTCGCCTGCGGTGCAGATAGGACTTGGCTTTCGTCCATTCCAGTGCGCGGCATAGCCCCGACAAAACCATACGCCTCATATAATAAATTCAATACCGGTGCAATGGCAAATGCTCCGACGACGCAGCCCACCAACAGAGCTACTTGCTGTTTCCATGGCGTAGCGCCAACAAGATAACCAGTTTTTAAATCTTGCAGATTATCGTTCGAAATAGCAGCAATACTGACAATCACGCTCGTCATGAATATAGCTAAAGCAATGGCGAATTTACTTCCTATTTCTGTGTCAAAAAGATTGACTGCAGTACCTATTCCAAGTACCACAAGAGAAGATACAATAATTCCTAAGATGCCGATCCCCGAAATCGGGCTGGCTGATGTTCCAATTAGTCCGGCCATGTAACCACATGCAGCAGCTACAAAAAATCCCATGCAAATAGAGATAGCAACACCTGTAACAACAAAAATCCCTGTGGTACCTGCTGACAGGTTCGCATCTGCAATAAAGGAATAAAATGTTCCCAGCAACCCAATAACAATAATACTCAAAACCATGGCTGTCGTTTTCGGAGACAAATCCGTATCCATGCGGTGCAAACTTTTTCCGGTTTCTGAACGACTCATAGCTTGTATCGAAATGCGCATACCATCTATGATTGGTTTTATAAGCGTAATCAGTGTCCATATTGCAGCAATCCCTATGGTACCAGCACCGATAAGGCGCACCTTTTGTGCCCATATAGCAGATGCAAACGCACTGGCACTCTGCCCAGCTGCCGGAGACATGACAGATGTAAGATAGGGCACAAATACGCCCCATGACAAAATAGTCCCTGCTAACATTGCCATACCACTGGCAATACCTATTAAATAGCCAGCTCCCAATAAAGCAGAAGAAAATCCGAGAGGCAGCTGCGAAGTAACCTTGCCGAAACTGAACCAATAGTGCACTCCCGACGAAATAGCGTGAAAACCCTCTGCACATAAACTGACAATAGCCGAGAAAATACCACCAAACATAATATCTTTTATACCATTATCTTTGGATCCCGCAGCATTACCACTGCCTACTTTCAAAATTTCTGCAGCTGCGAGCCCCTCAGGATAAGGCAAATCACTATTGACAATCATAGCACGGCGCAGTGGGATTGTGAACAACACGCCAAGGCCGCCGCCGCAAGCACAAATCATCAAAGTTTGCCAGAAAGCAAATCCTTGCCAATACCCGAGCATCAGTAAGCCGGGAATAATAAATATAACTGCTGAAAGAGTGCCTGCTGCCGATGCCTGGGTCTGAACCATATTATTTTCCAAGACATTGGAATCTTTAAACATTTTCAAAATTGCCATAGAAATAACAGCTGCAGGAATAGACGACGAAAACGTGAGTCCTACTTTTAAGCCCAAATAAACATTAGATGCCGTAAAAATGACCGTAATTATCATTCCCAGCAATATTCCCCGAAGCGTAAGCTCAGGAACATTTAGTTCATGACTCATAAAATCTACTTGTTTCATACCTATACTCCTCATCTAATAAGTTTTTATCCATCTGGTTTGGTCACACTTTCCTATAAAAAATTCAAGGGCAATTCCCCCAATCTATTACTGCGTTATCATACAAGTTCCTTGTTGAGGGTCGCAGTAAATTACATTATATTCTCACAAGGCTTATTTTACTCATTTTCTATATTTTTCCACAAAATCCTTCATTATTTTTATGTAACCGCGGCAATTTGATATAAAAATATGTTTAAAATTCTTCAAATCTAAGCCGAGGGAACCTAAAACGCACCTAGTCATTACTATTTTCAACTTCTATCTATATATATTCGAAATCGAAAAAACTAGTATTACATATTAAAGACGAATCTAGAAAAAAAATTTCTTCCTTTGTTCGCGCACAAAAAAAGTATCAGCATTACACTAATACCTCAAAAGACTCAAATCACTGTGCATAATCACGAGACCGACAATGGCGCCAATAATAGCTAGCGGCAGTGATAACATGATAGAAAAGGGATAATATTTTTAACATAGTGTAGAAGATAGCCCCTGTCAAAATGGGGCATGGAACCATCACCTAACTCATTCTATTCCAGAACATTGTATACTCTCTAAATGTAGAATCTTCATTGACCTGCACTGTTTGAAATTCAAAGCCACACCGCTTATAAAAGTCAACTGCACCAATATTGTCTACATAAACGGCTAATTCTAATTTGGGATATAAAGATTTACAGTGATTGATTAGCTTTAAGCCTATCCCTTGGCCCTGATATTCTTTCGCAACAAATAACGCCCCAATAAAAGAGTCGTTAATGATACTGATAAATCCCTTAATGACACTATCCTCTTTATAAACAAAGGTTTCCGATATCGGCAGGTATTGCTCTTTAACAACCTTATAGTTATCTATCCAGTATTTCTCTGGCAAAAAATTGTGAGCATTAATATTAGTCACAAGCCAAATATTCATAACTTCATCTATTTCAGATTTCTCAAATTCTTTAATCATACTTTCTCCTTATATATCTTTACATGTCATGTTCGTATTTAGTATGTATAAAAATCAGTATCAGCATTACGCTGATACTGATTTAACAAATAATAAAATCTCTTTACTGGCTATAAGAAGTGACTTATTGTTATAGTTTTTCGAAAATTGGTCCGCAAAACCATGTTTACCAGATAACTTTTTGACGCTAATATTATTTATTTCACTTAGTTGCATAATCAAATCATCTACGTCAAAAGATTTTTCTTCAGTAGGGAAAAACAATAAAGTGGGACATTGGGGTACTATTGCAATATTCTCTCGTATTCTTGAACCGTAAAACCCAACAACCAAATCACATAATCCTGTCTGACTACACAACCAAGCAAGAGTAGCCCCTATGCTATACCCGAGGACGTATATTTTTTTATAATTTGATCTCACGCTATAAAGAATTTCCTCTATCTGTTTCATAGCAATTTCAAAGCCGATTTTATTAATAAAATAACTATATGCAATTTGTTCTTGGTCATAGCGAAACATAATCCTGTCATTCAACAAATTAGGAACAATAATATCATACTTACGTTTTGATAATTCTTTACATACCTGTTTGATATGTTTATTAATCCCATAAATCTCATGAAGAACAATGATAAGTGTATTTGAATTATTCTTATGAATCAACATCATCCTTTATTAAGTTCTGTTAATCTTTGCTGGATCTCTATTAGCTGTTCGGCTGGAACTCCGCCATCTAAGGCTGAGAGCAAACTTAAATAAAAGTCATCAGCTTGTTCCGTCATGTGCGAGATTAATTGTTCAAACTCATCTTCCATGACATGTCCATATAGAACCTGTATCCTTTTTTGTTCATTCTGCAAATACTCATCTGCTGCAGAGCTCAGCACACGATACATCTCATCACTCATTAATTTGCTTTCATTTTTTTCAAAAAATGATTTTGGATTTTTAAAATAAGCCATTGCTTTCGAAAACAGCCCATACTGAATATCTTTGAAAGCGACTTCAAAATCAATTTGTGCTTTATTCTCAAATTCAAAAAGGGAAAAGGATAAATCCTGATTCATCTCAAGAATCCTTTCGACAAGCACTATCTGATACTCTGCTGTTATTTTTTCAGCAAAGCGATCCAGTCTTACAGTCGTTGCTCTCATTTCTTGTGCAAAGTCAAATCCAATTTGTTCGAGTAATTCGTCCAGTGCACTGCGCAAAACTTTTTTCAGGTTACGGCCATCATCGCGTAATACAGTAGGATTGAATGCTTCTTTAAAGAAATCAGTAAAACGTAAAAATACCCGCTGCTTGATATAATAAATTAATTCTTCTGTTTCCTGATACAGGCGGTTTTTTAAATCTTGTGCCGTCTGCTTAACAAGAATTGCGTGTATACCCGCTTTCTCGGCTTCGATATTTGCCCGCTTTTGCTTTTTAACTGCAGCATCTTCTCTGGTACTATCAATGAGCTTTGCTACTAAACGAGAAACGCGGTTTAGTTCATTGTTGGATGCTCGAGCCGCCAAGTTAGCCAAATCATTGGTAATAAAATGATAAAAAGCCTCCTCAAAAGCTGACATTCCTGAGACGGGAAGGGTTGTCCTTTCCTCTTTTTCTTTCAGTGCCTGTAAGCTTGATAATGGATATAAGTGAGGATTTCTGACTCCATATTTTATTAGCTGCTCGTGGACATATAGAGTAACGGTTTCCTTTTCTTCCTCGTTATCGGCCAAATCAATGGCATTTATAATAAAAAACATTTTATCTAATTGAAATGAATCCTTTACACGCCCCAGCTGAATTAAAAACTCCCGATCTGCTTTTGAAAATGCATGATTATAGTAGGTTACAAACAAAATAGCATCCGAATTTTTTATAAAGTCAAAGGCCACTCCTGTGTGACGGGCGTTAATGGAATCCGCCCCCGGGGTATCGACTAGAGTAATTCCACTCCGGGTTAACGGACAATCATAATACAGATCAATCCATTCGACAAAGCAGGATTTTTCTTCTATTGCAACATAATCACTAAATTCAGTTATCGTTTTTTGGAGTACTGTACCTAGCTGTTCGCTAAAAGCAGCATACCCACGTGTAAATGCCTGCAAAAAAGCATAATTTGTCTTCTCGGCTGCACCCTGCTGGCCCAAATGCCCATTGAGCTTTTCTATTTTAGTCCTTGCATCGGCTAAGCTCTCCCCATGAAGATCAAATAGTTTCAAGGCATGATTGACCTCTTCGAGCATCGCACCTTCCTCTTTAAGCTTAATGAGAACAGTCCCATGTGAATATGACTCATTGATCGGCTTAATTTTGTTTATTGCCGCTGTCATTGGATTTGGTGAAACAGGTAATACTCTTTCTCCGATTAACGCGTTAGCAAAAGAAGATTTACCAGCACTAAATGCCCCGAATAAGGCAACCGTAAAACCTTTATGATCTAATCTTTCCGCTTTTTCCTTCAGTTCACCTGCAAGCTTCTTAAAGCCAGGCAAACCCTGAACAAGCTGTACCGTCTTCTTCAATTTTTCAGCTGTCTGTTTCATCCGGTCTGAGGCGTTAGCGGGTAATGGAGTTTTTTCTTTTGGGATTGGCTTGTTCATCAGGAGACTCGATTTTTTCTGCACCTGCGGAGCCTGCCCAGTTTGCCCATAAACTACCTCAAATTCCTCTTCTTTTAGATCAAACAAATGAAAACGGTCATCCGTTGCCTCATTTGTCTCGATAAGCAGCATTTCGAGCGACCTTTGCTCAATACTCTCAGCTAACTCATATTTTTTCACCTGCTCAAGTGCGGCGATATATCGTTCCAAGCTTGCTGATTTTTGGCTTAATCGTAATTGGATGGCAGTATTTTTATCATGCAGGGCATTGAGTATTTCGATCTTAAGCTCAGCTAAAACGCTTTTAGCCAAAAGTTTAATTTCGGTTGCAACATTATCCGTGTAATTTATAACATAAGTGTCGGATAAACGGGCCCCCGTTTTTACAGCGGCAGCTAATAATTCACTTGAAAAATGAACAGTAAAGCTCTGGATTTTGGCAAGCAATTCTTTATTGTCGACCCGTTTCTCCTTTAAAAATCGTAACAGAAAATCACGAAGATGCCACTCTACCTGTGATTTTGTTTTTTCGAGTATACCCTGGTAAAAGAGATCCAGTCTTTCCTGTCTTTCAGCTAACGTTTTTTGTTTTGTAAACAGCCATCCAACCTTAAACTCGCTCTGACATGATTCAAGATAGCCCTCCGCAAGCGCCCTGGTTTCAAACGGCATCAAATAGGCATTTGCCATGATTTTATTGACCTCGGAATCAAATTCCCTTTCAGCCTTTTCGGGCCCCTCGCCTAAAGCGTTTTTCTCTTCACTCAGCCTGTTGTAATTATCTGCTAAGTCTTCCTGCTCCTTAACGGATAATTCATTTAAGATATCCTTGAATGGCTCTAGCTCAAGTTCATTCTTCTTCTTTGTTATATCCAAATGGTCTTTGATGATTTTTTGCAGGGAATGAGAAATAGATTGAAGGAGTAAGCTATCTTTCTCCTTTAACCGCTCCGCTAAAAAAGCCTGTAACTCAGAAAATTGATTATATTCATGGTCATCTTTTTTTAAAGAAGTATAAAAAATATCAGCCGGTTTTACTCCCCATGATGAGAATGATTCAACCACACTTGTTTTAAATTCCGAAAAAGAAAGTTCCTGATTGGAATGCTTATCAACTTGGTTAATAACAAGATAAACCTCTTTGCCGGCTTCTGTTAACTCTTTTGTAAACATAAAATTCAACTCTGATTGAACATGATTATAATCCATTACATAAAAAATCAGATCAGCAAGGTGAATGGCGGATTCCGTGGCAATACGATGGGCGTCATCTGCAGAATCAATACCGGGCGTATCCATAATAACGGTTTGACTTGGCAGCTGGGAATCTGAATGGCTAATTTCAATTGCCTGGATTTGGTCCCCATCCTTGCAATAGTTTTTTACCATTTCATAATCATAGGGAGCGAGATATAAACGAGGTTTGTCCTTTTTAAAAAATACCTTTACATACTCTTCTCCCGCTTTGACTTTTACAAGATTAGCACTGGTTGGAATAGGGCTTGACGGCAGTAAATTTTCCCCCACCAAGCGATTAATTATCGTTGATTTTCCTGCAGAAAAATGTCCGCAAAATGCAATGGCAAATTCCTCATTTACTAATTTACCTGCTAATTGCTTAACTTTGACCGCATTTTCTTGATCATTGTGTTCTGCTAAATATTCATAAGCAGCTAAAAGCTTCCCCTTTAATGATCGAATTGTCACTTGAAGATTCGCAGTTTGAATCATAACTAATTCCCCTTACAACAAACTTTATAATACGTTCTATTTTATACGATACAGCTACTAATAGGCAACGTTATGTTCTCTACTACGCGCAGTGTCCTACATTAATTATAAAAATCAAGATCAAGAAACCCGCGAAATTCGTGGGTTTCTTAATGATATATAATGTAAAACTTTATTGACTTACTATAGAGTTTACTAGATCTACTGTGATATCCAAATCCTCTGTCGCTTCAAAATTGTCATTAACAATTACACTTGTATATTGAAGTGCAGTACAAATGCTTCATGTTTTGCCTGTTCTGACGGAGTTGCCCAATTTACATTTATATTTCCTTTTCGATGTCTGGGACAGATAACCTGTCCCATTATAATGCCTCAATATCCTTTATCAGCATTTCAACATTTTTCTTATTCGTAGCCCAGCTGGTACAAAATCTCACAGCACTGTGTGCAGCATCGACTTTTTCCCAGAAAGAATAAGAATACTTTTCGCTTAATTCCATTAAAACTTCATCCGGCAAAATTGGAAACTGCTGATTTGTTGTAGAGTCATATCGAAAAGAAAATCCTTTTTTAGCAAATGCCTCCCGAATCATAATCGCCATATCCACGGCGTGCTTAGAAATTTCATCGTATAAGCCATCTTCAAATAAGGTTTCAAACTGAATTCCCAATAACCTCCCCTTAGCCAGCATTCCTCCATTTTGCTTGATAAAATACCGAAAATCTTTTTTCAAAGCATCATTTATAATTACTACTGCCTCACCAAACAATGCTCCAACTTTCGTTCCCCCTATATAAAATACATCACATAGCTTTGCAATATCTGCCAAAGATAAATCACTGCCTTTAGAAGCCAGACCATATCCTAATCTGGCGCCATCCATAACCAGCGGCAAACTACATTCCCGGCAAACTTTACTTAAAGCTTCCAATTCGGATCTACTATAAGTGGTTCCATTCTCGGTAGGGTGAGAAATGTAAACCAAGCCGGGCTGTACCATATGCTCATGATTGACATCATTCCAGTGAGCATCATATAATTCTTTTACCTGTTCTGCCTGAATTTTCCCATCATCACTCGGCAAAGTAAGTACTTTATGACCAGTAGCTTCAATCGCCCCAGTTTCATGTACTGTGATATGTCCAGTAATTGCAGCAACTGCGCCTTGATGCGGGCGCAAAATGGAAGCGATAATAGTAGTATTCGTCTGTGTTCCTCCAACTAAAAAGTGTACATCTGCATTCTCTGCATGACACGCTTTTCTAATACAAGCTCTAGCTTTTTCACAGTGTTCATCCATACCATAACCGGGTGTCTGCTCTTCATTGGTTTCCAATAATCGTTTCATAATTCGCTCATGAGCGCCTTCTGTATAATCACTTTCAAATCGTATCATCTTATATCTTCTCCAATCTATCCAATTTCTTCTGAATTAACAACATAGAAGCATGTATTTCTTTAATTTCTTTTTGTGATAATCCTTGTACTAATCTCACTATTTGTTCATCAGATTTTTCATTCAGCTGTTTATATAGCGCAGTCCCTTTTGAGGTCAAACTAATCAGACTGGTTCTGTGATCCAACGTGATTTTTTTCTTTATAAGCAGTCCATCTTTGTAAAGCTTGGCAATTATTCTACTCATGTAGCTGCGATCAATTTCCAGATTATCGACCAAATTGTTTGCTATACACTGCTCCATAATACCGATTTCTATAATTACCCGTGCCTCTGTTAAAGAATATCCAGTATCCAATACATGCCTATCTAATACCCCAAGTCTATTCGTATAAAATCTATTGAATCGCCTTATATCCGCTATAATATTATCATTTACATTCATTATACCCCTTCTTTTTAGTGGACTTAGTCAACTATCACAATAACGGATTTAATGGATTTTGTCAACATATGTTTTGATCTATGGGGACACGGGGATAAGTTGATAATCCCTACTAGCGATTAAATTGCTCCTATTCACTACTAAATTAAAGAGAAGCTATCGATAATCTGTTAATAAGGTAGATTATCGATAGCTTCCCTTTAATATTTGCTAGATCTTTATATTATGAACTATTTTACCAAGATACACTTCTGCTTCCGCATTCCTGTCCAATATAGCATTCTCTTAATCCTATGATACGCATCCTATCCCCAAATTCTGGAATGGGATAAAATCTTTATACTAACTGGAAGGTGTTAAGCACCTGTATTTTCTAAAGTCCCGCATTCATCGTTTTGTTCCCGATAGATTTTAAGGTTCTCTATATCATGTTGATATTGGGGATGTGGTTCTTGTAATTTTCCTATCACTCGTCATCGGTTGCTATGATTCTTCAATAAATTAATCGCTTTACTAAAATTTATATGCTTTTGTACTAATAAAAAAATTCTATAAGTCTAATTTCATACAAATACTTGTTGCTGGACACAAGTTACTTAATGCAGAACTTAACATGAGATCCCCCGGTATTTCCAAACGCTGTATCTTATAGAATCCCCAACGAGAGGCAAACCTGACAGCCGTATTTGTCATAATATATACTTCTTTTACCCCTAATTGACGTGATATTTCTAAAGACCGCTCAATTAAGGCGGTTGCAATACCGCGTTTGCGTAATTCTTTAGAAATTGCCATGGACCTTAACATTGCTCCATTTCCAGCAAATTCAATCCCAATGACTCCTATAACACCTTGGTAATCAGCTACTAAGAAATTCGCTAAATTTTCCCGTACACCAGAAGTTGTTAAGCCATTTTCCATTAAAAGGGTATGGATTATAGGTAAATCAGCTTCTAATGCAGTACGAATAACATATTCTTTGCCCTCTACAAACACATCAATTGGCTTCTTAGCTCGGACAAAAGCACTTATTAAAGACCCATTTAAATCTTGTCTTTCAGCTTCTGTTAGATCAGGAAAAAATACTGCTGCCTGCTCATCGTCAAAATCATAGTTTCGTGTGTTTAAGATTTCTATATCCGTAAAGCCTGCTGCCATAAGTTTTTCTTGATATTCTCGTTCCAGCAATGCTCCAGCGATACATCCCGCCCAAGCAGTTATATTTTTTTGTATAGTTACTGGCAATTCCCGGGTTAATACAATATCTGAGATAGCAAATCTTCCACCAGGCTTTAGCACACGATATGCTTCCTGTAAAACCTTATCTTTATCAGCGGAAAGATTAATGACGCAGTTAGAGATAATTACGTCTATTATATTATCTGATAATGGTATGGATTCTATGTGACCTTTTAAAAACTCAACATTTAAAATTCCAGAACGTTCTTGGTTTTCTTTGGCTACTGCTAACATTTCATCTGTCATATCCAATCCATAAGCTTTACCATAGGGACCAACTCTCTTTGCCGAGAGAAGTACATCAAGTCCAGCACCACTACCTAGATCAAGAACTACTTCTCCTGCGTATAATTGTGCAAGAGCAGTTGGATTACCACATCCAAAAGATGCCTTAATGATGTCCTCTGGTAATCCTTCGATATCATTGGTTTCATATAAGTTTCCTGTTACCGGGTTGTTATATGTAGAACTGCCGCAGCAACTCCGCTTATTAATAATAGCCTGCGCATATTTCTTTCTTACACTTTCCCTAATATCTTGTGTCATATATAAACCTCCAATTGATTTATTTAATAAGAGAATATGACTAAAGAATTTAACAACGATTCTCTCTTTATGGGTAAAACATTAGATACATTTTATGTTTTTTAGCATCTCTGAGAAGATTTCTAACCCCTCTATTACCTGTTTTCTTTTCTCTTCGGGTATGGATTCCAGAGTCTCAGTAAAATATATATCCATTCGCTGCTCAATGTTTTTAAATAACTCTTCACCTTTTAAATCTAATCTTAACATGACGTAACGACGATCATCTGGGTCTGCTTCCCGAATCAAACTACCATTGTTAACTAATTGATCCACGGTTCTACTTACTGTACTTTTATCTAGATTCAGTAATTCAGCCAATTCATTAACAGATATTTTTTGCTTCCTACCCGTTTCAACAATTACATGACATTGAGTTAATGTTACACCACAACATACTGCCTCGTCTCTTTCTAAGAATCCAAGTTTCCGGGTTAATAGCCTCGTACTTTCTTTGAGACGTTGGCTAGGATTAGTAAAGCTCATATAATGCACCTCCTATAAAGATCTTATCATATATAAGTTGCAATTCGCAACTGTTTCTTTTTCAAACTAATATTTTGAAAAAATAGACATTAGTCAATAATTTGACTAATGTCTATTTCCTTTACCACGATAAGAAATATGTCTATAACCACCCAAAAGTGCTTTTAATGGAATTATCCATAAAAATATATTGTTCGATATTTTACATCAGTCACTTCTTTCACTGGGTAGCCTCACCCTTCCCTTTCTGCCTAGAAGTAATATAACCGAACTATATATTGGCCATGCAAATTATCTCTTTGACTTAATGCCTTCAAAAGCATAGTTTATTAATACCTCTATAAAAGGTTCATCTAATTTTTCACCTGTTACTAATAATCGATAAAAAAGCGGACCATAAATTAGGTCAATGCTCAATTCAATATCCAAGTCTTTCTTCAATTCTCCTCGATGTACCCCACGCTCTAAGATACGCCTTGAATCAAGTCGTCGAGGGTTAAAATATCTTGATCGATATTCCTCTGCCAATTTTAAATCAAATTGTCCTTCTGCAATTAGCTCATTGATTACTTTTCCTTCTCTGCTAGTTAAAAACCTAGCTAAATTGGTAACTTGAATTACTACATCATTGATAACTGAACCTGTATCCGGCACCGGAAGCCTAGACGTAGCAGCAGATAGAAAGCTGTCCATAACAACCGCAGCTTTGTTTGGCCACCATTTATAAATTGTCGCTTTACTAACCTTTGCTCGTTCAGCAATTTTTTCTACAGTTACAGCTCCAAAGCCATTCTCCAACAACAAATCATATGAGGCAGCAAGAATGGCTTTTTCTGTTTCGACGTTACGGGGACGCCCTTTTTTCTTTTCCAAGGAAATACCTCCCTGTGTATTTTGTGTCCATTAAAACTATACGTACATTATACTAAATATCTTCTCGTAAGAAAAGAAAATATATCTTTACAATACTAAACGTTCAGTTTATAATATATTTATAGAAACCGAACGTTTAGTATTGTATTTAATTACATAATACCATATAGACGTAAAAGAAAAAAATGAACTAAGGAAGGGATTGTCATATGAATAACGTACGAACAGAAACTAAGAAAGTTCCAAACTGGATCACATTCCTGCTAGCAATTGCATGTGGGGTTATTGTTGCAAATCTTTATTATGCACAACCTTTAGTTGGACCTATCAGTGCAGATACCCATCTTCCTCTGGCGTCAGCAGGATTAATCGTAACACTGACCCAAATTGGCTATGTTTTTGGGTTATTATTTATTGTTCCACTTAGCGATCTTATTGAAAATCGGCGATTAGTTGTGTCAGCATTAGCAGTCGTTATTTGTGCATTAGTTGCAGCACCCCTGGCAAATAACGCGCTGTTCTTTCTTGCGGCAGCAATGTTTATCGGGCTAGGTTCAGTGGCAGCTCAAATATTGGTACCATATGCAGCCCATATAGCAACAGAAGAGCGGCGAGGTCAAGTAGTAGGTAATGTAATGAGTGGACTACTGCTTGGAATAATGCTTGCCCGGCCTATCGCCAGCTTTATTACTGATCTTTGGGGATGGCGGGCAGTCTTTACTCTATCTGCTGCCATTACTGCAATATTGGCTGTACTGTTAGCTTTAGTTCTTCCTGAGCGTAAACCTTCACCTACCATGAATTATGGCGAATTGCTTAGCTCCTTGTGGTCACTTTTTAAAACAAAGCCTGTTTTACGCCGCCGTTCCTTATATCAAGCTTGTTTATTCGGCGCTTTTAGTCTGTTTTGGACAGTAATACCGTTATGGTTAGTTAGTGATTTCCATTTGTCACAGCAAGGAATTGCTTTATTCGCCCTTGCTGGTGTGGCCGGCGCCATAGCAGCTCCTATCTCGGGAAGATTGGCCGATAAGGGATGGACAAAAATATTGACGGGTGTGGCAATTGTAATTGCGGCTTTATCTTTTTTACTTACTCATATATTTGAAGATCATTCAACAATATCTTTAGCTATGCTAGTCGTTGCAGCTATTACGTTAGATATGGCTGTATCCGGCAATCTAGTTCTCAGTCAGCGTGCTATTTATTCACTAGGAAGTGAAATACGTGGGCGCGTAAACGGAATATTCATGGCTGTTTTCTTTATTGGTGGAGCGATCGGATCGGCATTAGGCGGCTGGGCCTATGCTTATGGCGGCTGGATGTTTGCATCAATTTTAGGACTAAGTATGCCAGTTGCGGCATTATTATACTATTTCACAGAAAAAAATATTTAATGTATATTGGCAGACATTCTTTTCAAATCCGATTTTTAAGTGAAAAGCCACAACCCCTCAATTTTCAAGGGTTGTGGCTTTTCACTATTTTCAACAATACGCTTCTCTCTCACAATCTTAAAAAGAATGACCGTATGAGTCCTTTATTTATCTATCTTTAACCGGTTTTTAATTCACTTCTATGACTAGCTTTGTGCCTCATGAATTTCCTTCCATGACATGACAAACTTCATAATCAATCTCCAAATAGACATTAGCCGATAATTTTTGACTAACGTCTATTTTTCACACCATTCTAGAATCGACTGCTACCTCTGACCTCGTTATATGCGAAATCTAGATATCAGTATATTAAGCAAGATCGCCCTCTGTATCATCCTTATAATGGCTCATATAACCAAACAACCTTCCTAAAAACAAACCTGTACACAAAGCACCCAAAATATAATACCTCTTTGATACAAAAGCTCTCTGTCAAAACCTCACTATCACTTACCAATGCTTCTCTAATTAAAAATCTCCACTATATTCATCCTCAATTATCTTTACTACTTGATCAGTGCAGACAACTTTGCAATACTCATTCTCTAAATTTGCCAGAGACATAGTATGAACTTCATCAGCGGTTCTGATTTTCCCTGTATAATCAGGCTTAGCAAAAGTAAATGTTGCATCTTCCACCAAATGAGTATTAAATCCTAGGTTGCCTGCCATTCTTACGGTAGTCTCCACTGAATTATTTGTAATGACTCCAAACACAACTAGATGTGAAATATTTGACTCGCGGAGAATCGCCTCTAGATCCGTTCCTATAAAAGCACTATTAACATGTTTAATAATAATTAATTCACCCTCTATGGGAGAAACACACTCCTTGAACTCGCATCCAATATCACCAGAACGATACGTTGAATTAGGTTCCTTTGATTCATGCTTTACGTGAATAATTTTACGCCCTGATTGTCGCCATTTACTTAGTAGTAATGACATATTTTCTTCAGCTTTAAGATTATTTCTACTTCCATACTTAGACCATTCTGGGTGATCTATAGCATTTTGCACGTCAATTATGATCAATGCAGTTTTTTTAGGTAGCATAATATTCATGAATCATCCTCCGGTTACGGTTTAAAGTTAGTTTTCACTATTTTCATATCAAT
This sequence comes from Pelosinus baikalensis, assembly GCF_020819555.1. Taxonomy (NCBI): domain Bacteria; kingdom Bacillati; phylum Bacillota; class Negativicutes; order Selenomonadales; family Sporomusaceae; genus Pelosinus; species Pelosinus baikalensis. The sequence continues at coordinate 40,824 of NZ_JAJHJB010000009.1, forward strand.
TCGCCATTTTCCATATTTATCCTCCAAATAATTGCAGTAAAGACTCTGTTCAGTCCGATATAAGTACATCGGTAGTTAGTTCCTTCTATAGGATTCTTCACAAACCCCTATTCATCACACCAAGTATCTTTAAGTGTCAATCTTAAACTGTTTCCTCATAAGAAAATTAATTAGCATTTGACCTTTACGCTCAACAGTTTGTTGCTTATTACTCTGTAGCCATGTTTTATAAAAAAGGGCTTTGCAGTAATTGAAACTTCTGTTGTAATAATCAATAAAAGTACCCGCCCTAAACAGTGGGATAGGGGTATTTGGAGTGTAGATGATTGGTCATGATACTTTACAAAAAAGTAAAATTACCATTTTCATATAAGTAATATATTCCCATAAAATCAATAGAACTCCTGCAAATTGATACAAAATTGAGCAAGTTTTTTGTGGGTTCCCTTATTTATATGCTATTGAATTTTCTCCTATAGCCTTTGAATTTTTCTGTAATTTTTATACTACTGTATTATCGGCAAGTGTCCTATGTATGTTTTGGCTGCCGTTTTTTGTATTTTTTACTTGCCAAAAACACTATGTCAAATTTAAAGAGAGGCTACCCATAATCTACTTTATTTTTTTTAGCATTCGTAAAGATTATGATCTAAAAAATCCCGATTAATCAAATAATGATTTTAGTTCCAACAGGCTTGTGATTCTCAATTTTTCACCTGAAAAAATTACTTTATCATCTCTATTAATAAGCACTGAGTAAATACCCGCATTGTTAGCACCGATAATATCTTTCTCTTCGTTTCCGACATATATCATTTCATAAGGTTCGACCTTTAAAAATTTTGCCAACTCCAGATACCCCTTGGAACAAGGCTTTCTGCGCCCTACTTCTACTGACGTAAGGGCTACTTCAATATATTCAGAAATTAACTCAATATCACGATTAACATATTGTTTATTCATGCCATAAGGAACATCTGTTAGTATTCCAATTTTTAAATTCCTATTTTTTAGATAAGCTAAAATAGGAATAGTATCATCATAAAGACCGACTTTTTTTTGAAAGAATTCGAAAAATACTTCTTGAGACAATACTAAATTTTTTTCAACATTAAAATTCCATTTTAAAAGAATTTCTGTAAAAATTTTATTTGCATCAATTTCTTCTATTCTCGGATTCAACCTTGTGTTGTATTTTGCTAGTATGTGTTCTGCATCGAAAAGCATTTTTTCATTTATTACAAGGTTGCAACAATCTACAACCTTCAATAGTGCCTCTCTATATAATTTTTCCCAATTCAAAGGAACGTTTTTGTAATAGATTAATGTATCACCCAAGTCAAAACCTATCGCTTTCATCATATCCTCCAAACTAATGATAATTTACTAAAGTAATCAACATCTAGTCGTTTTAAAAACGACAATTTACCCTCAGGAGTGCGTCGACGTATCCACTCACCTCTCATCAAAACTCCGAATGGCTGAAATTATAGTAGCTATACTTTCAATATCTTTTTCCGAAATGCTGGAAATACATAACCTTAGATAATTTAAATCCCTTGAGCTGCTGCATTCTTGGACTAATTCTTTCATTAAAAAGAATTCCCTCGCGGATTTTATTATAATTCCTTGCTTCTCAAGCTTTATCTCCAATGCAGTCATATTTATATACTCTGGTAGTTGCATCCAAATGAATATCCCATGCTCAGGGACATGCCAGATAAGTTCTTCCGGACTCAGCGAACTAAGAATTTCTTTTGCTTTTCTCAGCTTAGCTTCATATGACTTTCGTACTTTTTTGATTTGTTTTTCATACATACCCGATTTTATGAAAATATCTAATGCTGCCTGTGGAAGCCTGGATGTATTAAGATCGCTAAGTTTTTTCAACTTTGTAACCGATTCAATCATAGATTCAGGAAGTACAGCTGCTCCCATTCTTATTCCAGGCATGAAGGTTTTGGAAAAGCTTCGAATATAAACCGTGCTTTTTCTTATATCATAATAATGAATAGGCATAGATCCCCTTTTATCTCCCACATCCGCCAGATAGTCATCTTCGATAACAAGCACATTATATCTACTGGAGAGATTAGCTATTTTCTCCTTATGATTCTCAGAAAGCGTATAGCCAGTCGGATTATGATGTCTCGGAATTACATAGAATGCACGGATATCACCTCTCCTAAATAATAGTTCCAATTCATTATAGTCAAATCCATTCCGTTTTCTTTCAATCCCTATAATATCGATCCCCAGATAATTCGCAAATTCTAGAGCAAGTCCATATGTAGGCACTTCAAGAAGCAATTTACCTTTATTCTTGGGAAAGACAGCCTGAAATACGAGACTTATGGCTTGCTGGGCTCCATGAGTAATAACTATCCTGTCAGCAGTTGTATAAATACCGTCTTTCTGGAGTATATTGTTGAAAGTTTCCCTTAAAGTTACCAATCCAGCTGTTGGCTCATACTCGAACAAACTATCTTTGTATAGGTCTACAGCTTTATTAATGACATGAGTAAACTCCCGATAAGGAATCAGTTTCTCCTCAGGTTTAATGGCCATATAATCAATTTTTTTATGGATAATTAGTCGCTTTGCTCCAGAATCGACCAGGTAAAATCCTCCACGGGGAATACTGAATACTTTATGTTCACTTTCAAGCTCACGATATGCTTTGTTAACCGTAATTTTATTTATGGACAGTTTTAAAGCTACTTCCCTACAACTGGGAAGATGATTCCCCTCCTTTATCTTTCCAGCTTCAACTTCACTAAAAATGTACTCTTTTACCATTTGAGTTTTGCTCATAATATACCTCAAAAATTTCTTTGTACTAGTACAGATTAAATATTCCACAATTGAACTACCACATTTCCTATTATATACTACTAATAATAAATTTGATAATGAGGTGAACAAAATGGAACTATTACAACAAGATAACTATGGAAAGATACTAGAGCAGCTATATGAAATTCCATACAACACTTTATTCGCAAGGGCGGTTTTGGAATTAAAAGCTAATGGCAATGTATGGGTTGATAACCAGGATAACCCTAATACTGTGTTTATTGCCCATTCATATGGTATGTCGCTACTTTTTGGCAATACTGACAATGAAACTTTTAACACCAGCCTCGTTGATTATATGTCAAATACAAATAGAAATCGTTCTAAATATGAGTGGCTACAGGTTTATCCCGAGGAATGGAATGATAAATTAAGAGAAATAACAAAAGCGAAGATAATAAACTATACAGCATTAGCAGTTGAATATTCACCGAAAGAACTTGAAATACTGATTGAAAACTATCGAAAAAATCATGTGATTCAATGGCGACGTGTGAACTTTAAATATAATTATAATAATAAAACTGTAACTATTTCTCCTAAATATAATATAAAATTAATAGATGCAGATACATGGGAGAAAATAGAAGGATCTGTAATACCCAATTATTTTTGGAAATCAAAAGAAGATTTTATGGCAGATGGGATAGGTTATGCCTTAATGAGCGGAAACGTTATCGTATCAATAGCATTTTCCTCATGCAAATTTGAAAACGTTTTAGAAATTGGTGTGGAAACATCAGAAAACTATCGGGGAATGGGATTCGCAAAACTGGTCTGTGAAAAATTGCTAGCTTATTGTCAAGAAAACAACTATATCCCCATTTGGGCTTGCAAAAAAGAAAATATTGGATCGTACAGATTAGCAAAGAGTCTCGGCTTTGAAGAATCACTTATCCTTCCATACTATGAATTAGTCATGCCGCCTACAAATACATGAAGGATGTACCCCATTTGCGAGGTACACCCTTCGTATATTTTTTTCTATTTTATTTGAGCTCCGGCCAGTAGTCTTTGTTGGCTTCAATGAGATCATCAAGAATAAGCTTTGCAACCTTGGCACTTGGTACTGTCTTGGACATTGTCAGTGCCTGCCAGAGTTTTAGGTATGAGCCTTCTGCCCACGCTTCAACAACAAGCTTTTCTACTGATACCTGCTGCTCCATAAGACCTTTCTGGAACTGCGGAATCTTGCCGACTGTCAGAGGTTCCGGTCCTTTGCAGCCTACGATACAAGGGATTTCCACCATAGCTGTCGGGTCAAAGTTAGAAATAGCACCGTTGTTTTCAACAATCAGGAGCATTCTTTCCTTTGTGTTATAGGCAATAGCTCTTGCAAGGTCTACGATGTAAGAAGCATGTTCATCCACTTCAAAACCACATTCCTTGGCTGTGCCTGCTGCTGCAATGCGGCGACATTCGCCGAATACGGTCTTTTCACGGCCATCCATGACTTCGTTGGCTCTTGTATATTCGCGGTTGGAATGTTCCACAACTTCGTCCTGGCAGAGATAATATTTGAGGTATGTGTTAGGCAATGTACTAGGATCAAGCTGATAAAATTCTTTGACCGTGTCGTAAGTAACCGTCCAGCTTGTATCTGCCTTGAATTCTGGTATATCAAGATTGTAGCCTTTTTTGCCAACATATTCACGGATTTTCGGCATAAGATCGTTGCCATGGTGATCCATAATACTAGTCCACCAGCCGAAATGATTCAGCCCATAATATCTGATTTCCATTTCCTTGCGGGATTTGAGCCCAGCAATGGCTGCCATGCGGCGTTCAATGCCAATCGGCATATCACAGATATTCAGAATCTTAGCATTTGGTCTGAGTTTACGGGTTGCTTCGGCTACAATCGCTGCTGGGTTGGAGTAGTTAAGCATCCATGCATTCGGCGAATACTTTTCCATATAATCAATAATTTCAATGATACCGCCGATAGAACGCATGCCATAGGAAATTCCACCAGGACCGCAGGTTTCCTGACCAAGTACATTGTACTTAAGCGGAATCTTTTCATCGAGTTCACGCATTGCATATTTGCCGACACGGATATGTGCCATGATGAAATCGATATCTGTGAACGCTTCCTGCGGATCTGTGGTTGCTTCAAATTCAATATCCGGTGCTTTTTCGCGCAGAATTATTTGGCAAGCCTTTGCTACAACTTCCTGACGTTTTGCATCATTATCATAGAATTTCAATTTACGAATTGGAAATCTATCCAAATTAGCTAAAAGCATCATTACAATTCCCGGCGTAAATGTGCTTCCCCCGCCTGCTACTACTACTGAAAATTTCTTGCTCATAATAAATTCCTCCCCCGAACCTTTTTAAATCTATATTCTTATTTATAGATCATCATTCTTGCCTTGCACTTTTCTAAATTTATCGTCAACTTGCCATTTTGTACAGAAGCCGTATAACTCTCGTCTAATGCATCTGTAAATACCGTGTCATCAACAAACTGCGGTACATCCAGTGTTATTTCCATCGCATCGCCTCTGTTCATGGCAACTACAGCGTCTTCATCGCCCCAAGAACGTCCGTATACATAGATATCGCCTTCTGCCTTAAGTGTAAATACATCGCCGTAGGCAAAGAGTTTCTTGTTATCGTTTCTTACCTTGATGACCTTTTTGTAATAAGCAAGCAACTCCTGGTCTTCATTGCCCCACGGATAGGTTTTGCGGCAGTCAGGATCCGCACTGCCGTACACGCCGGCTTCGTCGCCATAGTAGATAGTCGGTGCGCCTGGATAGCCCATGAGGAAGGCAGTCGCAAGTTTCAATCTTTCCTTGCCCTGTTCATAGTTAAAGTCCTTCAATGTAGCCTGTGCCACGCTTTCCTTGCCGCCCCCAAGCTTGTAAATTGCCCTTACAGTATCATGGGAGTCTACGATATTCATCAAGGCATACAGAGCTTCCTTCGGATAGTTCTGCATCAATACCTTCAGTTCAACATCAGCGGCTGCTGCATCGCCCTTGTTCAGGAAGAGATCGCTGACAGCAAAGCTGAGCTTGTAATTCATCACAGAGTCAAACTGATCACCCGTGAGAAACTGGGAACCATCCTGCCAGATTTCGCCTAAAAGAAGCGGTTCTTGCCCCTGCAATGTCTTGAAGGATTTCACCTGCTTTCTTACAGCTTCCCAAAATTCCGGAGAAACTTCTTTCGCTACATCAATTCTCCAGCCGGCCAGGCCTTTCTTGAGCCATTTTGTGAGAATTGCATTATCATCATAGATTAAATAGTTATCCAAATCTATGTTGTTGAGCTGGTTCGGGACGTTCTTGAACGGAACCAAGCTCGTGTAGCCCTGCCAGTCATGATAAGCATATTTTGTCCCCATATCATCCTTGGTAATTTCATTTCTGATATCAAACCAATTTTGCCAATTATACGCGCTGAATTTCTGTCCTTCTGCAATCAAAGAGGCTTTTACTGCAGCTTCAGCCTTGGCCATGCTCATATGCTTCTTGTTCATCAAATCATAAACTCTGGACCAGTATTCATAAGCGCCAACCCATTCATATTTGCCATAACGGTCAACATAGATAGAGTCATCACCTACATGATTAAATACACCATCCATGATAAGCTGCATGCCACGTTTGTTCATTTCCTGGATAAGCTTGTCAAAGTCTGCCTGCGTACCAAGGAACGGATCAATGCGTTCATAGTTCACAGTATCATAACGATGATTGGAAGCTGCCTCCATGATTGGATTTACATAGATCGCCGTAACACCGAGATCTTTCAGATAGTCTAGCTTCTGCGTAATCCCGGCCAAATCGCCGCCGAAAAAGTCGTTGCATTCGTACGCATCGCCGTCGGCTGCTGGCGTCTTGCTTGCATTAGCAGGGAGCTGGTTCCAACTTCTATGCTGTACAGGCTGCTTGCCTCTAGCCAGAGATTTTGCATTGTCATTGCTCTTGTCACCATTGAAAAAGCGATCGGGCAAAATCTGATAAATTACAGCTTCCTTTGTCCAGTCCGGCGTCTTGTAGTCCGCACTGTAAACCGTAAGCTGGAAAGGCTTGCCGCCGTGAAGCGTTACCATTCCCGTTTGACCAGGCTTAGCATCTTCGCCGTATTCCTTTATGCCATTAAGGAGGAACTTATAACCATAGACACCATTTTCATTAATTTTAATGGTCTTTGTCCAGACATCCTCGTCGCCTTTTGTACCAGAAAAGCTCATGTCATAAACCGTCTTTATGCCAGCGTTGTAATCAATATTATATTCATCACCGCCACCAGTTGTAATCTTTGACTTCAAAAGAATGAGCTGAGCCTTCTTGATGTCGTCCTTCTGCCCGCGAATCGAAAGTGTAACTTCGCTGCCGGTCTTTATAGCCTCGAAAGGCTTGCGGCAGTCAATATCCCAGGTATTGTGATAGATCTTGTCTTCATGGATGCTGCCATCATCCACAATGAGTTTCTTTTCATTCGGGTCAAGATAAAAATTTACCTTACCGTCTTTCGTGAATATAACCTCCTGCGTAACAGGATTTTTGCCCTTCTGGTCAATGATTATTTTATAAGTACCTGCTCTCACATCAAGACTTGTCGTATAGAATTCATCAAGCATCGTATCACGCATGATAAACTCACCGTTTGCCGTTTTTGTCAGATTGCCCGTAATTTTTGGCAATTCGTTGTTATTCAGCATCTTGTAGCTGCTACTATCCGTAATTTTATGAGTTGCATCATTATAGTAAAAGGTAATCTGCTGCGGCTTCAGTAAGTTCAGCTGTACATTGGCACCATCGAAATTGCCGTTCAATCCGTAGTTCTCGGTCCAGCTGCCATTTATAGCAATCTTATAGAAATAAGCGCCTGCCGGCAAATTTGCCGTGTAGCTGTAAAAGCCATTACCGAGGTCGGTCATTTGCGTCTTCATATCGGACGGGTCCCAGTCCTTAGCCGCGCCAAGCTGATGCTGTAGATTGCCAACTAGCACAATATTTCTCTGTTGCAGCTCTTTTTCAGCCACAGCCTGTACCGCCTGCACCTCAGTCATTGCCAGCACAGCAAACACCATGAGCACGGCAAATATTCTAGTGAAAATACTCTTTCTTAGCATCTTTCTCCCTCCCCTTAAAATTCTTGTAAAATCTCCAAGGCATTCCTTATACATTATTTTCAGAAATGAAAATCAAGCTGTGTACGGAACAGGGTTCTATCATCGTTTGTACTGTTAACATTTACTTTCTGTTTAGAATAGAGTGTTTCCCATTCTACATTTTCCCAAGGCACATATTTAGCACCTAAAATCCAGCCCTTCATATTGCTTGGTAAAGATCCCCATTCATCATCATGCCCGATATCGCCGACTGCACCATAATTTACATAGCGTGTATAAGCGCCAAATGAGCCTACATTTTTAAGATTAGTTCCTTTATAATCAAGACGAACTGCTTTATCTGTATTGTATTCATCTGCACCCGTCCAAGCATAAGTACCTGTCAACTTCACTGTCGGTGTAAGTTGTGTACGTAAATCAACAGAACCGTATTTGTCACCAAACCATTTTTCTTTATTTGATTCACCATAGGCAACATTTAGTTCCAGATTGTTGGCAATCTTGCCGAAGACATTAGCACCATAAAGCGTATAATCCGCCCCGTCCCATGTAGGAGCAAAGCACCAGCCGCTGACCATCAAATCTTTAGAAATTGGATGCCAGAACTGAATACCATCTGTTTCGCCGCCCTGAAGCATATTCTGATACCCGATACCGCTCCACTTTCTACCGATATTGACATACCAATTATTTGCTATTGTCCCATCAACCCAAATACGTGAAATCGTGCCGGAATGATCTTTATCGATTTCATTGGTATCCCTGCCACTGTGATTATGTTTATTCCCTTGAGCATCCGTAGTAAATGCCGACGTATAATGCGCGTTCTTTTCAAGCTGGAACTTCGCTTTCCAATTATTAGAAATTTTCATTTCACCTTCTAAATCCAGATAAAAACGCTTGTTGTCGTTGTTATATCCTTTGCCATCTGTTTTATCGCTGTCCCACTGTGTACGGACGAATCCAGTGATTTTTACATTGTCGATACGGGCATTGACTGCCTCGATTTTCTTATCAAGTGCATCTAGTTCACTGCCGTATTCTTTTTCGAGCTTTTCTACCAGTGCCTGATCGCCGAGCGAACCGGATTTTACTTTGTCCATTGCTTTGGCAACAATGGTCGCCATTTCATAGCGGCTCATCATGCGATTCCCCTGGAATTTACCATCTTCATACCCTTCAATGATGCCGTCCTTAGCCAATTCGTCAAGTGCTGCATAGCTCCAATGATCCTTCGGTACATCGTTAAAGCTGTCTGCAGCTGCCGCAAACGCCGTCGTCGATGCTCCCAATGCCAAAGTGATTGCCAATGCAGATAAACTTTTTTTCACTTTCATTCTATGTCAACTTCCTTTACTTTTTATTTTTTTGTTAAGAATCACAATTTTAATATTTTTAATTTTCTATAAATACTCTCGCAACATACTTCCAACTGAGACAAAACTTTTCTTTGCTTCCCTTCGGATAATTGCTCTTGCTGACTCTATAGCATAGCCGTCAAACCTGTGTATCATCGGCAAATCATTGATTTCATCGCCAATGACATGCACCTCTGAATTTTGCCATGATTTCAACACCAACAGTTTCTCAATACCTTTGCTCTTGTCGATGCCAAGCGGTGTAATATCCACGCTGCCGCGATTCTGGCAGGCATACACCGTATCGCCAAACAGCAGGTTGACTTGCCGGGCAGCTTCCGCCGCCCCGTCCAAGCTCGCAAACCCTAGTGCAATCTGATGCACTCGGCTAAGTTCATTAATCTCCGCCATTTCTATCATCTCAAGCAGAAAATCCCATTGCTTTGCCTCGCGGGCAATCCAGGAACCTTCCCTTTCTCGGTACACACAGCTCCGCTGTGCCTGCGAAAACGCCACATGCAAGCTCTCTACAACACATGGATGTGTTGCTACTACATAAAGCATCTGCTCAGGTATCTCCGCCTGATAGAGTACCCTGCCGTCCTCATCAAAGATGATCGCGCCGTTGTTGCATATTGCAAAATCATAGCCTATGTCGAAATGCTCCAGCTGCGGAACCAGCATGCCGTAGTCACGTCCTGTGACTACGCCAAACTTGTTGCCAGCCCCACGCCACAGTTGAACCCCCTCCGCATTTTCCGGACAAATTCCATTATCGACAAACAGCGTTCCGTCAAAATCACTTGCTGCAACCTTCAATCGTCGTCCTCCCTTCACAGAGATAGACCCTTGCTTCATAGGCACGCAGAATCTGATCTGGCGCATCTGCATAATTGCCGAGCAATAGTTTCCCATTGCCTGAAAGCTTTGGCAGGCTGTATTCTTTCTCTTTTCCAGAAAAATTACAAAGAACTATCACTTTTTTTTCTTTCATTACACGCATATAAGCATATATCTGTTCATCTGCCTCCAGTAGCTCTTCATAGCTGCCCTTGAGCAATATATCATATTCCTGACGAAGCTTTGCCAAACGATGATAATACCGCAGTACGGAATCTTCATCCTGCATCTGCCATCCTGCATTTACTTCGTTATAATTTTCATTCAGTGACAACCACGGCTTGCCGCTCGTAAAACCGGCGTTTTTCGCACTCGTCCACTGCATCGGTGTCCGCGCATTATCACGACTGTATTTCCAGACAAATTCCAGCGCCTGCTGCTTTGAGAATCCCTCCTGCAATGCAATTGCATATTGCCCCTTGGAGGCGATATCATCATAACATTCAATGGAAGGCCACTTTGTATTTGTCATGCCAAGCTCCTGGCCTTCATAGATAAACGGTGTTCCCTTCAAGGTAAACAATACTGTTGCCATTACCTTTGCCGCTAGCTTTTTATCCACATTCTTCGGGAAAAATTGATTCACCGAACGCGGCTGATCATGATTTTCAAAAAACGCCGGATACCAGCCGTTTTCTGTCGTTGCCTTCTGGCTGTCGCTAAGTGCCTTTTTGAGCTGTGTTAACTTCCAGGGAACCGGTCGGCACCATAGGCTTGACTTTTCCATATCTAGGTTCATATGGTTAAACTCAAGTAACATATCAAATGCACCATTCTTGCCTACCCACCGTGGCAACTCCTCAGCTGATACACCGTTGGCCTCTGCCACTGTGAAAATATCCTTCCCCGCAAAGACTTCCCGCTTAAACTCATGCAGGTATTTCAGTATGCCCGGCTGATTCGCTGTTGCCATATGCACATTGCTCATACCATCCGGACCATCAATTGGCAGGTCCTTTAACACTACGGGCTTCTTTATATATGTAATTGCATCAATGCGAAACCCACCTACACCCTTATCCAGCCAGAAATTTGCTATATCATACAGGACTCTGCGCACCTCAGGATTTTCCCAATTTAAATCCGGCTGCTCCTTAGCAAATGTATGTAGATAATACTGGCCTGTAGCTTCATCAAACGTCCAGGCAGAGCCACCGAATATACCGCGCCAGTTTGTTGGCGCAGCTCCGTTCGGTTTGGCATCACGCCATATATACCAGTCACGCTTGCTGTTTTTATAGTCAGAGCGCGACTCCTTGAACCAGCTGTGCTGATCTGAGGTATGGTTGAACACCAGATCCATTACAATGCGGATGCCGCGCTTCTTTGCCTCGACAATAAGATTCTCCATATCCGCCATTGTGCCGTACTCCGGTGCAATATTCTTGTAGTCGGCAATATCATAGCCGTTATCTACCATTGGTGATACATACACCGGCGTCAGCCAGACAGCGCCTACTCCTAGATTACGAATATAGTCCAGTTTTTCCGTTATACCGTTTAAATCCCCGATACCATCGCCGCTACTATCACAGAAGCTCTTCGGATAAATCTGATACACCAGCGTCTTTTGCCACCATTTCAAACTGTCCATCTTGATTTCCCCTTTTTAGAAAGTTGCAATTACCGTTTCATTAGCCTTTGCTGTCATACCAGAATGTAGCTTCATAAACGGGTATTCTGAAAAGTTTGTAATAGCTAATATAATAATAGAAGAATATCCTTCCTTTTCAATAAGTTTCTTATCAAAACTCACAAGCCCTTGGCCTGCTTTTACCTTCTGTCCCTGTTTTACAAGTACATGGAAACCACGGCCTTCCATTTTCACCGTATCAATGCCAATATGGATGAGGATTTCCACGCCGCTTGCCAAACGCATACCTACAGCATGACCGGATTCTTCCATGACCATAGTGATTTCACCGTCTGCCGGAGCTGTCATCGTTTCATTCTGCGGATAGATAGCTATACCGTCACCCATCATCTTCTGCGCAAACATTTCATCTTTAACTTCCGTTATAGGGATGACCTTACCGTTGACAAATGCCTTGAGTGTTGTTGATTTTTCCGTGCCGGATGCAGTTTCTACACCTGATATATCCTGCAGCAATGCTTCAAAACGTTCTCTTACCTGCGGTACAGATAAGCCGACAATAACCTGAACTGCATGACCGTTCTTTACAAGACCATGAGCACCTGCTTTTGTAAACGTACTTACGCCTTTGACAAGCGTATCATCTACGACCGTTACTCGGAGACGTGTTGCACAATTTGTTACATCCTTGATATTCTTTTTACCGCCGAGAGCTTCAAGGAATACGGCTGCTTTAAGATCGCGTTCATCTATCTTTATGTTTACGCCTACCTTGCTTTCCATGGCTTTCTTTGCTTTATATTCAGCTTTGGAATAAAGTTTATCTTCTTCAACATCATCCGTACGACCCGGGGTCTTATAGTCATTCTTCAGAATGAGATAACGGAACACGAAGAAATAAATAGCCGTAAAACAAAGACCGATGATAATCTGCGTAATATAAATTGCAGAATGATATTTAAATAGAGGAATCCAATTCTGCACAATAGCGTCTATAAGTCCACCGCCGAAAGAACCGACTACACCAAATAGAAATGATGTTGCAGCAAGCGTTGCAGCAAGGAATGCATGTACTGCAAAAAGCACAGGAGCTATAAACAGGAATGTAAATTCAAGCGGTTCTGTAATCCCGCATATAACTGCCGTAATCGTTGCTGGAATCAAAAGACCGGCAACAGCTTTCTTTTTAGCTGGTTTTGCCGTAGCATAAATAGCAAGCGCAATCCCCGGAATACCGAACAGTTTTGAAGAACCGTGCAGTGAGAAACCAGCACCTGGGAACACTTCTTTCAAAGAATGAGATGAAGTTGCAAAATCTTGCAAATGCTGTAACCAGTACTGCTGAATACCACCTTCAACAATAGCTGGACCGAAAATAAACGGTGTGTAAATGAAGTGATGAAGACCTGTAGGAATCAAAATTCTTTCACAGAAGGTATAGAGCCATACGCCAAGCGCATCACTGGCCTTTAAGAAATCCTGAAAAGCTCCGATTGTGTGCTGTATACTAGGCCATACAAGGCAGAAAAAGTACGCCACCGGCAACATTAGAAAAAATCCGGCTGCTACAACGAGAGACGACCCTTTGAAGATACCAAGGTAATCCGGAAGATCTACATCAAAGAGACGATTATGCAGCCATACTGTAATTGCCGAAATCAAGATAGCACCCAGCATACCGAGGTCAAGCGTCTTGATATTGCTAATCATTGCAAGACCTGTGCCGCCGCCTGCTTTCAAGCTGTAGTCCACGCCGAACGACGGACCTGCCAGTGTGAGTATTCCCGAAATAAAATAGTTAAACACAACATAGATCACAAACGATTCCATGCAGGCTCTTGCCTGATTTTTCTTTGCCAGACCAATTGGTAGAGAGATTGCAAATAAAAGCGGCATTTGCGCAAAGACTGTCCATGATCCCTGTTCAATTACATACCAAAGGTTATACCAGAATGTACCCTTTATCGCTATACTGCCAACAATATCCGGGTTCTTAAAGATAATGGATAATGACACCATGATACCAAAGAAGGAAAACAGTATAACTGGCGTAAACATTGCTCCGCCGAAACGCTGTACATTTTGCATGACAATGTCCTTGTTGATCGACATAACCCCACCCCCATCAAATAGTTCCTTTAGCCGCAACTTTTCACTTACAATTTTGAATTTTGAGAATTTTCTTTGCAGATACATAAAACTGATTCTCCTTATTGCAGGAATCTTGTCGTACCTAGTTTTTTGTCATGACAAATAGTTTTTAGCTCAATTTGAAATCTTCTATTTCAAATTGCTTTATAAGATATCTTGTGTTTTATCATAGCCCCTTATCACCACACATTCAATAGATTCAAAGCATTACGGCCTTATGACACAAATGCGTACCAAAGTACATTTTATGTACTTTGGTACATGTATATAAAAATATAAAAACTGCCCCAAACTTTCGTCGAAGACAGTCTCATTTTTCCTACTTTATTTTATTCTTGCGGTACAACTTATACTTTACATACCATATCTCTATCAGCAGGAAATATGGCAGCATTGACTGATACGGCGTCTTGTCCTCATCTGCCTCATAGAGCTGAAACGTCGCCGGTGTAACATATAGATTCTCTGTACTCAGGCCCGCCAGTGTATTATCATGTAATCGGGTAATCGATATAAGCGGTACATCCTTGAGCTGCAGCTTCTGCGCAAACTCCACCGCCATCGGCGTCTCACCGCTCAATGAAACAATAATAACCAGATCATCCGTCTTCATCATCTTGGCCAACGAATGGAACTCCTCCTGCCCTCGCACCTCGTAGATCAATACATCATCAAAAAAGAAAAGTCTCTTTATCTCCTGTACAACATTACTCTGTACGTACCCCGAGGCATAAGCAAATACCCGCTTGGCACCATACATGAGCCTGCTGGCACCATCATAATTGCGCTTAACGATTTCCTTCCAGCTATGCTGATAAAAGCTTGTTATAGCTCCAAGCACATCCTGCTCATCACCAATGTTTCGTTCCTCTTCCATCTTCAATACAGCCTTCAGTTCGCCGAATCCGTCAAGCGAAAGTTTCTTGGCAAACCGTACCACGGTTGTACTTGATACGCAGCATTCCTTTGCTAAATCATGGATCGACATATGCCGGCATTTTTGTTTATGATTAAAAATATACTTCCATATCCCCATATCAGTCTGGTTCAAAGACGCTTTACGCTTATTAATTATTTCTTCTAATTTCATCTTCAAGCTCCTAATTTTTGAACAAATCGCAAGGACGATTCTTTTGAGTCACTCCCATCTTCTTGTCCCATGTCATCAATATCTATTCATAAACCTGAAAAACAGTATTCTATATTTCTATTCTATTTACCATTAATATACAAAACTCCTGCAAGGCTAGGTTGCTTTGCAGGAGTTTGTCGTATATATTGTTTTTTGATCAGATCCTCTTCTAAAGGAGTCTACAATGACTCCTTTAGAAGAAAAAGAAGTTTTAAGGCTGAGTCTGCTATCGGCTTTTGTTGCAAAGCATCCATTAGCTTTGATACCTGTCAAAGACCAAGATCATAAATCCTATTGGCGTTGTCAAAAAACACTTTGTCATGATGCTTTGCTGGAATAATATGGGCAACAAACTCAATATAATTGGAGATGTTAGCCAGCGGCCAATCTGTCCCATACAGCAGGCGGTCATAGTTGTCCAGGTATTCCAGCCATACTTTTAAAAAATTAATATAGCCTTTCTTTCTTTCAAAAAAATCCGGCATACTATCGATCCGGCCTTCCAAAATTCCTGAAAGGTCGGCAGCTACATTTTCATTTTTCTCAATAACCGCAATAGCATCTACTAACCATGGATTACCAATATGGCACATAACAAACTGGACCTGGGGATATCGCACCGCTACTTCATCCAAGGTCAAAGGATGACTGTATTTCAACAGGGCATTGCTGGAAGCAGTCAATCCGGTATGAATAGCCACTGGTTTTTTATACTGCATTGCCAGCTGATAAAACGGGTCAACCACCGAATCGTAAATATAAAAGTGATTGTAGCCTGGATATAGCTTAATGCCCACACAGTTCTTTCTTTGCAAATGTTTTTCTACTAAATAAGCTTGCTGCACCACCTCATCCACGTTAAAGCAGGTGCTATCCAGCCCGATGCAATAGCTAAGATAGTCAGGGTAATCGTGTTCGCGGAGCTCCAGGCTCCGGTTGCCCATGACCACACCATGAACAATGTTATGCGCAGCATATTGATCTTTCAGATGCGCACTAGTATTTTTATGGCCCGCCACTTCTGCAATCTGGTCAAAGTAAGGCTCCTGACAAAAATGGATGTGGGCATCAATAATCTTCATTGGGCATTAGTCCTTCCTCAAATGTTTTCTTTTGCGTATATTCCTATCCTACATTATCTGCAGCCTATCTTTTAAAGAGTAACCCATATATATTCTTATCATACCATCGTATGCTGCTAATGAGAAGTAGTATCATACAGCATTTTTTACAGGTACATTGCTTTTTCCTGCCCCTTGTCTTATCCTGCACTTATATACTGGAGGCAATTGGATTTTATTATCAGTCCCTGTTGCCAAATAAATATTCTCGCGTCGTTCCTAAGAAAGATTGAAGGATTGGTGATATCCATTTATCTTTGTGATACAACATCTGTACTTTGTAATTGGGAATAGGCCCATCCCAGCAGATAGCATGAATTCGACCTTCAGCTAATTCTTTTTCAACTGTAAACCTAGGCAGCATGGAAATTCCTAGACCAAGCATGATCAATTGTTTTATTGTTTCAATACTGCTCGCTTCTAAGAAGGACTGCGGTGACACCCTACAGTCCTTTAGGATTCTTTCTACGGAAGAGCGATAGCTGCAGCCTGGTTCGGTAAGAATGACGCATGTTTCAGCTAGGTTATGGGGTGTAATTATCTTCTTCAGAGCCAAAGGGTGATCTGGGGCTGTTAGGAATAACATTTGTTCATCAGATATATTCTCCACAATAAGATCATCCCCTATAATCTTATCATTAATGATAATCCCAACATCGATTTCGTTGTTACGAATACGATCGCAAATGGTAGTACAACTTGCAAACTTTAAAATCATTTCTACTTTGGGATAAGCTCTTCGGTAAGTCTGGAACACCCCTGGCAAACGATAGGTTCCCAATGACTCGCCAGTGCCAATTGTCAACTTACCTTGGAGATCATCAGTATTTGCTGTAATCGTTAACGCCTCAGAAGTAAGCTTAATGACTTGTTCAGCATAGGGCAGCAAGGATTTACCCTGATTCGTTAACATGACTCGATGCCCAAGCCGTTCAAATAACCTAACTCCCATCTCATTTTCTAAGATTTGAATATGGTTTGTTATTGTTGACTGAGCATATCCTAACCGATCTGCCGCCTGCACAAAGCTACCCAGTTTTGCAATGAGCGCAAAGGTTTTGAGTTGACGAAGTTCCATAAGCCACCTTCTTTAATTCAGTAATATCGAATCTTAGATTCTAAACATTCAATTTTATATTTACTTACGTCTATGATACGATAAAGCATAAGAAAATACAATTAAGGCGGCGATCTTAATGAAAGCAAAAAAAGTATTACTCTTACTATCCAACGGTTTTGAATCTTATGAAGCCAGTGTTTTTACTGATGTGCTGGGCTGGAATAAGCTAGAAGGAGATGGTTCTACTGAAGTAATAACCTGTGGCCTACGAAAAGAGTTGAAGTGTACCTGGAATTTTACCATAATTCCCGAAATACAGCTATCCGAGGTTGATGTAACGATGTTTGATTCCTTGGCTATCCCAGGTGGCTTTGAAGAGGCAGGTTTTTACGTCGATGCTTTTAGCGAGGAATTTCTTTCTGTCATCCGGAAATTTGATCAGGAGAAAAAAATCATCGCCTCCGTATGCGTTGGAGCTTTACCATTAGGCAAAAGCGGCGTATTGAAAGGTCGCAAAGGTACAACCTATCATTTAAATAATGGCTTGCGTCAACAACAATTAGCTAATTTCGGAGTACAAGTAATGAATCAACCTATCGTCGTTGATAGAAATATAATAACATCATCGTGTCCATCTACTGCCTTGGGGGTGGCCTTTACTTTACTTGAAATGCTAACATCTGCGGATAACTGCCGTAGTGTCAAAAATCTAATGGGCTTTTACCCACCGTATAGTAATACAAATTAGCATAAGTTGAATTGCGGATAAAAATAGGCATTAGTCAATATTTTGACCAATGCCTATTATGACTTATTTAAATACAGGCTTTAAAAAACTGCGTTCATAACTCAAAATACAGCGAGTTGTTTCTGCATAATCAAAAGCAATCTTGCATGCATCATCAGTTTTAATGATTTCTCTATATCGCTCATATTCAGCAAGACTTGGGAAGCTAAATAAAGCATAAGCAACATTGTTTGCTCCTTCATGGGGCAAAAAGTATCCATGATGAACACCACCTAGTTTATTTACAAGTGGTATCCACATCTTTCCGTATTCTTCAAACTCTGCGACTTTATAAGGATCAATAATATATCGCAAATAACAAGTAACCATTAATTAATCCTCCTTTTTAATTTGAGAATGCCTGGGATTCATTATAAAACAGTATCAATAACAAAGGTTGTTGATGTTTCTATTATCCCATCAAATTTCCAAACACGATCTAATATCTTTGTCGTATCTTCCGGTGATGAAATTCTCGTTTTTATTAGCACACACCATTCTCCTGCCAGACGGTGACACTCCTCTATGACTACTCCGTCCATGTCCATGCCAGCTATTTCATCCGCAATTTTGGCAAAATAGCTTCCGTTGATTTTTAGAAATATTAAGCATCGGATACATGGTGTAACTTTTCGCCAATCAATTAATGCCTTATACCCAGTTATTATCCCCTCCTGTTCTAAATTTTCAATCCGTTTATGTATAGCTGGTCTAGACAGGTGTAATCTTTTAGCAATTTCTTCGTGACTAACTCTACCATTTTGTTCTAGAATTTTAATAATCTCGTTATCAATTTGATCCATAAGTATCCTCCTCGTATTAATTGTATCACATTTCATCTTATTGCAAACTATAAGTAATTATTTATAGAAAATATTCTACTAATAGTAATCAAATCCCTCTAATAATCTATTTTCATTTCATTAAAGTAGTAAAATGGCAATAAAATAGTTAATCTTCATTACGATTCGTAAAAAAACCTCAGAAATTATTACGTTCTTTAAACCAAAATCCAGGATTTCGCAAAAATGCTTGAAATCCTGGATTTTTTAGTCATATTATACTCATACATGCGGGTTGAGTTTTAATGACAGCCTACCTTTGAATGATATCGTCTAACGTCTTTAAATCCATTACCTTAATAATGCAGCTTAGTTTCATCGTTCAACCGTTAAAATTTTTACCCCCAAAAGCAAATAAATTCCCCCGCATACTTTGTTCATCATATGAGTCGCTCGACTTCTTTGCCGAAGGAAATTTGTCATACCAGATGAGAAAAAAACGAGTAGTAAGCACCAAAGAGTACCGGTTGTTACGAAAGTTACTCCAAGGAGTATAAAAGGTAAAATACCATAGCTATTCTCTAAGACAATAAACTGGGGAAGAAAGGACAGAAAAAACAGGGCAACCTTGGGATTGAGTACACTGGTTAGAAGCCCCTGCAAATATAGATCTTGATTAGACATGACTTCTCCATTAGGTGAAACCAGCGTACTATTTTTTGCAAGTAAAGTAGTGATACCTAAATAAGCAAGATAGAAAGCACCGGCTATTTTGACAATGGTAAATACAAAATAAGATTGAGCTAGGATGACAGATAATCCCAATGCTGCAAGTAAGGTATGAACTAAACCTCCTGAACTAATACCTAATGCAGAATAAATACCCGCCCTACGACCTTGTGATATACTGCGACTTAAAACATATATAGTATCCGGTCCAGGAGTTAGATTCAGTATGATACCCGCAAGTAAGAACATCTCATAGTGAACGATTCCAAACATGGTCATTCCTCCTTTATCACTTCTTTATTCGTTAGGACATTCGAATTATTACATTAACAACAGTATGCTATCACAAATAATTCTTCCAATGCCACTGCTAATAGTTGCAAACCTTTAGCTGAAAACCCTTTTTGGTAAATTTCAGTCTTTACCGTTGCATCTGAAGCAAACAACATGATGTCCAATATATCCCACTAATTCATTTTAAAACTTCTGATTCGTATGGACATTGTAGCCAAGTCTTTTCTGGTTATAACACCCAGGGAAATTAGGACAGATTATTGGAATAATATTATCAAACAATCTTGGCGGGGTGATATATTTGTTGCTTGATCAATTTCTTAGTCATCAAAAGTTACCAAGAATCCTAATCCTTCGTTTAAGTTCTATTGGTGATGTCCTGCAGGCTTCACCCGTCGCTCGTGAACTCCGAAAGGCTTTCCCTTCTGCATATATATCTTGGCTGGTAGAGTCGAAATCACAAGAAGTCATTCAAGATAATAGTAATCTTGACAGCATTTTTGTGTGGCCTCGCAAGGAGTGGAACGACGAGGCAAAAAAAACAGGCGACTATCATGCTTTAGTCAGAAAAAATCTGGCCTTCGTTAAGCAAATACGAAAGGAGAAGTTTCAGGTCAGTATTGATCTGCACGGAATGCTTAGAAGTGGGTTACTAGGCTATCTCAGCGGTGCTAAATACCGACTATGTTTACCCAACCCTCCGGAGCATGCCGAATACTTTGCTAATGTTAAAGTGAAGACTGAAAATTTTCCTACCGTGTTCTCACGGTATTTGAGTGTTCTAAAAGAATTCGGCATTCATAGGACTGAGCCCGAAATGGAAATGCAGATTTCATTATGCGACGAACGATTTGCTATGGAATTTATGGCGAATCACGGTCTTAAGGAGAGAGGTTTCTTTATACTTAATCCTGCGACAAGTCAACCAGATAAATGCTGGCCTACAGATAAATTCGCAAGGTTAGGAGATATGCTGGTAGACACATACCAGTTGCCAATACTAATCTTTGGTGCTAAAAGCGATCGCCCTCTTACTAAAAAGATAATAGCTGGAATGAGACACAAACCCATCGATGTTACCGGATTAGTCAATCTAAAGCAACTAGGAGCCATAACAAAACAAGCACGTACATTTATCTCCGGTGATACAGGCCCCCTCTATATTGCTCAAGCAGTGGGAACGCCTACTGTTGCTATATTTGGGCCGACTAATGCCAACTACTATAGCTTAGGAAAGAAAAATCATATTTTCATTCAGGGAAGGGATGCACGCACGAATAACGTAACTACTATTGAACTTTATCGTGCCGTAAGACAGTTAACGCTTTAAAAGTATTTACTAACTCACTTTCGCTGAGAAAAAGGAGACGACATTTCATCGATGCTTAAGGACCTGTTTGACAAAACCCTGCAAAAAATGGTGGAAGCCGAGATGGATACAAATTACTCACCGTCACCGCCAAGGAAACTGCCCAGACCACCAAGTATGGTGCCTCCTAGAACAGCCTTGCCAAGCACACTTCCTTCCTCTCTACTTCCGCCTCTCTGCGGCGCTGCTGCCAACATCCGCCCAGCCAATCGAGAAAAGGGCAGTGATTGCAGCCAAATTTTCCCTGGGCCTTGTAAAACGGCAAAGAACAATCCTTCGCCACCAAATAAAGCACTCTTGATATTTCCCGCTTGTTGAATATCGAACTGAACACTAGGCTCAAAAGCTACAATACATCCAGTATCAACGTGTAATACTTCACCCGACTGAAGTTGACGCTCGACAATAGTACCACCAGCATGCATAAACGCGAGACCATCGCCCTCAAGTTTCTGCATGATAAACCCTTCACCGCCGAACAATCCTGTCATGATTTTACGTTGAAAATAAATCCCTACTGAAACACCTTTTGCTGCACATAAAAAACTGTCTTTCTGACAAATTATAGAACCGCCAATTTGCGCTAGATGCATCGGTATGATGTTGCCGGGATAGGGCGCGCCGAAAGCGACTTTAGCTTTGTTATAACCACGGTGAGTAAAAACAGTCATAAACAGACTCTCGCCTGTCAGCAATCGTTTACCAGCACCCACTAGCTTATCAAACAAGCCTCCTTGGCTGCTTTTAGCCGATCCATCGCCAAAAATAGTATCCATTTCTACGGCGCTGTCTTTGTACATCATGGCTCCAGCTTCCGCTATCACGCTTTCACCAGGATCAAGTTCCACTTCGACAAACTGCATCTCAGTGCCAAATATTTTATAGTCCACTTCATCAGAAGTGCGAGTACGTATAGTCGGAGGAAGCACACTGCGTGCTGGCGGACCAGATGCATTAGATGATGCTGCCGCTAATTCAGCTATTTTTCCAATGGGAATCCACTCAGGAAATCCTTCCCTCCAAGCTAGACCATTAGAATTCGCTTTTGCATAGCTCCTTGCTTGAGTCGCGGTCAGCGGGCCAAATTGCTTACCGTCATAATCTAAGAACCACTCCATTTTTATTCCCTCCTATTTTCCTATTTTCCTATTTTCCTATTTTCCTATTTTCCTATTTTCCTACTATTATATGGCAAAAAACATACGGGAGCAAATTCCCCATACATTTCACCTTCCCTAGAATTATTCCTTTTAATACCGACATCATGAGTATCTCTAAATTCGTTTCCATAGACACCAAAATTAGGCATCTAACGAATAGAACATGAAATTATTGATAGTAAGAAATTGTATCTATATAGAAGAGGTCGTATAAAAATCAATTTAAATTAATTCTTTTTCATGGCACAAATGGCAGATACAACGGCATCACCAACTTCATTCGTCTTAGCTTTTCCGTCCAAATCCGGCGTCAAGCATTCATTCTTAACTAATACTTGTTCAATCGCTGTTAAAACGATTTTTCCCCATTCTTCCTGTCCAAAAAAGTCAAGCATTTGACTAACTGACCAAATGGAAGCTATAGGATTGGCAATGGCTTTTCCAGCAATATCAGGCGCAGAGCCATGAATGGGTTCAAACATAGAAGGATATTTACGTTCTGGGTTCAAATTTGCACCGGCTGCCAGACCCATACCACCAGTAATGGCGGCTCCTAAATCGGTAAGTATATCGCCAAAAAGATTAGAGGTCACGACAATCTGAAAGCGCCCAGGATCTTTTACAAAAAACATGCTGGCTGCATCAACCAGATAGGAATAGGTTTTTACATCCGGATATTCTTTGCTAACTTCTACAAATACCTGATCCCAAAAGACCATGGAATAATTTAAAGCATTGGCTTTACTAATGCTCGTGAGTGTTTTTCCTGTTTTCCGGGCTAACTCATAAGCATAACGGATAACACGTTCTGTTCCTTTACGCGAGAAAACCCCAGTTTGTAAAACTACTTCCTCAGGTTTGCCCTTAAATAACCAATCGCCTGCCCCTGCATATTCTCCTTCACTGTTTTCGCGAACGACAAGCATATCGATTTGGCCTGGCTGGACACCATTTAAAGGACAAGGCGCACCTTTTAACAATTGAATCGGCCGCAAATTGATATACTGATCAAAGCCTTTTCTGATCCTTAACAACAAATCCCACAGAGAAATATGATCTGGAACGCCGGGGTAACCAACAGCCCCTAAATAGATGGCGTCAAATTCCTGCAAACACTCCATGCCAGCATCGTCCATCATTTTCCCATGTTTAAGGTAGTACTCGCAGCCCCAGGGAAAGGTTACAAAATCAAATGAAAATGTTCCGTCTAGTTTTGCCACTTCTTTCAATACTTTTATACCTTCGGCCAATACTTCTGGCCCAATTCCATCACCAGGAATAACGGCAACTTTATACGTCTTCATGATAATTCCCCCTATTTAGTAAGTTTTAGCCTATTAGAAGTATCACTACGTAAATCAACAATTTTCAAAGCTATTCCCCCAATTGAATATTGTATATACCATCTTTATTCTCGTTCTTCTTTGAAATTCTTTAGTTCTTTCCAATCCTGTTCAATATTTTCACGCATTTTCTTTAACAATTGAAATACGGCTTCTTTTTCCTCTAAATTAAATCCATTAAAGCAGCTTTCAATATTCTGATTCTCTTCTTGAATGATATAGGAGTAAGCCTCCTTAGCTTTTGCTGACGGAAAAAGATGCCACATCCGTTTATCATCATTACCACGTTCTCTTCGCACATAGTTCTCATCCATCAGCTTTTGAACCGCCTTGGTTGTTGTTGCTTTGTCCACTTTCAATATATTAGAAAGTTCAACCAGATTAACACCAGGGCACTCGCAAATACGAGTCAGGAAAATAAATTGCCCTCTTTGTAATTTTATTTCTCGGAATTTTATATCACTAATAGACTGAATGCAGCGTGCAAGCATTCCAACTTCCCGTAAGACCTCATTTTTCAATTTGTTAATAAATAATTCCCCCATTACTAAATTGAGTTATTATTTCACTAATTATAACTATATAATTCTTTAGTTGAAATATCAACTTTTATTGCAATCCATTTACATTCTTCTCAATTCTATGGCAGTTTCTTATAAAAATAAATAAAGCCCCCTTCCCCTCCTAAGCAAAAACTAGCCTGAATCCTAATTACTATGGATTCAGGCTAGTTACCAGTGATACGCTCTAAGCTAGACTATTTCTTGGGAACAATTTTTTCAAGATTGTTCATATACGGTCTAAGTACTTTTGGAATGTTTACACTACCATCCTCGTTCTGATTCACTTCAAGTAGCGGTATCAATATCCTTGGCGAAGCAACGCCCGTATTATTAAGAGTATAGGCAAACCGAAGCATACCATCTTTATCTCGGTACTTGATATTTGAACGTCTTGCCTGAAAGTCGTTAAGCGTCGAACAAGAATGTGTTTCACAGTAGGCATTTCTACTAGGCATCCACGTCTCGACCTCGTGTTTTCTCACTTGACCAATCCCGATTTCCCCCGTACAAGCCAAAGCCACCCTATAGGGAAGTTCAAGAGCTTGGAGTATCTCTTCAGTATTGTTCAGTATCTCATAGTGAAGACGTTCGGCTTGCGCATCGTCAGCCCTGCAAAGTATAACCTGCTCTACCTTTTGAAACTGGTGTACCCTGTATAAGCCTCTTGTGTCTTTACCATATGTTCCAGCTTCACGTCGAAAGCACGTCGAATATCCAGCATACTTTTTGGGCAGCTCATCATAGTTTAATATTTCGTTCTGGTGGTAAGAAACAAGAGCAACCTCAGACGTACCAATAAGAAACAATTCATCTTCCTGGAGCTTATACGCCTGCTCATAACCAATAGGAAAATATCCCGTTCCCCGCATTGCACTTTCTTTAACCATCAAAGGTACAGTCATTGGAGTAAACCCTTTTGCTACAAGTCGATCTATCACAAATCGACATATAGCCATTTCCAACAATACCCCCTCATTCTTTAAGAAGTACGCTCTGCTGCCTGCAAACTTAACTGCCCTGGGTATATCCACCAAATCAAGAGCTTCTGTCAATTGAATATGATCCTTTGGAATAAAATCAAATTTAGGCATTTCCCCCCACTTTCTAATTTCAACATTATCTGCCTCATCCTTACCGATAGGCACTTCAATTGCTGGAACACTGGGGACGGTCAGCATTATATCATCAAATTCTTTTTTCATTACAGAAAGATTGCCTTCTAGACCCAATAATTTTCCTTTGACCGCCTTGACCTTTTCAACGATGGCACACTCTTCATTTTCCGTTATATCGCGAATTTGCTTTGACAAACTGTTCCTTTCAGCTCGTAAAGAATCCACTAATGTAGTTAGCTCCCTAATTTGAATGTCCAACTCCAAAAGCCGGTCAATGTCCGTGTTCATTAACTTATCGGTTACAGCCTTTTTAACATGGTCGGAATTATTTCTTATATAGTTAATATCCAGCATATTACCTCTCCTCCTGTTTAATATCATTCAAAAAAACAAAAAACCCTTCATCCTCAAAAACAATCAAGGACGAAAGGTAATCTTCCGTGGTACCACCTAGTTTAGTTAGAAATACTCTAACTCACTTTTATGCACGATAACCAATGCAACCGGTTTAGTTCCTCACTAACGTCTCAAGGGTGGATTTCATAATATCCTCTGGTTGATTTGCACCAAACATCAACTCTCTTATTCAGAGCATTTATTACATTTCCTATCATTGACTTATCATGTTAAAATTTCCAAATGTAATTTAATACATTTTATACTATTCTGCAAAATAATTCAAGAATATATTCACTGAATTTTTGAGAATTATCTAATATACTTACTGCAAGAAAAATGTTAATTTTCGTGAATACCACTATCGTAAAAGATATCGAAACTATATATGATAGAATTACTATACTTGAAAATTCTTAATAGAATCGTCCTAGCTATTCACCTCATTTTATAAATCTGCCCACTCCCTAACGCTATTTAATATTTCCAAAAGCCTATTATCAAATAGCTCTTGCTTATCTACTTTATATTTATTCCGGATAAAACTAAACAGCTTGCCTCCATCGATCTTATCGTTTGTACAGATATCTTCAGATGGAAAATCCAGCATCCACTTATACCTTGGAAATAAGTGAAAGTGGAAATGACTAGTTTCTTCACCTAAACTAAGTATGTAAACCCTATCAATGTCTTTTTGTTTAATAAGAACTTCAATTATTGCCTTAGAAAGGTTTGCTATTTGAGATAGCTCTTCTGGTTCTAATTGTTCCAACCCCTCCACATGCCTTACTGGTGACAGAATGAAATACCCGCCTATATTTATATCCAAACAATGGTGTAGGATAACAAAATTGTTCTTGTAGATAATCCCTCCTGGTGGTATTACTTCTTTATTTATAATCCGGCATGTAATACAAATAGTGTCCACCCCTAATCCCTTACTTTTAGTAACCTAACTCTACCTGGCTTAGATAAGTATAGTTTTAATTTACCAATTTTCATAATGGATTATTTGCTCAACTTTATAGTGCCCCCCAAGATCAAAACACGAGCTACTGGTAATAAAGAGGGGGCCAAGCGAATAGCAAATACCGTATTACCCTATAACATTTATATATACAATTTACATACAAAAAATCCTGCAATCATTTATATCTCGCAGGATTTTTCGCCATTACTAGTGATTCCGTTATAGCTGCGTTATCTTACTGGAACCCGATTAAGACATCGAAGTTACAATACGGGTAAGATCATCTCCTGAAATGACTTCCTTCTCTTTTAAAAACGTTGCAACCTCATGTAATACAGCAATGTGTTCGGTGAGAATCTGCTTAGCTGTATTTTGTGCTTCATCCAGCAACCGATGAATTTCTTGATCGATATGTAAAATGGTAGCAGGACTTAAATCCTCTCGTCCTGAAATCCCACTTCTTAGATAGGTCCCTGTAGTATTCGCATAGCGAACCGGTCCTAGCTTTAGGGACATTCCGAACTCAGTAATCATACGCCGTGCCATTTCTGTAGCACGTTCAAGGTCATTGGAAGCACCAGTAGAGGCTTCCTGAAAAATAATGAGTTCTGCCGCCCTTCCGCCAAGCATTACGGCGATGCGTGCCTTAAGTTCATTCTCTCCGATAAGATAGCGATCTTCTTCCGGCATCTGCATGGTATAGCCCAGCGCACCTTTTGCAGTTGGGATAATGCTGATTTTGTGAACCGGATCGGTTCCAGGAAGATAATAAGCAGTAAGTGCGTGGCCGACCTCATGATAAGAAACCTTAGACCGAATCGCATCGGAAAGGGGCGTTTTTCGCTGCAGCCCGGCTACAACCCGCTCAATAGCTAAATCAAAATCAGCCATAGAAATTGTCTTAGTCCCTTGCCGGATGGCTAACAAGGCAGCTTCATTGGCAAGATTGGCTAATTCCGCTCCTGAAAAACCAGCTGTTATCTTAGCGAGACGTTCGAGATTTACATCACCGCCAAGGGGCATGCTGCGAGTATGAATGGTTAGAATTTCAAGACGACCTGGCTCAGTAGGTAAATTTACTTGAATCTGTCGGTCAAAACGACCTGGTCGTATCAATGCAGCATCCAGGATTTCCGGTCGATTGGTAGCTGCCATGATGACCACACCAGAATTAGCCGCAAATCCGTCCATTTCCGCCAACAACTGATTCAGAGTATTTTCCTGTTCGCTGTTTCCGCCTATCCCTGCTACACTCGTCCGTGCTTGTCCAATGGCATCAATTTCGTCAATAAAGATAATACAGGGAGCCTTCTTTTGTGCCTGTTCGAAAAGATCTCGTACCCTTGCAGCTCCTACCCCGACAAACATTTCAACAAAACTTGAACCGGTAAGAAAGAAAAATGGAACTTCCGCCTCTCCCGCTGTCGCCTTAGCAAGAAGCGTTTTTCCTGTTCCAGGTGAACCGGCAAGAAGCACCCCTTTGGGCAGCTTCGCTCCCATTTTGCTAAACTTCTCTGGATATTTCAGGTATTCAATGATTTCCCGCAACTCAACTTCTGCTTCGCCGACCCCACCGACATCACTGAATTTAATACCAATCATTTCACCGTTAATCTCATGCGCTTTACTTTTTCCCAGAGACATGGCGTTAGGCCCACCGCCTCCCATCCGCTTAAAAATGAAGTACCAGATTAAGAATAAAGGTAGTAGGGGCAGAATAAATCCAAATAGGGTTGAAAATAAACTTTTCGTTGGAGCTTGAGCCGAAAAAGCTACTCCCGATGCAATCAGGCGATCCACCAAGTCTGGATCAGTGACTGCCACAACATTAGCGGCAGTTTCTTTTTGATTTTCCGTGGCTTTCAACGTAAAAACAATACGGTCGCCACTCAAAATAACCTCATTAATCTTGTTCTCCTTTAAATCCTGGAGGAAAACATTGTAGCTGACCTCTGTTTCGCGGATAATGAATGGTTTATAAACAAGATCGTTAAAGAGCCAAGTTGCCAGCATGGCGATAATAAGATACCCTGCGGAAAAACTTCGTTGTTTGTTATCCATATGATCCTCCTTTTGGACTTTTCTTATTATCATGTACATGATCGGGAGAAATTATGATTTATTGGAAAAGATTAAAAACCCGCAAAATTCGCGGGTTTAATCAGATTCAACTTGTAATTGTATGAGTCACTGCCAGCCCAGACTATCTATTGGCACAGATATTAGCATGATTGGTCCGTTAAAATAAGTGGTCCATTACTCGTAATAGCAATCGTATGTTCATATTGAGCGGAAAGCTTACCATCAACCGTTCTGGCAGTCCACTCATTCTCATCAATTTTACATTGCCACACCCCAGCATTAACCATTGGCTCTATTGTTATCACCATACCTTCTTCTAATCGAATACCTTTACCAGCTTTACCGTAATGAGGGATAGAAGGCTCTTCATGTATATGCGGTCCGACACCATGCCCTGTAAAATCTCTCACAACAGAAAACCCTTCCTCTTCAACAAAGGTTTGAATTGCGTATCCAATATCTCCCACCCGGTTACCAATCTGTGCTTGCTCAATACCTTTATACAAAGACTCTTTAGTGACTTTAAGCAGATGCAGTGCTTTATCTGAGATCGTACCGACTGCATAGCTCCAAGCGGAATCAGCAAGCGCACCATTATAATTAACCACCATATCAATTGTTATAATATCGCCATTTCTAAGTGGTTTCTTATTCGGAAACCCATGGCAAATCTCATCATTAACAGAAGCACAAATCGCATAGGGATATCCGCGATATCCTCTTTGCTCAGGTGTAGCTCTCCGTGCAGCTAAATAATCTTCAACGAAGGTATTGATTTCTAAGGTACGAATACCAGGTCTAATGATTTTCTGAATCTCTTTATGACAAGAAGCCAAAATTTCACCTGCTTCCTGCATCATTTTAATTTCTCGTTCACTCTTTAGCACAATCATGTGTAAACCCCCAGTTCTTTACTGCGATTAAAAACTTTATTATGCCTTTCTTCAACCACAAAAATACAAACTCCTGCAAAATTCCACACAAGTATCCATAATAAGATAGATTGTCAACTATCTTATTATGGATACTTTGCTGGAGTGGCGTATACTTCATAGTTTTTTGTAGGGATATTCTCTTACATATAAAGGGAATAACAAAGCTTTGGCGTAACTATATATTAGTTAAGCCAAGTCTATTTGTGAGTATTCTATAATAAGTTATGCTAAATAGAGAAAGGATGATACTTGATGTCCAGTAACCTAAGTTGGAAAACGGCCTTTCTAGTGGCATCCATGCGATTGATTGAACAGTACCAGCCAAAAGAAACGCAACTGTTTCATGATCCTGTTATTAAACACTTTTTCAGTAAAATCATTCTTTTCCAGATGAAATTCAAATTCATCAGGGATATGGAAATTCTATTTTCTGAACTCATGACAAAAGGTGCTTTTGGTGCATTAATCTGTAGAACTAAATATATTGATGATTTACTTAAAACAGCAATGACAAATGACATTGACCAGATCGTTATATTGGGAGCCGGCTTAGACACACGACCATATCGAATCCCAGGCATCGACAAGATGAAGGTAATTGAAGTTGATTTACCGATTATGCAAAATATAAAGAAGGAAAAGATACAAAAATTTCTTGGTGCAATACCTCCCCATGTCACCTTTACCTCCATTGACTTTAATCATCAAACTCTAGATGAAGTATTGAACGTTCAACAACTAGACTTCTCAAAACCGATTTTCTTTATCTGGGAAGGAGTTACTCCCTATCTTTCTAAAGAAGGTGTAGTAAGTACGCTCGAATTTATTTCAAAAGCCTCATCGGGAAGTGTAGTAGTCTTTTCATACATTTTGAAGAGTATCATCGATCAGACCTCCGATATACCGGGAGCAGATAACGTGTTGAACTATTTCGAGTCAAAATCTCACCCTTGGATTTTTGGACTTGATCCATTAGGTTTAACTGATTTTCTAACGCCATTTCATCTTACACTAGTCGAGGATATTGGAGCTTCCTATTATCAAGAAAACTATTTAAAGCCTCTAAATAGAAAATTGGCTGTATCAAAAATCGAGAGGATCGCCTATGCAAAAAGAATTTAACCTCTGTCACATCATTGGCAGAGGTTAAATTCGGTCAAATATTAGTTTCATCAAGCTATTTCAGTTTTTCCCTTCTACACTTACCTGATCCAGAAGCTAATGAACATTACAAAGATGGTAGGTTCTAGAAAGGTCTCTTTATTTTTCACTTCCCAATCCATAAGATCAAAGAATCTCGTATTATGAAAAAAGAATATACAAATGATTCCTAGTATCCTCAGCCAATCGACATAATAACATCGATCTCGCTCAATGGACTTTTCCATATTTCTCACAACCTTTATAGCTACATTGTAGTTTTCTTCGCAATGATTAGCTATTATAAATTCGTTTTAGATACCTATTAAATTGAGGTACTGTAAAATCGACTTCCCCATAGCTTGTCGCATAGATAAAACCTTTATAGATTAACTGTGCTCGAAGGGGTGAAATGCTTTTCACATTGGTATTCATTTTATTAGCGACTTGCGTAATCGTACATGGCACTTCACCACACGCAACCATTGCCAGCATGAATTCTTTTTCTTTCGGTGCAGCTCGATCATAGCGCACTTTGAAAAAACTATCATCCAGGCTTTTCTCAAATACGGGATACGCTTCCTGCACAGACGTAATATCGATATTTTTATTTTTTATGAAAGCCCAAACTTGTTTGCCATACTCCTGTAGAAAATAGGGATACCCTTCTGTAATGTTTAAAATCTCATGAATCGCCTCATCTGTAAATGTTACACCTATTTTTTTTGCTGGTTCCACCAGTGCCAACTTAGCTGCTTTAGGTTCTAGAGAGCCTATAGAAATAAAATTAAACAGTCGTTCCGCATAGGATTTTATATCTCCAGCAATTTTTGCAACTTTAGGCAATCCTGCCGCAAACAAGGTAACAGGCAGTCCTTTTTGGTTTACTCTATGTATAGCAGTAATTAATGCTTCAAATTCATCGTCTTTTAAATATTGTATTTCATCAATAAATAAGCACACTGAACTTTCACTATTTTTTGCAAGAGTCCCCATCGACACAAATAATTCCGTAAGATCATTTGCGAAATTTCCTGTATCCGATACACCTACCGCTGCAACCACATCTTCATTGAAACCGACACTTACCTCACCCTCTGGAGAATACGTAATCTTAAAAGCTTTTAGAACTGACATTGCTTTTTGAACATAACTTTTAGCTTTTTCCTTAACGCTCATTTGCTTAATTAATTTTTGTATATGTAATGAAATCGAAATTTTAAAAGAAGAACGTTCTGATACTTCAATATGCTCATATAAAACATCATTTTCTTCTGCGATATCTTCAATTTTATTTAATAGTACCGTTTTTCCAACACCACGTAAGCCATAGTAAATAACGGAACGAGTAGGATATCCATGGGCAACATAAGAAATCACTTCTTTTGCTTCCTCAATCGTATTATCACGACCCGCTAAATAATTGGGGACTAATCCAGCTCCAGGTGTGTAGGGATTTATAATCATACAATCACCTTCTTAACATGATTATTACCGCAATTATATCTTCATATTCGTAAAATAACAACTGCACCGTCAGAAATTACTTATATCTTCATTTTAAAATACTTTCCCTGTGGCTTAATATCTCAAGCAAAAAAGTATTGCGGGAGAACAGTTAACCATACTGATTATTTTCATAGAACTTCCTCAAAAAATCCATAAAAATAGGTCGAGGTAGCCGTAGAATACACGGCTACCTCTATTCATTTTATTAGGTCAAGATCAGAGCTTTGACGTTAATAAAATCATATTTACTTTCTCCCAATGGCTATAAACAATGAATATTGAAACTCGGCTCCATCGATGTTTTTTACATCATTGTAAAAGGTATGTGATTCTACTTCTTTATATCCGATTTGTCCCAAAACTTCTTTTAGCTGATTTTGATTAAAGCCATGATGCCCACTAAAATCCGCCTCTAATTTGTGAAAGCTACCATCATCTTCATCTAAATCGACAATACACAGATGTCCATCTGTCTTTAACAATTTATATAAGTTTGCTAAGGTTGTATCAATGTCAATGATATGATGCAATGCCATGGATGTATAAACTAAATCAT
The DNA here is from genome assembly GCF_020819555.1 of Pelosinus baikalensis. Classification (NCBI taxonomy): domain Bacteria; kingdom Bacillati; phylum Bacillota; class Negativicutes; order Selenomonadales; family Sporomusaceae; genus Pelosinus; species Pelosinus baikalensis. The sequence goes on from NZ_JAJHJB010000009.1 coordinate 73,821, forward strand.
ATTTAGGCGTTAACAGATGGCCATCATCAATATTGTGTTGATAGGCTGCCATATTAGCTACTTTATTCTGTTGAATTTTTGAGTTTAAGTTTTCGATCATACCTTGGGATGTATCAATACAGGTTATATCTTTTAGCTTGTCATAAAGTTGAAAGCTAATAAGACCCGTTCCGCAACCAAATTCTAGGGCACTATACGACTTTTTAAGCTTAGCTGTATGAGCAATCTGCTCTGCAATGATCTTTGCCCTTTTTATTCTCTTTTCAGTATCCCAGCTTATAGACTGCATATTAAAATTCATCTTTTCCCTCTACTTTAATGATTTTTTTTTTACTACTGGTATCTTTGGTTTCAAAACCAGTATCTTTCAACTCAATAGCAAATTGCTACTTTCTTTCATTCATTTCCGAAGTTAGGATCACTTTTGTCGATTTACTTTTTATAACGAATCATTTTTTCTGTTTTTGAAATACAGCAGTCAATTCTGTTTGAGATATATTCAGTTTATGTTAACAAAAATTCTAATAAATTTATATCTCTACTAATCATCTTTCCACCTCATACTCAGTATAAAAGTAACGATATGCAAAAAAGTAGAACTTTTTTTCAATTTTTTTTGAAAATTCCTGCACTTATATATAAAACTAAAAATGAGAATGCACATATTACTCCATTGACTTCTTCTATAGCAAAAAATAAAATCCTGCTAAAATGAGATGCTCAACTAGCAGGATTTACATCAAATTTATATTTTTGTCATGATCATCGGAGCAGTAACCGAGGCACTTTCAATGATACTTGTTTCACCGCTGCATTATATCCAGAATGTAAAGAATAACTTTAATTTGTATTTATAGCAGCTCTTTCTTCCATTTACTAAAGAAGGATTTTAAAGTTTAGGGGCAGAATAGACAAAATGTGTAATAATTTGTAAATTAACTTTTACTAGGAGTAACTATGGATTATATTCAGTTATCAGTAATCGGTTCATCAATTGGTACGATTTCCATAATTCTAATTTACATATATCTATATGTACTGTACCGCGAACGCTACATGGGAATATGGGCAGTCGGCTGGCTCCTCCTACTCTCACGATATATGTTATTCGATTCAGGGCTACTCCCTTGGAAACAGTCTATTTTAGGTATGGCTACATATCAATCATTAATTATAGTCAGTGTTCTACTCTTTGTATGGGCAACTCATAGCTTTATAAACAAACCACTTAATAAATGGTGGGTATATGGATCTGCCATCACCTTTATCGTTAGTTTAACGATGGGCTTCCTTTGCTCATCATTAACTTATAAATTGCTGTTCCCTATCTATTTTGGCTGTTTTGTATGCATATGGATTGGTATAACTTTTATACGCCATTTACACTTGCAGGGAATTGGCAACTTAATTGCTGGCTATTCTTACATTTTGTGGAGCCTTCTTAATCTAGCTGCACCTATTGTACTTAATGATTCATGGTTTCTTCCTTGGGCTCACGCCATTGGCGGGTTACTACGCCTGTTCATAGCCATTGGTACTTTAATGGTATACTTTGAGAATACAAGAATCGATTTGGTAAATAAGGAAACTCAATATCGTTTGCTAGCAGAAAATGCTGCTGACATAATTTATTCCTATCAGATTTTCCCTAAAACAAAAATTAAGTATATCAGTCCATCCGTTCTGATACTCACTGGCTATTCCCCTGAAGAATATTACGCTGACAATCATTTAGTTTTCAATTTGATACATCCTGATGATCATTACTTGCTTAAAGGTTTCATCCGTAATCTTCCTAAGTCTATTGAATCACCATTAACATTGCGTCTGGTCCGAAAAGATAAAACGACCTTATGGCTTGAACAGAAGTGTACCCCTATTTATAATAAAAATAATAATCTCATCGCACTACTAGGTATTATTCGTGATATTACAACACGAAAATTAGAACAAGCCGCCGCATTGAATATGGTAGGAAATATGGCTGTTACGGTAGCTCATGAAATTAGGAATCCACTGACTACCATACGAGGATATCTACAACTTTTGGAAAAGAAGAACAAATATCAAAGCGACAAAGATACGTTTGATTTAATGATTGAAGAAATAGACAAAGCCAATACCATTATTCGAGAATATCTTGCTTTGTCAGGAGAAAAACTAGCCCATTTAGAGTTATGCTCTTTAAATTCTGTTATTGAGTCAGTGTTTTCTTTGCTAAAAGCGGATGCCATCGCCTCAAAGGTATCCATAGCTCTTGATCTGACTGACATACCAAATTTATTATTGGATAAAAACGAAATCCGTCAGCTGCTACTAAATCTAGTGCTAAATAGTATCGAAGCGATGCCCTTGGGAGGTAAACTATTTATAAAAACATTTCAAGAAAATAATACTGTTAATCTATCTATCATTGATCAAGGCCCTGGAATACCCCCATATATACTTAATAAATTGGGAACGCCTTTCATTACTACTAAAGACACTGGCACTGGCTTAGGTCTTCCAATATGTTACCAAATTGCACATAGGCATGATGCTTCAATTGATATCAAAACAAGTGAGCAAGGAACTTCCTTTTCGATCTATTTTAAAATTCCTGACATCTAGAATAGAACCTCTTTCTGGAGAGTAAATTTCTCCTGGAAAGAGGTTTTGTTTGGTGTCCCCATATATTAAACATTAATTATTTTTTTACTACTGGTATCCATACTTCGCATTTATAATCCTGTGCTGATGGATCTCCAGGGAAATATACTTCAATTTCAGGTGCATCCCCATGTTTAAAGTCTGTTGCAGGCAACCATTCCTGGAAGATTCTTTGCCACACAGTTTGTATTGCATGTGGCATGGGTCCTACTGATGTAAATACAGCCCAAGTACTCGCTGGGATTTCTCTGGTTTCAAGACCAGTATCTTTCAAATCATTCACATCTTCTATTGCAATCATGTAAGAAAATTGTTTTTTGTCATGTTCAAAATCCATACATATGCCCAATATATGTTGTCTGCTATCGATTGAACAAATTTTTTCATAAGTTCCGTCGGAATTACATGTATTCCACAATTCAGGAATTTGTTGTAGTTCTTGTCCCTCTTTCGTTGATACTTTGAATACTTTGCCGATAACCTTAAATGCTTCTTTTAGGACAATACGATGATCCATATTTTGCTCTCCTCTTACTATCATTTTTCACTGAAAACAATATAAATCTTTGGTATTATGTTTCCTCTCCACTGTGCCTTTATCATCTAATCATTCTCTTATCTTCTCTACAAGTTTTAAAGGGTTCAGCCAAAATCCAGCAATGCATGTTTTACCATCTTCTTGGGTAAAGACACTTCTAATCAATACAGGTTCTTGCCCTTGAGAAAACGTACCTTTATAAGAAACCGTAATGTAGTTTTCTCTAATTTCAATGCTCATAAATTCCTTGGAAAGATAAGTACCATATGTACCTTTAATCGTGGCATCAATTTCTCTAAATTTAGACTCTGGAACAGCTGCTTTCATTTGTGGACTAAAATTCCTACTATATTGATTATAATTACCTTCATTAAGCATTAAAAGCATATTTTCTGTAGCTGGATCGGCAATTTTCCGTATTTCCTCACCATAGCTCCATATTTCCTGACTTTCTCTGTTTTGTTTTGCCGCAAAGCAAGGAGTCGCCACACACACTAGTATGATCAATACAAATAAACATATCCTTTTCACAATTGCAATTTCGCCCCTTTCCCTCGTTCATATGTTAAGATTGCTTCAGTAGGTTCACTTTTTATATACAATATTCTTTTATATAGGCATACCACAGTCCTGCCATTGACTATTGCACATCAAAAGTAATATCCATTTCATAACGCATCAATATCTACAGCATATTCGATTTTATTGGCAACCTCTTTGGCGAGAACACTACCAAAAAGAATTTTAAGAATATAAAAGCCGAGTTCTAAGCCTGAGGTCACTCCTGCAGACGTAATTATGTTACCATCACGTACAACTTTGGCTTTTTCTACAGTAATTGTATTATAAGCTTGTAATTCTGCAAATGCAGAGTGATAAGTAGTCGCTTTTTTACCATCAAGCAATCCCATCTCCGCTAAAATAAATGCACCTGTGCAAACTGATGCAATATATTGAATCTGTTTTGACTGATGCAGGATAAATTTTTGAATCTCAGTATTATACATAGCTTCCAGACGCCCTTTACCACCAGGTACAACTAGAATATCTAAATTCGGACAAGTAGCAAATGAATGGTCGGGAAAAATCTTCATTCCATTATGTGCTTGTATTCGTTCCAACTTTTCAGCAATAAGAAATACCTGAGAGCTATCTTCCTTAATTTTATTGATATAACTTAATACCTCAAATGGCGCTACAAAATCCATCTCCTCTACTTGAGGGAAAATAAGAATACCGATTTTAATCATATATAACGCTCCTCCAGTCCTTAGCTGCTTGTCTTTATAAGGCAAAATATTGACTACTATACTCATGGAAAGCTAGGTATTTTCTTTTTCTCAGTTCCTTATATTATATTTCATCACGCATATTTTACCAAGTCCTGTAATTTTGATTTATTCATTTTTTAAAGAAATGATAAATTTTGTTAGATATTTACCGTTTTAAAAAGGAAAAATTCAACTTTTGTGGTATAATTCAACTGCAAATAATTGTATCTATAAATTAGGAGAAGTTATGGATTATTTTCGCATTATGATAATCGGCACAATCGCAGGAACACTTTCAATGATACTTGTTTATATTTATTTATATTTTATGTATCGCGAACGCTATATTGCGATTTGGACAATTGCTTGGTTTATGCTCTTACTGAGAAACATCTTTTTTGACTCTGGGATATTTGATTGGAAACACTCCCTCTTCCCCTTTATGATCTATCAAATATTATTTATTGGATGTAGCTTAACATTTGTATGGGGTACCTCTATCTTTGTTGGTCGAACTTTCAAGAAATGGTGGGTGTATGGAGCCGTCAGCGCTTCACTATTAAGCATTTTATCTTTTTTATTGGAATTTCCTATCCTCTATAAATTAATACCGCCTACTTGGTTTGCAGGCATAGTATTAGCATGGATAGCCATAGCTTTCATCCGTTATGTGGACTTAATCGGAATTGGTAGAATCATAATTGGCATAGCCTTCGCCTTATGGAGCATTCTTACTATAATTATGCCATTTTTCTTTGAAACCTTTTCTTATTTGATCGCTATCACCGGCGGTATTTTAAGGCTACTTATTACCATTAGTACTGTAATGGTCTTTTTAGAAAGAAGTAGCAGAAATTTAATTAATAAGGAAGCTCGTTATCGCTTCTTGATGGAAAACGCCATTGATGTCATTTATTATTACCGTCTACTGCCAATCGCAAAACTTGATTACATCAGTCCAGCGATTTTTCCTATTACGGGCTATACTTCCGAGGAGTATTATGCAGACGAAAAATTAGTTTTCAAATTAATATATCCCGATGACCGTGACGTATTTGATAATTTTATGAATACCCCTTCCCAAGCTAATAAGTTACCTATCACATTGCGCCTCGTTCGAAAAGATAATACCATATTATGGATAGAACAACAATGTATCTTAATTTATGATAAAACGGGTAATCTGGCAGCAGTGGAAGGTGTTATTCGCGATATTACCTCTCGAAGAACATTGGAACAAGTCGCCGCAAGTCTTGATCGTATGAATATGGTAGGAAATATGGCCGTTACTGTAGCTCATGAAATTAGAAATCCAATGACTACCATACGAGGATATCTGCAATATCTGGAAAAGAAGAAAGAATATCAAGGCGACAAAGGTACATTTAATTTGATGATTGAAGAAATAGATAGAGCCAATGCTATTATCCGTGAATATCTTGCATTGTCGCGAGAAAAACTAGCCAATTTAGAACTATGTTCTTTAAATTATGCTATTGAATCATTGTTCCCTTTAATAGAAGCGGATGCTATTGCTTCGAAAGTATCCGTAACTCTTAATCTTACTAACATACCAAAATTATTATTAGATAAAAATGAAATACGTCAGCTTTTACTAAACCTTGTAAGAAATAGTATCGAAGCGATGCCCCTGGGAGGTAAACTAGTTATAAAAACATTCCAAGAGAATAATAATGTTATTCTGTCTATATGTGATCAAGGTTGTGGAATCCCCTCACATATACTCGATAAATTGGGAACGCCGTTTATTACGACTAAAGATACTGGCACTGGTCTAGGCCTTCCAATATGTTACCAAATTGCACATAGGCATAATGCTTTAATTGATATCAAAACCAGTATGCAGGGAACTATAATTTCTATCTATTTTAAAATTCATACTACCTAGAATAAAAACCCCTTTCCAGAGTAATTTACTCCTGGAAGGGGTTTTTAGCATTTATTCCAGAGAAATCCTTAATTATCTATAAATTAATACATTTTTTTTGCAAGGGTTAATTACTGTTTCTCCGTATCCCCCTAATTAGGGGGTGATAGTTATGAAAACGTAACGCTATTTTACAAATCGTCTTACGCTAATGGCTATTATTAAAAGGGAGAGACAAATTATGACAATTAATCATTCAGAAACAGTATCTCACGTAAAGGAAGATTCAAAAACAGTAACTCTGGGTATTGCCACGACTCCAGAGGAAAAACTAGAAATTTATCGTTTACGTTATCAAATTTATGCTGAAGAAATGTCCAAGAAATTCCCTAATATGGATCATAGTAATAAATTATTATTTGATGAGCTAGATGATTGGGGCGTACTTCTATACGCTAAGTCTGGATCAGAAATGATCGGCACATTAAGAATCAATATAGGATTACTTTCAGATTTCTCCCCATTTTGGGTACAAGTTCTTTCCTTAAAAAGGTTTACACAATTTAGCAAAAACAATCAAAAATTTGCATACACCTCAAAATTTATGGTATCACAATCTTATCGAAACTCAACTGTATCTTATTTGCTTTCATCAAAGAGTTATGAACTTTGCTGCAAAGAGCAAGTACCATTTAATTTTGGTGTTTGCACGTTCCATTTATTGCGGCTCTACGAACAATTTGGCTTCCGCCGTTTTGGAAGAAATTTCGTTGATGATGGTTATGGCTTGCTAGCTCCTTATGTCTTATTGGTAGATGACATTGAACATTTACGAACGGTACGCTCGCCTTTTTTTCGTCAAGCACGGAAAAGAAATTGCTTGGACAATCAAGCCCTAAAATGGTTCAATACAGAATTTATCGAAACTTCAAATATAATAAACAGTCAACTAGTCAGCCAAGAAGATTTATGGATGTTTTTACATGCTCGTTTTGGAGCTTCACCTAATCAAACGATCCCTCTATTACAAGGATTATCTGAAGAGGAGGCAATAAAGTTCATACATTGCTGCGGCATAGTCGTGCAATGTCTTCCAGGCGACCATCTTACTTTTCAAGGTGATACAAGTTATGCACTCAATATCTTGATTTCCGGCAATCTAAAGTCAATACATGCATCACAGTCAGATAGTCATGTCATCTTACCCGGACAATCTTTCGGCGCAAACGGTTTAGTTCATCATCCAATGCACACAGAAGATATTATTGCAGTCACAGATACAGAATTATTGGTACTATCCAGCTTGGCTTTCCCAAAATTCCTCCACTCTTATCCCGAAATTGCAAATAAAATAATACAAAACCAAAAGAAGAAGTTGACAATAAAGCTAGATATAAAAAACGTTAAATAACTAATTTTATCTAATCACTTCTCTTTAGCCAATCACAAATAAAATTACCGCTACGCTTGATACGAGGAATAGTACAAGTCGTAGCGGTAATTTACTAATATCAAGTAATAGTAGGCTGTTAGACTGACTCATAATCAGCCCTCGTCTATAAGTAAAATCCTTGCTCCACTCATGTATTAAAAAACAAAATTAACTTCACCTAAGCGCTCTGCTATCTCACTAATGATCTTTTTCTCTTCCTCTTCATTCTTTGCTTCAAAAGTAACGGAAAGTCGAATATATGCTCCTGCGTCATCCCATGGAACTGTCGAAATTAGTTTTTCCCGAATTAAAAAATCCGAAAAATCCGCTGCTGATACAAAACATCTTCCATCTTTAGTACGTTGGGGAATGGCAACATACAGGTAAAATGATGCTTTAGGCTTGCTGACTGAAAAACCAATACGTTTTAATGCATTTACTAATAATGTATGTCGGCGGGAATATTTCAAAGCTGTTTTTTCCGTTATTTCAGGATGCTGCAAACAATAAACACCTGCCTTTTGGATTGCAGCGAACTGACCGGAGTCATTATCATCTTTGATCGTTGCAAAACCTTTAATCACGACTGGATTGCCACATACAAAAGCCAGTCGCCATCCAGTCATATTGAACGCCTTGGATAAGGAATGAATTTCTATTCCCACATCTTTAGCACCTTCCACAGACAAAAAGCTAAGCGGGCGCTCTCCTTCAAAAGTAAGTGCTGCATAGGCAGCATCGGATACAACAATAATCTTGTTTGCTTTAGCAAACTGTACGACTTTTTCAAAGAACTCTTTAGTCGCTGTAGCTCCGGTTGGATTGTTCGGATAGTTAATATAGAGCAATTTCGCTCTATGGCGTTGTTCTAAGGTCAAGGAATCTAAATCAGGCAAATAATTGTTTTCAGCTAAGAGTCGTAAATTGACCACCTCTCCCCCTAAGCCTTTCGTCATCGTTCCCATAACAGGATATCCAGGCACCGTCATAATCGTAATATCACCAGGATTAATAAAAGCTAGCGGCAAAAGTGCCAAAATCGACTTGGAACCAATTCCATGATTCACTTCATTAGCTGAATTAAGACCATGCACTTGATAAACATTCTCCATATACTGAACAGCAGCATCCTTAAATTCTTGGATGCCATTATCAGTATACCCTCTATTTTCTCTCAACTTAGCTTGATTGTATAGGACTTCTACAACGTCATCCTCTGCCATCCAATCTGGTTCACCCACTCCAAGATCAATCAATCTCACATTAGGATTGTTTTTACACGCCTCTCTTTTGGCTCGTTTTATTTTTTCAAATTTGTATAGCACTGCATCGTTGCCGAAATTACTTCCACCGATTCGCTCCGCGAATAATTTCTGAATAAAATTTTCCATCACACTCAATCCCTTCCTTTTATTTAATTGATTGACTCCTGTGTCATTTACTTCATTTCCTATAGATGTCTACTATTTGTATAATACAAATATCCTACCAAACCTCTCTAATACATTCTTTGACTATTAATACTTGGCTTTTTCTAAAGCGGTTACAAGCAATTCTACCGCCCCCATGACTTCGCGAACATGACCACGCGGCAGGTTCGATATGATATCTTTATAATAATTTTCAATGCTTTTCTGCAGTTGCAGCGCAATCTCTTTACCTTTCTCCGTAAGAACTGCCTCTACAACTCGTTTATCAGATACCCCTCTTTTACGAAGGATAAGATCATCCCGAACTAAATTGTTCATAATTCTAGTAATTGTACTAATTTCAAGGTGCATTTTTTTACTAATTTCATTAATGGAAAGACTCTGGTGTTTATATATTTCTAGTAATATATAACATTGAGAGCTGGTAAAACCAGATATTTTAATCTGTTCTCTCTCAAAAATTTGAAACGTTCGTACCGTCTTTTGCAGCAACTCACCTATGTCTTCTACACAACGATTGTATTTTTCTTCTTCACTAACTATTTCTTTTCACTCCCCATCGTCTTATAGTTATTTGTATCATACAAATAACTATTTGTCAATTCCAGGATATACTGTTCACAGGCTGGAATTATCGTTATTTTTAAAACGTCATTTTTAAATAGTTGCACAAAATATAATTCTAACAGCGAAGTTCATCATTAGTTTTTACACTAACTTGAACCTCGCTGTCTCTTTTGAACTTACATTATTTATTTTTAGATACACTTCATTTACTTCTTTTCTATTCTCGCCGCTACTCTGTGCCACAAATGTTTCTCTAGGAAACTTCCTTCTATATTTTCTTCCAGGTCCAGAAACATCTTATATGGAACAGAAAATGACAGCATATCAGCTTCGACCATGGGGCGCACTGTAATATCAGTCAAGCCCACTACCCCTCTTGGATTTTCCTTCTCTGCTTCCGCGTAGGGTACAAGAAAAATAGACTGACACCCTGAGCTAAAAGGTATCATTACATTTTCAATTCCCGGTCTATAATAGTTTGCAAGTACCGTAAGTGCCGATAGCTGATCTGTATTCACATAAAATATAATTAACTCAGGTACTTCGTTCGTCACCTCAACTTGTGACAAAGGCTTAAAGATGACATACTGATAGGGAATATCAGTTATTGGTAAGCACTCAACGAAATTTCCCCCTAGCTCTGGATCTTTTAAATATCCTTCTCCCTCAAATAGTCCACTTTTACCAACTGACAAAAAATATTCAATCCCATCTGGATAATTAGGAATTTGACCAAATCCTAATCCTGCTTTGCCCCCAGGACATCCTGTGGTTTTACGTTCAAAAACAGATGTTTTCCCTTTGGCTGCTGCAATCAATAACGGAATGGTACAGCTCCACAGCCCTTCTTTACTCTGAAGTGCCCCTTCTGGTTTTTCATTACTTAGCAAAACAGCTACTGGTTCATAACGCAAACTCAATTCTTTCACTAAACGACTCTCCATGTTCTTTACCTCACTTTATTTTATATTTCTATAATGAAATTCTAAAAGTAGTACTGTCCTCTACTAGAATATCTATATAAGTGTGGTTTTAAACAGTCTTTATGTCCTTTCAGTAAGCTGCGTTTCTAATGAGCAGGAATGATTCCCATGATTATCAATTTAGTTGTCACAGCAACTAAATTGATAAAAAATAACTACGTGAGATTATCATATATTTGATTTAACAGTTTTTTCATTTCTAGGACTTTATGTTTTTCGATTCCTATTGCTGCCGTCTCTAGTAATTGCATAACTTTAGGAATTAATTCCTTCTTTAATGCCCAGCCTCGATCCGTCAAAAAGATTTGATAAGCTCTTTTATCGATTGGATGAAGTCTTCGTACAATCAATTCTTTCATTTGCAACTTTTCAAGAATACGGTTAGTATTTGGCTTATCTTTAAAGATACGATCTGCTAACTCTTTAGGAGTAACACCTTCTTGTTCCCATAAACAGTTGAGAACAGCCCATTGCTCTGGCGTAACATCATATTCTTTGAATCGCTGAAATAATTCATTCTTAAGTTTTGTATTCGTCTTATTTAGAATAAATCCCAATGAATCATCTAATTTAAAATTCAATTTATATCACCACTCTAGTTGTCTTGACAACTTTATTATACTCACAGAAGAATGATAGGTCAATACGTAATTTCCAGGAAATAATCAGAATTGACAGTTTGAAAATCTACTTTTTTCGTTTGGAATCGTTAGTTTTAAAGAAGTGCCACTCTATCCCGATAGGGTGGCACTTCTTGCTTCTACTAGAATTCTTATAGTTAAGATAATTTGCCTCCTGCTTCCTCCTTAGACATTATCAATATCCAGCACTTTCTCCTACAACGACTACCGTTATATCTGTCACCATCGGTTTTTTTCTCATTACCGAGTATACTCTGCAAATTCTAGTTTTAGCTTGACAGTTCATACAGGAGCCTGTTCTCGTACAGGGATTTGGCATGTCAAGCCTTTTATTATTCATGGGTGCAGCGATACTTTCTAATCTTTCAAAAGCAGCTTTTTCATCTCTGCATATTTTATCTGTGCTAACGACTATCACTACTTTTTTAGGACCAAAAGTCATTGCACTTACCCGATTTCCCATTCCGTCTATATTGACTAGCAAACCATCTAAGGTAATTGCATTGCTGCTGCATAAGAATAAGTCACTTACCAATTCTTCTCGTGCAGTAGCGATCCTCTCTTCCACAGTCAGACCTGCTGCACCATGATCAATCACCTTTCCGCCAGCAGCCTTCACTTGATCTTGAATTGCCATGCTGTCGATTGTCATTGATCCACCAAACCCTACTGTAGTTCCCGGTTTTACATGCTCCATAATAAAAGCCGCTGCCTCTTTTGTCGTCGCAAAATATACGGCGTCGAATTCATTTTTGGTTAAAGCATCCACCGCCTTATTCCCGATTGTTTCGTTATGCCAATTTTTCACTGCCAATTCCGATTCCCCCTAAAATTAGTTTATTGCTGAGTGATTTTATTTTCTCTTTAAATATACTCTTACATTTATAATAATAGATACTAAAGTTTAAATCAGCAAGTAGGCACTTAATTGTTTTATAGTATCCAATTTTATACCAAAGTATCATTCCTAATATATTCCATAATGGTACATATTTCTCCCTAATCGGTTGCAATATTTTTACTTCCCACCACGTTGTGTAAAACTGCTATGAAAGCGAAAAAAGCTTTACGAAAACCTCGTAAAGCTAAGAATAGACATAACGTAAAACAAATATATCGTTTTTTCAAGTGAAACACCATCCTTTCATTCTTGTACTAGGTACAAATCGTATTTCTTCGCACAAACAATGCCAATATCAAACCAATAACAGACAGAATCAGAAAAACCATGAAATTCTGCTGGGTTCCAAAGGCAATCGACTGAGCGATACCATCTGTCGTCATATTGGAAAACTCTTGGGAGTATTTTACACTGTTCATCGTTAAAATACTTGAGGCAAGTGCGGTTCCCACTGCGCCGGCCACTTGCTGCAATGTACCTATAATGGCAGCTCCATCTGCATAGTATTGCTGGGGAAGCTGATTGAGACTATTGGTCTGCGCCGGCATTGCCAGCATAGAAGCGCCAAGCATGAAAACGGTATAGATAATGGTTAATTCGACGAAGCTAATCGACACAAGTGAAAAAAGAAGCAGGGTAATACTAAGCAGCAAAAACCCTGTAGTAAGTAAAAGCCTAGGACCATGTGTATCGTAAAACTTGCCGGTAACCGGAGACATGATTCCATTTACGACCGCACCGGGCAACATTGCCAACGCTGCTGCGATGCTGGAATATCCTAATGATTTTTGTATATACAATGGCAGCACAAAGCCTGCCGCTAAGACACTCATCATACTGATCATGACAATACATGCACCTATGGTAAACATGGAATTGGAAAATACACGCACCTGAATCAACGGCTTAGCCAATCGTAGCTGCCTATACGCAAATGCAGCCAGACTAAACCCTCCCATCATAATATAGCCAAATACGGCAGGACTGCTCCAGCCTAAGTCAGCGGATATACTCACTCCATAGACAATACCCACAAAAGCAATGGTGGACAAAAGAACAGATAGAAAATCAACCGCTATTCTTTCTTTCGAATGAATGTCAGGAATATAGTTGCTGCCCATCATAAAGGAGACCACAAGTATTGGCAGCATACTGATAAAAATCCAATGCCAGTTTATCCATTCAATAACGAACCCGCCAAAAGTAGGACCCAATGCAGGTGCAAAACTAGTGACAAGCCCAACGATTCCCATACATTTGCCTCGCTTAGCAATCGGAATTTTTTCTAAAATGATGTTCATCATTAATGGGAAAGAAATACTGGTTCCTATTGCCTGAACAATTCTTCCGAGGAACAGCATTTCAAAATTCAGTGTAAAGGCGCAAAGAAGTGTTCCAAATGTAAAAATGGTGACTGCTGCCTGAAATAATGCTTTTGTCCGAAAATGCTTCACAAATAGTGGAGAAAGCGGCAGCAGGATGGATAACGTTAGCAGATACCCTGTGGTTAGCCATTGAATGACAACTGCTGATACGCCAAATTCATTCATTAACAAAGCATAGGCAATATTTAATGCTGTTTCTGAGAGAATGCCAATAAAGGTAACAATCGCAATGGATACAACAGCGATCATTGTATTACGTTCAGACACATGAGATTGTGTTGGCATCTCAATATCTTTACTTTTACAATTCATCATTTTTTCTAGATACCTCTTTCATAGACTGATAGATGAATTCTACAGTCTCTATCATTGACAGATATTTTCCTTGCTCCATTTCTGAAAAATATTCCGCCAGCTTTGCATGATAATCTAAAACATACTTTTGTACACATTCTTTACCAAAGGAGGTAGGTTCCACCAGTACAATTCTTTTATCATCATCAGCCACTGTTTTTTTCACCGTTCCTATATCAACCAATTCGTTTATCAGCTTTGTAATGCTAGGCTTGGTAATCTGCATAGCTGTACTTACATCGGTGACCCGAACGCTCCCGTTTTGATTGTACTTTTTATAAATCACATCCAGTACGCGAATATGACTAGGTTTCATATCCTTAGGTAGTTCTGGCATACACTCTAGTGCTTTTTTCGCAAGCCACAACGCTTCTAATATTGGAATGACCATATCATCCTTACCCATGCTATCCCTCTTTTCCTAATACTATAATAGTTACTTATAGTAATTATTATATATAACTAAAGGCAATTTATCAAGTACTTATTGCGATATCGGGCCTTTGTGGTTCATACATCTTATTATTTTTCTTCAAAAAAAATAAGCAACCTCCCATCCAGTAAAGGACAGAAAGTTACCTTTTTAAATGCGAGCCTGACCGCTTCGACGCATTAGTCATACTCCAAACTGCAAATGCATCTATTAACTTACGAATTAATAAGGCTTGAGTCTATTCCGGTGAATTAGAATGGGAAACAACCGTTTTCTTCTGAATGAACAGTGCTATGATGCCACCAAGGTTATCTTCACAATAAGACTTTCATTAAGGGTGAAGGCATCTGTATAACATCCACTAGTAATTATTTAAAGCCCCGTCTTATAAAATTTTGTATCCACTTTCATAATCGGAAATGCATCTGGCAATACCTCTTTTGCTACTTGAACAAAATTATTTTTTTCATAAAAACGATGTGCAGCTACGAATTTCTCGGTGGTTCCCAGGTATATTTCACGTATGTTATGCTCACTAGCCCATGACGTTAACTGTAATAGCAGCAGCTTGGCTATGTTATGCCCTTTTCCTCGATAATCAGCTTTCACAAACATTTTTCTTAATGCACCTTGCTGATTTCCAATATCAATCAGCGCAATCGTTCCTACAATCTGTTGATCATAAATAGCAATCCAAAAATTCCCCCGTCCAGATTGGTAGAAGTTAGGTATGTCACTTAAATCCGGCTGATCTTCTTTGCTGATCGGAATGTTAAACTCACTTCGCTGAATGGTAAGAATTAAATCAATGACTTCATCTTGATATTCTTCAGAAAATTTCTGTACAATAACTTTTTCCAATTTATATTCACCTCTCTATAGAATGACCTCTTTACAGTTTAAATTCCCGTACTTCTTATCACGAATCGACTGAATACAGTAAGCATGCTCACTTCTCAAAGAATTCGATATTTTAATTTGGCATGCAAAGTTCATTTAAGTAGTTGATATTTCAACTACTTAAATTTTAATGCCAACTAGTTGAAATGTCAACCAGTTGGCATTAAAATAATTTTCATAAAATAATCTTATACATCAATGCTATAGACAGTAACAATGTCATCATTTCAGCAATGGGCACTGTAAGCCAAATGCCCTTAATACCAAGTAAAATCGGTAATATAAGAATTCCTACGCCAATCCATAGAATGCCTTTACTCAAAGCAATTAAGGCAGAGCTTTTGGGCTTAGAAATCGCAGTAAAGTAACCTGATGCAACGATATTGAAACCATTTACGAGAAATGCAAATGCATACAGTCGCGCACCATATACAGCAAAATTAAGAATATGTTCACTGTTAACATCTAAGAATATGGCAATAATCTCTCTAGCAAAGATGGAAATCACAGCAAAAAATCCTACACCAATCGTTAATGCCGACAAGGCGGCAAGCTTCACTGTCTTTTTTACCCGCTCCATTTCACCGCTGCCATAATTATAACTAATGATCGCGCCGACACCGTCTGATAATCCGATCAGTACATTATTGCCAATAAAGGACAGATAACTAATGGCTGTAAAGGCGGCTACACCGACCTCGCCGACATAGCGCATAAGCGTAATATTAAATAGAAAGGTGGTAACACCAGTTCCAATCTCCGATAGCCCTTCGGCTGACCCATTATAAATGATCGTAGCGGCTGATGTTTTCTTAAAGCTGCCTTTGCACAGCTTCAACGTAGTTCTTCCCGTTATAAAAGGAAATATCGCTAATAAAAATGCGATACTATAGCCTAGTCCTGTCGCAAAAGCAGCGCCTTTAATCCCTAAGGCCAGCTGTACAATGAATAAATAATTAAACAGCATATGGCTTGTAACAGAAATAACTAAAATCACCATTGCATATATGGGTTTTCCCATGACTTTTAATACATAATCCAAAACAAACATAACCCCGAAAAAAGGCAGAAATAAACCGATATAACTAATATAGGTTGTTACCATAGGCATTAATTGCTCATTTGCCCCCAAGAAACCGGCGATCTGTGTTGTAGCTCCAATAGCCATTATGGATAACAAGAGTGACACCCCCACGATTAAAATAAGCGCTGTTTTGAAGGTATCATTCGCCTCTTTTATATTGCCCTGTCCTAACATTTGACCAATATGACTCTGCGTCCCAATCCCGATTATCACACCAACGGCAAGCATTAAACTCGAAAATGGCATAGCAATATTTACACTTGCTAACGCATTGGCCCCAATATAATTACCGACGAAGAAACCATCCACAATTGTATTGAGCCCTAAAAATAGCATCCCCGAAATCGTAGGAATACTGTATTTTAGAAATAATGTAGTAATTTTTTCTTTTCCTAATATGCTTTCACCCATATTATCACCCCTTATAAGAGGATAAACCTTAGAGTTACTCCAATGTCAAGAATTATCGATTGTTCTGACGCTTCACTTCTTCAACAATCGTCTTAACTCCCTCATCGATTTGCTCCAGCTGCGCTCGTGAAATGCTGATCCGTAAAAACTTCTCCTGCTTCAGGTAATCAGACAAATAAAATCCTTTTCCAGGTACGACGCTAACATTCCTGGCCGCAAGCCGCTTCATAAGACCATCTATATTCACTTTTTCCGGCAGTTTAAACTGCATATAGACGCCAGAACTGCCCTTCGACACTTCTAGCAATTCGTCCTTAATATTATACCGTTCTACTGCCTCATTCAACGCATGAATTCGCGCTGTATACAAGCTGCCTATTTTGTGTTTATGATGCTCGTACATGCCATTTTTGATATATACTTCAAGCGCCGCCTGAGACAAAAGTGAGGTATCCGCGTATCTTTTGTAAGCAAGGAAGGTTTTTAGCAGCCCTTCCGGCAAAACGGCCACTCCCAGCCTCAATCCTGGAAAAATGATTTTTGAGAAGCTTTTCAGGTAAACAACATGAGAGGTCTGGTCGTAGGCGAAAATCGGTTCAAAATCTTGTTCTGCTCCCAAATCCGCCATATAATCATCTTCCACAATATACACATCATATTTATCAGCCAACTTGGCAATCGCCTTTCTTTCCTCCCTAGTATAAGAGGTACCCAAGGGATTGTGGTATCGCGGCATGGTGTAAAAAAATTTAATCTTGCCATTTTTGAATTTCTCCTCTAATTCTTGCAAATCAATCCCCTGTGCCCTACGAGTAATCCCACAAACACGTACTCCTTCCGCTTCCAAAAAACGTAAATAAAGATCGTAGCTGGGTTGTTCAACTAAAACCACCATTTTCTCGTTGGGAAACGGCATCTTCGCCAAAATTTCCAATGCCTGCTGGACACCAGAAGTAACAATGATCTGTTCCCTTTTTGCAAACACTTGGGCATTAGCCAAATGAGATACAATCGTTTGCCGCAATGTCTCCAGCCCTTGGG
The DNA here is from genome assembly GCF_020819555.1 of Pelosinus baikalensis. Taxonomy (NCBI): domain Bacteria; kingdom Bacillati; phylum Bacillota; class Negativicutes; order Selenomonadales; family Sporomusaceae; genus Pelosinus; species Pelosinus baikalensis. The sequence continues at coordinate 91,729 of NZ_JAJHJB010000009.1, forward strand.
AATCACCGTAGGTAAACAAGTGATACTTGTATTTGTCGATCGCTTTATTCAAGCAATGCTGGAAATCCAAATACGGGAATACATTTAAATCCGGCGAGGCTGAAGCAAAATCGATGGTTCCTCCCTTGGTACTATTATGTAAATCTCCAGGCTTAGCAACAACGTAAAAGCCACTTTGTGGAATTGAATAAATAGCATGACGCTTTTCCAGCTCTACATATGTCCGCATAATTGTGCTAATACTACACCTATACAACTCTGCAGCGCTGCGAAGAGATGGCAGCCTTTGACCAGAACGATACTGCCCTCCTCTGATTTTATCCTCGATATCGGATAGGATCGAAAAATATTTTTTCACACCACTTTCCCCCTGCTTAGAATCCTCGGAAATCAATATGGCATTTGCGTTGTAATCAATCTTTTTGGTATTCTTTATTATACCTCAGGAAACTGTTACGATACAGTTTCACTAAAAAAGCATTGTTAGAATCAGCATTTTATAATACCGTTAAGATAACGGGTGAGACATTCGCCACTACTCCCCGATTGTTTAGGAAGGTGATATACAATGAAGCAAAAAGAACTACGACTTGCTTATTTATTTGCCGTACTTAATGCGGTGATTATTGGGTTTTCATTTTTATTTACCAAGATAGCCCTCGAATATGCACATCCCCTCGACACGCTGACCTACCGCTTTGCTGCCTCTTTTTTCGTCATGTCAGTTCCAGTTGTCTTCGGTTGGGTCAAAATTACGTACCGCGGCAAACCCTTGTATAAAGCACTACTGCTAGCAGCTATTTATCCCCTGGGATTCTTCATGTTTCAATCCTTCGGACTGCAGCATGCTACCTCTGCCGAAGGAGGCATTATGTACGCATTCACACCAGTCGTGACAATGGTATTCGCCTCTATATTTTTGAAGGAAGCAACAACTCTCTTGCAGAAGCTATCCATCTTCCTGTCAGTGTTCGGCGTTATATTTATCTTTATTCTGACGGGAAGCAGCATCGATTTGTCGAACCTGATGGGGCTCTTCCTATTGTTCTTAACATGCGTAACTTTTGCCGGTTACAGCGTCTTGGCCCGTTCTCTTTCGAAGCATTTTAGCCCAGCAGAACTTTCCTATTTTATGCTGGCAATTGGCTTTGTCGCTTTTGGAGCGGTTTCTCTCGCCCACCATGGAATGGCCGGGACATTGGATCTCTTTTTTGCTCCTCTTGCCAGCGGTACTTTTATCACCTCTATCCTCTATCTGGGCATCCTGTCTTCCCTCGTCACAGCATTGACAGCAAACTATATCTTATCCAAAATAGAAGCTTCAAAAATGAGTGTATTCACCAATCTATCAACAGTTGTCTCCATTGCCGCCGGGTCACTATTTCTCGGTGAAAAAGTGACCATCTATCATCTGATCGGCTCGCTGATGATTATAACCGGGGTTATTGGAGCGAATCATTTTGGACAGAAAAAGACGGTGGAATAAGTCAATCCCCATGCTATACAAGCTAGCATGGGGATTTCGCCTTACGATCTTAGGCAACAAATTAGTATTACGCTATTACTTCAATCATTCCATCAGTACGTCTAACATTTTTTTACGATTATTTATAAATTCTTTCATTACGATATAATGCTCTGTTTCTTCGTATGCAATCGCTTCAATCCTATTATTTGCTATTTGTAAAATTGTTGCACCCGGGTATCCCATTATGATAGGCGAATGAGTTGCAATAATGAATTGCGATTGTTGATCCGCCAAGTCATACATTCTTAAAATCATTGCCATTTGCCTCATGGGAGATAAGGCGGCTTCTGGCTCATCTAATAGGTATAGTCCTTTACCCTTAAATTTATTCATGAAAGTCGCAAAGAAAGCTTCTCCATGAGACTGCTCATGCAATGACTTTCCTCCATAGAAATGACTCACTTGAAGCTCATCAATTTGCGTTGCCAGATTATAAAAGGTTTCTGCACGTAAGAAAAATTCATTCTTAGGTTTTCTTATACCTCGAATTAAACGAATGCATTCATGTAACTGAGAATGGGAATTTCTCGTAGAAAAATTAAAGTTGCGAGTTCCGCCCTCAGGATTAAATCCCCAGGCAATCGCAATTGCCTCTAGCAGTGTAGATTTTCCCGTACCGTTTTCCCCCACAATAAATGTCACCTGTGGGTGAAACTCCAACTCATCTAAATCACGAAAAATTGGCAAGGAAAAGGGATACTGATCGAAGCTTTCTACTTGATCTCGCAATAATTTTATGGAACGCAAATAATGTTCTGTGCTTAATTCATCCATACGATTCTCCTACTAATTCATTGATTACTTAACTACTATATTACTGCAGCGAGCTGCCAAAATACAACTACATTTAATATCAAACATACCCTAGTACCTCATCTGCATTAAAAATCCTCGCTAAATTATCTATAGTTTTAAAGCAGATGAGGTACTAGAGACTTGGTGATGTCATCGAATCATCACGGGTGTACCAACCCTGACCATTGCAAATAATTCTTCAACATGATGGTTATGCATGCGAACACTATAGTCGTCCTCCATATAACAATTCTTATCATGAACCATTATATGCTTGGACAAGTATTTCTGGTATTTTTTAAGAATGATCGTTCTTAATACTTTTGGCACTATTTTCTCGAAGACGATCTACTATTAATGGGAGTGATAGCGATAAAAATGGCTATAATAATAGTAGATAATATCATCTTCGGATAATGTTGTTGATGACAAAATAATAATAATAATAATAATAGGGGTGAAGAACTATGCCTGTAATGAATCGTATTATATGTCCAAGCTGTAATGATGACCATCTTGTATTAAAATATGTAGCTACATATGAATATTCATATATGCTAGATTCAGATGCTCCTGGGCTTAAAAATACGAATGAGCTTCTTCCCCATATGTATGATAAACGTGAACAAAAAGATACGCAGCAGTATATAGAATGCAGAACCTGTGGTATCAGCTATCCCTGCTATTTTGATAGATGGAGTGAGAGAATGAATAAGAAAGCGATCCAAGACGCTGTCAACTCAGCCTACTTGGCAAAGCAGCATCTTGATAACGCCTAATACCCCCATTGACAAGCTCAGTGTTGTTTTAGCAACAATCATTGCCGTGGCATTTCTCGAAGAAAAGATAAGTTTATTAAATGGATTTGGCGTAGCGCTCATCGCAATTGGGGCTACATTAGTTGCTATCGGTTAATCTAAGAATTATTATTGCTCTTAGTTATAAAACCAGCTAGCGGTCTACAACTGGGTGTTTACGGATAAAATTATCGAGTTCTTCCTGCGTTGGATATCCTTCTATATCAACAAGGACGGTTACCGCTAGCCCTCCTACAGCATTAGCGATCTCTCCAGATTTATAATCATTCAAACCTCGAAGCTGCCCAACCAAAAAACCAGCTACAAACCCATCTCCTGCTCCGATAGAATCAACACACCTCATCTCAAAGGCTGGTATATCTTGAATACCTTGGGTTGAATAAATCCGACACCCTTTGTCGCCATTTTTGAATTACTAGTTGATTTTACGATCGGACTAGTCTCCATAAATCCTACAACTCCTAAATTTTAGTAAATCTTGGGATTAGACTGTAAATAGGTATTGAATATCTTGGGTGCTGATCGATGCGTTGTTATTGTTAAATTGGACTATTTTTATGTTTTCCCACAAACATTGTTTTTCTTGTACTGATTTTATGTAAACGTCCCAATTATCCAGTTTCCATTGGTCTCTGTCGACAGATCTTTCTATCATTCTAGACTTCAATATAGGAAAGTCAACATGGACTTGAAGCACAATGGCCGTCACATTCTTCCAATCATAGGTTTCTTTTAGCTGCTCAACATAACGAACATTTGAAAAATAGCTAATAAACGGTGCATCAAGAACAACTGATTTTCCAATTTGAATGTTATCATTTGCAATATCTAATAGTGTTTTATATTCTAGATCCATTATAACATCGCTGTAGAACGCACACTCCCGATCATTAGGGGAATGCCCTTTTAGTTCTAGCAACTGTTTTGTAAATGTATTGCAAACAACATCTTTATCTAAGTAACAGAAATTGAATTGCGATGCTATAATCTTTCCAATAGTAGATTTCCCTGATGCAGGCAAACCTATAAGAAATAATATAGTTGGTTTCAAAAGAAGCTTCTCCTCAGATTTAATATTTATAGGACCAGGTTTTATTTCTTACTCCAATACGCCAATCTGTTCAAACTTGATTAATACTCCATTACTACTTTTGAAAATCCTTTTGCCCGTTCTGTAAATGTTTCAAACTCTCCTGTGGTGATAAGTTTTCGATCTGTAAGTCTTCCACCTATCCCGGCACCTGCAAAACCAAGTTTTAAGTACTCTGGAAGTATTTCTTCCGTAACTCCTCCTGTAGCAATAAGCTTCACATGGCTGATAGGAGCCATAATGTTTTTTATGTAGTCAAATCCAAGGTTTCCTGCTGGGAACAGTTTTACAAAATCCGCTCCTGTGTTATGAGCTGTTAAGATTTCTGATGGTGTCATTGCTCCAGGAATTGAAACAAGTCCTAATTCCTTTGTGTACTTTATAATCTCAACATCAACATTTGGAGAAATAATGTAACTTCCTCCTGCATCTTTTGTCGCTCTTACCTGTTCTTTTGTAAGAACTGTTCCTGCACCGATTTTCATAGAGCTTCCGAAATTTTCAACTAACATGCGGATCGCCTCAGCTGTCTTATTAATGCAGTCCGGATCACTTTGGTCAAAGGTCACTTCGACCATGTTAATTCCACCTTGATGCAAAGCCCTAACTAAATTAAGCAAATCCTGTCCGTAAAGTCTACGACATATCGTAATTACCTTATGTTTTTGAATAAAATCTACAATTTCTATACTCATTTCCTATTCCTCCTCATATTTATATTAACTTTTTTGTTGTACCCCTATGAATCATTTCTAATTCAAATTTTTTATGCCTTACAAGATTGTTTGGATCAAGATTTTCTTGAACTAATAGCTCCATCGCACTATATGCCATTTCCTCTACCGGCAAATTTACTGTTGATAATTTAGGAATCGTAAAATTTGAAAAGCTTTGATTGTCAAAACCAAAAACCTCACATTCATCCGGTACACGAATGCCGCGGTCATGTAAAGCTGAAAGAGCCCCCATAGCAGTTTGATCACATACACAAATCAATCCTGTTGGTACATCACCAGCCTCGATAAGCTTAGCAACTGCATCATATCCACTCTCTTCTGTAAAGGAGCAGTGTCTTATGAGATATTCCTTTCCATCCAGCGCTTCAATTAAACCCGCAAGTTTTTGATCCAATGCTTGCGATGAAAGATTTGATGCCAAAATAACGATTCGTCGATGCTTATTTTCAATAAAATGCTCTGCTACTTTTTTGGCTGTCTCAAAATAACTCGCCCAAACATATGGATAGGTTGGAGAGGTTCTACTAAAAAGCACAATCGGAACACTTGGCGGAACTTTATGAATATACGCCTCGTCTTCTACTGACGCATTCGCCAAAATTGCACCATTAAATAGGTTTGGGTCATATAATTCTTTTACACCTTGAATACCATTTTCGTTCATCGTCTTTACTAGAAGGTTGATTGTAATCGTTTCAAGGGAAGAAGTAAAATGATGAATCCCGGTTAAAATTCTTCCAATCAACCCAACACGCGCATCGATAGGCCACAAAACAGCTAATGTCAAACTTGTATTTCCACTCTCACTTTGGCGCAAATTGCGCGCAGACATATTGGGCACATACCCTAACGAAAGAGAAGTTTCACGTACCCTTCGAATGGTGTCTTCAGAAAACCGAATTGCTCCTTCTTTTTGGTTAAGAATCAGCGAAGCCGTGGTAATCGACACATTTGCCGCTTTAGCGATACTTTTAAGGGTGATTGCCATAAAAATCTCCTTTTCTGTTTCCTTTTAAATAGCTTAATTAAATATACTAACGCAATACTGCCCATGAAATGCTCAAACCCACACGTTAAAGATTAGCATTAACATTTTAGCATAATACGTCAGCATAGGCTATATCATCACGATTCGTGTATATATCCTTATTGGTAAAGCTATTTAAATAGTATGCACCTCCCCATTCGTTAAAAGGTTTCACGTTAAACGTTTTACTAATACAATATATCATCACCATTCCATAAATTCAATCCTTTTTTGTAAATTCATTCTATTTTGATAAATCCATTCTTTTCTTTACAGTATCACAGCAGTATGCGCAGAGAAAACTGAGAAAAGATAATTAGGGTTAAAAAACTCTGTGCTTTTGTGGTTCATAAATTCTATAAAAAAAGAGCCCTCAGGCTCTTATTGATCGATTTAGTATTTTTCGAGTGCCCCACGAACAAAATTTAAGACAGAGCATTTCGAAGTATTTTTATTTTCATTAGGATGCTCAGAACCGCTTATTACAAGGCCACATTGAGGACAGCGGGTAAAAAATTTTTTATCCATCATTCCAACGGGCGTAATGTCCACCTTCTCAAACATAGTACTACCACAATAGCACTTGTTCTTGCCCAATTTACCACCTTCTTTATCTTTTTTTTCATGGTATCATGACCACGCCTTCATTGCAAAATCCCTATTGCTCCAAATATACCGTGACAATCAACTATAGCTTATCCTATCTGCTTTTCCCTCGTTTTATGTCTAATATTAGCAGTATATGCATTCTGTTCCTTCCATACTCCTCTTCCTTCTCTTTTATTTTTCTTTATTAAAAAAAAGCAGACTCTGGTATAGAACCTGAATTCTCTTAAGCAGCGGCTCTATTTTTTTTTCCTCTTGCAGTAAATCTCCCACCAATCTATGCATACGATGTAAATCATCACAATTTATCACAGAAAGACGCCCTTCACTTTGAAAGATTACTTGTATCTTGGGCCATATGCTTTTTATGACAACGAAGGTTAACGTTAAACTCCCTATGGCGTATAAAAAACCGCCAAATGCCCTAATAAAAAGATATGGTCTAATGAATTCGTTAGTTTCTCCAATACCGAGCCCAATCACGCGCCAGAAATAAACTTGTAGTCCGCCAGCGATTAATAACCCAATCCCCATCGTTAATAATCCGGCATTTAAAGAAATGATCGCACCCCAGCACCAGCGATACATTTCCTTGACAAGTATGATTTCTGTAAATAGGATATGAAAACAGAGCGCTAAAACTAAAAAACCAAATACACCAAATAATGCAAGATGGGAATGAGCCGATGTAATATAGGTCCCATGTACATATCGGTTTAATGGTGGATAAGCCATGAGAAACCCTAAAAATCCAGCACCAAATATATGGTAAAACATACTGGAACCGATGAGAGACAGCGTTATTTTATCCCGATTGGACAAATCAAAAATCCCCTTGAATGTCATCGATTTCACCGTCGTATACAATAATACAATCGCGGGCAGTACTTGCATTGCGCTAAAAGTGCCACCAATCCAAAGCCAATATGATGGTACCCCGATCCAATAATAATGATGCCCTGTTGCCAAAATCCCAGCTAAGATTGCGAATGTAATGTCTAAATATATGGCTGTTTCTACAGCCTGCCGCTTAACCTTTGTCACCTGAATCAGCAAGGCAGCTAATACTCCCGTACCGATAAGCTCCAAAGACATTTCTTCCCATATATGTACCACCATAAATTTAGCGATTTCATCGACTGTCGGGTGAGCATAGGATACGATATTCGGCACATAAAAAATGATTAATGTGACACTTCCTGTTACCATGCTAATTAATGTTGCCCTACTCCTAGGCATATCGGAAGCCAGATAGGTCGTAAGCAGATTAAAGCACAGTAGAATCGTACAAGCTGCCGTTGCTAGTTTCAAGGGCCAGATTGCTTCTAGATATTCTCTCCCTTCATTGAAACCGAGCAATAACGATCCTAAGATTAGGCCTAGTGTGCTAGCCAGAATCCAAAAGTTAATCGTTATTAGTTTCAAACTGTAAAATTCCCGCTCCGCCTCTTGGCAAAAAAAGAAATACATGGCGCCAATCATTCCAATCAACGGCCAATAGATACTAACATTCAAATGAAAAGCTCTTCCGGATACAAACGGAATCGGGTTACCAAGGTCGGGAAAGAGAAGATCAATTGCTCCACCCGATGCTACTAACCCTTGTAAGCCAAAAAGGAAGTAGGCAAATAAAGCATATTTATAACTCAGGTGCTGAGATCGAAACAACTTTTCTAACCCCTTTTCATTACTTTACTCCAGCTTCCTCTTTTTTAGGTCTTGGCGGCCAATCCATATTAGGAATTGATTGTAGGAAACGAAAATATGCGGTAATTTCCTCTGCTTCTTCATTACTTAAGTAAATATGCCGTTTTTTCTTTGCTCCACTAAGCAATGGAGGCTGGGTTAAATATTCTCTTAATCCATTGCTTCCAAACTTTTCATATACCTTAGTAAGATCGCCTCCGTAATATCCCCCGTTACCAAATACGGTATGACATTCAATACAAGCTCTTTTCTGAAATACCATTTTACCTTTGACTGCCTCAGAAGGTACATTTTGCAAATTATTACCTGCCATCGAGTCATATATAACAAAAAAGAATAAAGCGATGGAAAGAAATACGGTTGCTAAAAAGATTTTCAAGGGCAACTGCATTGCCGAACTCCTTACAAAACATTTCTTCTTATTATCAATTATGTTGAATGTTTCTATGCATGTTTTACTAATAAAATCCAGAAAACAACTTAATGAGTTTGCTTAAAAGCTAGAGGTGGAGGGAGTACGCTCCCTGCCACCTCTAGCTTTTCTACGTTAGCTTCGCTTCTTACCTGTAATATGTTCTACATCAATACGTATCACTGAACATTTATCTTTAAAAGCATCAATTACTTTCAGCCCTTTATCATAATATTCAGGACTAAATTTTCTCACTAATCCCTTTAGCATATTGATTTTTTCAGATCCTTCTACCAAAGTCCCTTTTCCAAAAACAATAACACTTTCATAGTTTGCAGTAAAGGAACTAGGCAGCACCTGTGTATATCCAACAACAGTAAAGCACACTTTATCATTGTAAGAAAGATTATCCAGTATATGCCCTTCCAAGTCACAATGCAGATAAATAGCATCATCTAAAATGATATAATGTAATGGCAATCCATAAGGATATCCATCTTTATCCATTGTAGAAAGCACTCCATACTCGCCTTGTCCCAACATCTCCATAGCTTCATCATGAGTTACCTGTTTGTGAATATCACGAATACTTCTCATCGTTTTACCTCCTATATGATCGAAACCTTACATCCTTTGCTATCTTACATTTAAAAAATTTTAACCTGCAGAACCACTAGATTACCTGTACTTTTATTAAAAAAGCCATGTCCTTCTCCCCGCGGAGATAAGATGATATCCTTTTCTTTGAGAGTAAATTCTTTACCGTTAATCGTGAGTACGCCTTCACCTTCAACAATATAAAAGACTTCGTCCATATCTTTATGGGTATGCTCAGGCGTACTCTGCCCAGGGGCATACAATAAAAGTCCTGTATCGAGCTTACTGCCTTCATGGGTAAGAGCTTTACGCACCGATTTTTCATTTGAAAAGTCTAATAACGAATTAACATTTATTTTTTCCATTACAAATCCTCCTAATTTTTTTCATCATCGTTTTACTGCGATTATACTTTTAGAAATCTTCCGTAATTCGTGCGATCCCTCGCTTAATAATCGGGGGAATAAATGTTGCAATGGGAACAGCTAAACTAAGAGCAATCATCCACTCTTTTATCCAATGCACGAGAAAATCTTCAGTTCCACTATTCGCAAGTGTTAAAACAGCGGAAATAATACATGATGTGAAACCTCCCATTAGAAATCCAAATACTATCGTTGTATATTTTTTATTGATCTTCATAATGCCATCCTTTCTTTTTCAACCATAATGTAATTGGCACTACGTATTGCCTACAAGTACATTTGTTACTATAATAAGAGCGAAAGTTACTTTTTGCAATAAGGCACTATTTCGTTCAATACAAACGGGATGGTAAGTATTATTGAATTTACTGGAGGCTGACACTTTGAATATTAAAGTCTGTCCTATCGAAGAAGCAATCAATTTAATAGGACATAAATGGAAAGTACTTATTATAAGAAACTTACTAACTACAGATCATCAACGCTTTGGCTGCCTTCAGAAAGGAATAAACGGAATCAGTCAAAAAATGCTTACACAACAACTTCGGCAGCTGGAGCAAGATGGACTGATTTCCCGCAAGGTCTTTGCTGAAGTTCCCCCCAAGGTTGAATATTCTTTGACTGATCTTGGAAGAAGTCTTCAGCCAATCTTAGAATCCATAAGTACTTGGGGAAAAGGATATTTAGAAACCAAAGGAACGGATTCGAAAGATTTTATTGATGACTAAATTATTATTCCTTCCAGCTATTTAATCACTAGAAGAGACATATAAAATCTTTATTAACGTCTTTAAAGCATTTAGAACGGATCGAACCACAAAGACGCAAAGTACACAAAGGGATTATTTATATTTTTGTGTTCTCTTTTGTGGTTCATAAAATCTTATATACCTACAAAACTTATACCTTCTAGTATTAGTAAAAAAGTATCAGCGTAATCATGCTGATACTTTTTTATGATGTATTTTATTGTTTATTCAGCTCAGCATGATTTGCAAAATTCAGTATCTGGGTTAAAAGACCATCGGATAAGAGTCCTTGATTTCTATGATGGTCCATCGTGGCGCCAATGCGCAGCTCCAGCTTTCCTTTTCGGATCACCAGCCATCATTGAAATATAAAACTCCTGCACTATTATAAAAAAGCAGTTCTCCCACAGGGCTTTTCTGCCGGGTTTTCCGGATCAAAGCTGCGGAGAACTGCTTTAAAAAAAAATCCTTAGCTAGCATGAAATTTGCATCACAAATATTTTGCAACATCCATCTTATAGGTAAGTACTGCGGGAATCAGTCCAGAGGATACCAAATAAAGTACCGCCAATGATGATGTATATTTCTTCAAGAGTAACTCCCGATGCCAGTACAATCGCTGTTTTACTTTCCATAACCTTCACCAATGCCAAATAGATTCCATGTCCTGTTAGTATGCCAATCACGACGCCAAGAATCGTCAGCAGGGCACTTTCAGCCAGGATGACAGAAAAATATCCCTAGCACTGGCTCCTAATGCCCGTAATACAGCCCGGTCCCGAGTACGTCCAAGAGCCGACCAATATACAGACAAGGTCATAATCATTAATCCCATCACAATAATGACATAGGCGATGCTCCTTAGCATCTGTTCCCCCTGCCCTAAAATACTAAATAACTGAACAATAACCTGAGCAGGAAAAATCATCTGGGCTCCCTTTTCCTGCTGAAACTGCTGGTACAGGCGCATCGCTTCACTGTAGCCCTTGGGTTTTACCAGAATGGCAGTGACTTCATGTTCATGCTCATGACTGTCCTCAATAGCATGGTCATGTTCATGACTGTCTTCAATAGCCTCTCCCTCAACCTTAGATTCATGCTTCTCATGGGCTAGCCAGATACTTTCAATCGGAACTAAAACAGCCTGATCATAAGGACCATTCACTGGCTGCAGTATACCCACAACCTGATAGGCATGGTCATGTGTATGGCCTCCAGGTATAAAACCATGAGCTGATTTAAACTCATCTCCTAGCCTTAGCCCTAGCTCCTGAGCAGCTTTTGCTCCGACAACAGCTTCAAATGGCACAGAAAAGGGGCGTCCTGCCGCTAATTGCAGCCATTCCCCTTGATTAACCTTGGGTTGATGGATAAGATATCACTCCCGCTGCCTACTATGGTATATCCTTTATAGTTATCACCAAAGGCCAGTGGAATAGCCGAAGCCACTAGTGGATTCTCTGACAATTTTTCATAAATCTCATGACTCACATTGCCAATGGGCACATCCTTTAAAAAAACCGTATTTAAGACAAGCTGATTTGGGCTGCCTTTGGCCCCGACAATGAGGTCAAAAGGTTCCGTAGCTCTAACCAAGCCAGCATGGCGATAGTAGCAGCTACGATAAGTACAGTCAAGCCACTTTGAACCGGCTTTGCCAGTAAATTACGCCAGGCGATTAGAAGTCGCACTTCCAATCACCTCCTCTGACTGTTTCCTTAGGGAACAAATTCGCTCAAATTGATTCATTATTTGTCTGTCATGAGTAGATACCACTAAGATGCTGCCTGATTCTTTGGCAAACTGCCGCAGCCAGCCAGCATCAGCATAAATGCGAACTGCTTCACGGCCGGTTTTACCGTCTTTTTCATGGTAAGTGCCGGTAATGCTGGCGCCATGAGCATGATCCGCTACGACAATAATCAGCGTATCGCCATTCTTTTTGGCAAACTCTTTAGCAATGCCTACCGCTTTATCCATTTCGATCGTATCATAGGTAGCTCGCTGCCAGTCAGTCCATGGCATGAAGTTGTTTGTCAATCGAAGCGCCTTCTACCATGAGGAAAAAGCCCTTCTGATTCTTACTTAATACGTTAATGGCAGTCTTCGTCATGTCCATAAGAGTAGGCTGATCCGTGTATCCTTGCTCTTTAAATTCTTCTATTATATTGCGCTCATCGCTCCGTTTGGAACCTGGTACACTCTTCGGTAAAAAGTGACGAGAACCGCCGCCTAAAATAACATCCGGCCGATGCAATGGATTCAGCATTTCCTGCGCAATGAAATTCTGTTCACTTCGTTTGCGAGTATGAGCTAACATGTTTGACAGGCTCGGCCCTTGCTCTCATTATGGCACTAAATTAGGTACAAAGGATTAATAATTTGTTAACGTTGTGTTAAAGTATTCCATTTCAATATTTTTGCAAATTAGTGTATTTGAAAGAATGATCCAATAGCTATATCTAGAAAATATTTACAGTAACTGCCTAAATACGATACAATAACTATGTTACTTAAGAATGGAGGTGGATTCATGTTTAATATTGAAGAGATTCAAAGTTTGAATGAGCTTGAATTGTCTTTATATGACTATATCAGCAAAAGTAAAGATAAGGTTATATACATGAGAATTCGAGATCTTGCTAATGAAGCACATGTTTCCACCACCACGATTTTAAGGTTTTGCCGCAAGATGCACTGTGTTGGGTTCTCTGAGTTCAAAGTTAAACTGAAGATATATCTTCAAGATCAAAGACCCAAAAAAATAATTGATGATAAGACTATCTTTTTGGAGTTTATGGATAGGGTTTCAACCCCGATCTTCCAAACGAGTATAAATAAAGCATGCCAAATGATATATAATGCTAGTAATGTGATCTTTGTTGGGATCGGTAGTTCAGGTATATTAGCGTCATATGGCGCACGTTACTTTTCTGCTTTAGATAAATTCTCTGTATATATAGACGATCCATTCTACCCGATTGTCGGGAGAGACCTTGAGACAATATCCTAAAGTTGCGGTTGTTGTAGCAGGCAAGGGTGCAAAAGAGTTTAAAGTAGTCAATACTGCTACTAATGAGATTGTCTATAAAGGAAATTTGTCAGCGCCGCGTATCGATATCTCTTCCAACGATACCGTAAGACAAGCGGATTTCTCGGCAGTAACTACCCCCGGTACCTATATGGTGACAGTAGATGGAATTGGTAGTTCTTATAACTTTAAAATTGCAGATAATGTCTATAATATCCCCTTCATACATACATTGCGGTCTTTTACGCTGGCACGAAGCAATACCCCAATCAATGACCCGATAACCGGTCTAACGAATGCAGCAGGACATGAAAAAGATAAGACTGCAAAAGTATTTTTTACTGACGAAGTCAGCACGACTGGCCAGATTTTGGATGTAAGCGGCGGCTGGTATGATGCAGGTGATTTCGGCAAGTATACCCCGACAGCCGGAGTTACAGTAGCCAATATTTTACTGGCATATGAAGCTCAGCCAGAAAAATTTAATAAAGGTCAAATGTTTTTCCCTGAAAGTCTATCAACTGTAGATACAGCCTCGAATATGCCTGATGTACTAGTAGAAATGAAGGTTGAGCTGGATTGGATGCTAAAAATGCAGCGTCCCGATGGTGGTGTCTATCTTAAAACATCAGGGAAATATTGGCCTGAATTAAAAATTAAACCTGTTGAAGATGTACAGAATCGGTATATCTATGGTCTTTCTACCTATGGTACGGCTATCTTTGGCGCTACTAATGCTATGGCTGCCCGAATCTACGAACAGTATGACCCCCAATATGCAGCGACACTATTGACTTCCGCTCAAAAAGCCTTTGCCTTTCTAGAAAGCCATCCTGAGCCCATCTTTCGCGTTGATGCAAATCAGAACACAGGTTCAGGTCCTTATGACAAAACAAATGAGAACGGACAACGTAGCTGGCTTCAAGCTATAGGAAAAGAGTACTCTAATGTTAAAATGACAGCTGATGCTGATGATCGTATATGGGTTGCTGCAGAATTATTTAAGACAACAGGCAATGCAACATATGAACAATTCTTACAGCAAAAATATTCCGATATACTTACAGTCAAACCTGACGCCTTTTCTTGGATGAATACACTAGCCTTCGGACAATGGGCTTATCTTACCAATAAGCATGCAGATGAAACGTTAAAAATCAAGGTAAAGGAAGCCTTTCTTAGTTACGCGGATGCTACAGTAAAACAAATTGCTGCAGATGGTTATGCTTGTTCCTTACGAAATGATGAATACACCTGGGCATCTAGCCGAATTGCGATAGCAAAGGGCAATATGCTGGTGCTGGCTTATCAGATCGAACCTAAAATAGAGTATTTATATGGCGCAATGGATCAGGTACATTATATATTGGGCAGAAATACTAATGGGACCAGTTACTTAACGGGTGCTGGCACCAAGACACCACAGAACGTGCATAATAGAATCCATGAAAGTACGGGTATTACAGTTCCAGGGCAACTTGTCGGTGGACCGAATAACTGGCCAGGCGGAGATCCGATCCAGGTAAAAGCAATCTCAACCAGTAAGATGCCTCCTGCTAAAGTGTATTTTGATGTAAGCGGCTCTTATTCCACGAACGAATATGCAATTGATTATACTGCACCAGTAACGTATATATTATCTTATTTCTCCAGAATTGATGACAAATTAACGCAAGAAGATCTCAAACTCAAACCTGAGAATTAAGGTGATAGGCAACGCATTAAAGAAGGATCATCTATTGATTCGTTCTTTCGTGTTCTCTATAAAAAGCAAGGAGGAAAAACAATGAGAAAAAATTTAGTATTCACTTTCGTGATGGCATTTCTGGTTAGCATCTTCAGTACTGCTTTTGCCGGGGAAGCTATCACCGTAAAAGGTTCAGGCAGTGCAGACAAAAACTATATTAACTGCTTCGCAGCTCAGAAGCCATTTTCAGACGGAGCATCTGTAATCAAGCCAGTGGTCGACTCCAAAGGTGTATTGACTATAAAGTATGAATTACAAAAAGGCGGCTGGTTAGGAGCGACTTGTGAACAATTCCAAGAAGATTGGTCCAATTTTACTGGCTTACAATTTAATATTGCAGGTGGGACTGGCAACAAAATCAGACTCGAATTATCCGACGGAAATGGTGTTTCATACGAATTCATCTTCGTAGATGATTCCGCGAAGGGCAAGCTAGTTACCGTTCCGTTCAAAGACTTCAAAGTTAGAACTGATTATCAACCGGCTGAAGCAGATACAGATAATCCATTTTCATTAACTCCTGTACGAACTCTAAATATTTCACCTCTCAGCGGTAAAGGCACACTGATCTTCTCTAACATGAAACTCTATAAATAGCTCTAATATAAGAGGCTGTTCTTTGCAGAACAGCCTCTTATATTGTCAGATTTACTTGCCCTCTATAAGGAATTGATTAAATCACTTCAGTATTCTCCAATCCCTATATTTATGATAATCTCATGCTAATGTCAGCTGTCTTTACCGAATGAGTCAGCTCACCGCTTGAAATAATATCCACTCCAGCAGCAGCCAGCTCCGCTATTCTTTCTAAAACCACATTTCCTGAAACCTCAACTAAAGCTTTTCCATCAATCATCTTTACAGCCTGCTCGATCATCTGAATGTTCATATTATCCAGCATAATAATGTCTACACCCACTGATAAAGCTTCTTGCACTTGCTTTAAATCTTCAACTTCTACTTCTATTTTTCTAAAAGACGCACCTTGACTGCGCACACGTTGTACTGCTGTAGAAATACCTCCTGCAGCCTGAATATGATTATCCTTTATTAATACCATAGAGTCCAACCCATAACGGTGATTTTTCCCACCACCAACCGTTACAGCATATTTCTCCAACATACGTAAGCCAGGCGTAGTTTTACGTGTGTCCACGATAACTGCAGGAAAGTCATTTACAGCCTCGACATAACGCCTAGTATGAGTTGCTATCCCTGACATTCGCTGCAGCAAATTAAGAGCAACTCGTTCTCCCGCTAATAAGGAGCGAGTATTTCCTGCTATACTTGCTATTTTCTCTCCTGCCGGAACTGCTGTACCGTCGGCATAATAGGGATTAATCTGAATCTGAGAATCCAGTAAGGCAAAAACTTGTGCAAATACTTGCATTCCTGCTAAAATGAGATTTTGCTTCGCCAGAAGAAATCCTTGGGATATATGGTCCTCAGCGAAAATAGCTTCGCTGGTAATATCGCCAAAGCCGATATCTTCCAATAAAGATCTGCGCAGCAGATCATCTAATGCTAACTTGTTCATGTAAGACACTCCCTTTCCCCCATTGCTGAACCACATGCTTAGAGAAATCAGCATCTTTTTTTTCAGGGTAATCCTCGCGGTAATGTGTCCCTCTGCTCTCACACCTCAGCAACGCTGCTTTTAGTACTAATTCCGCCAACTGACAAGCATTATACCCATGATACCCCTGAATACTACTAACATAAGAACTATCGTTATTCTCTTCTTGCTGCAACTCTATCAGCACCGAACGCATAGAATCACCCTTGCGTACCACTCCTGCTACTCTATCTAAAGTGATTCCTAACTTCTTAGTATCACACCGATGATGCAAGATTGTGCCATCAATCACCGCTTTCCTGCTAATTAGGGAATGGACAGGAAATCCTTGATTAATAGTCTGAGCCACTCTCCGCCCAAAGACAACACCCTCCAGCAATGAATTGCTGGCAAGTCGGTTCGCACCATGCAAACCTGTAGCTGCCACTTCCCCACAGGCAAATAAATATGGCAATGTCGTCTGCCCCCAAAGATTCGTAGCGATACCGCCAATGGTATAGTGAGCTGCTGGTGCTATGGGTATTAAATCCTTTTCCATATAATAACCATTTCCTAGTAATTCCCCATGGATCTGCCGAAAGCGATCCATTAAAAATTCTTTTCCAAGATGCCGAGCATCTAGGAAAACAACCTCTTGCTTAGCAGACTGCAGCTCCGTAACAATGGCGCGAGAAACTTCATCCCGGGGAGCCAGTTCACCGTCCCCATGATACGAAAACATAAATCGTTCCCCTGCTGCATTACGCAGTATGGCTCCTTCCCCTCGAAGCGCTTCTGTTAATAAAAATATTTCCCCTGATAATGTAGCAAAGGACGTTGGATGAAACTGAACAAATTCCATATCCGCAATGGCAGCTCCAGCTCGATATGCCGCAGCAATTCCATCACCATTTGCCGCAATGCTATTGGTAGATCGGGCAAATAAGCCGCTATAGCCACCAGTAGCCATTATAACAGCATGGGCACGAAGTGTTACTAACTTTCCAGAATGTAGAACAATACAACCATAACACTGATCATTCTGCGTCAAAAGATCGACGACAAAACAATGATCAAGCATATTTATATTTTCCAGCATTTGAATTTGTTTTGCCATCGTCTCTGCAATATGTCGCCCTGTTGAATCATAGTAATGTACAATTCGATGGTGCGAATGACCTGCTTCTTTACCCAAATATAGCCCGTCTTCCCCCCGGTTGAAATCAGTACCTAAAGACTGTAAGAAATCTAGTGCATTCGGCGATTCTCTAATCGTGGTCTCCACTGCTGGCTCATGGCATAGGCCTCTGCCTACTCGCATTGTATCAGCAATGTGTTCTTCTAAGCTATCATCAGCCCCTAAAGAAATCGCCATCCCTCCTTGGGCTTTATAAGTACTGCTTTCCTCAAGATGCTCCTTACTAACAAGGGCTACCTTAAGCTTAGGATCTAAAGACAGGGCAACTGTCATGCCTGCAATTCCTGCACCAATGATGATAACATCATAATGCCTGTCATCTAACTCAGCAATATTTATCTTGGGTGATACAATATAGCTTCGTTCTGCCATCACACTACCTCCAACATTCTTTGCAAGGTGAGCTGTGCGCGTAAAGCATATTCTGACTCCACATGAATTTCATATTGCTGATCTTGCAATGCTCGATAGACACTTTCTAGTCTAGTCTTTTTCATATTGGGACATACCAGCCCTGGATGCAGTAAGAAAAATTGTTTATTAGGCATAGTCTCTTTCAGCGTACATACAACTCCCATTTCTGTGCCAATCACAAATGTGCTTTCCTCAGAGAGTTGTGCATAACGAATAATCTCGGATGTACTGCCAACAAAGTCAGCTAAAGCAGCTACTGCCGGATTGCACTCCGGATGAATTAAAATTTTTGCTGTAGGATATAACTCTCGAACCTGATTCACATCCTTGGGTTGTACTTTGGCATGGGTAACACAGTGACCTTTCCAAAGAATTAACTCCTTGTCCGACACTTGCTTGGCAACATAATCACCCAAATTCTCATCGGGAACGAAAATGACCTTTCGATCAGGCAGAGAGGCAACAATTTTAACTGCATTAGCCGAAGTACAGCATATATCACTCTCAGCCTTTACCTCTGCTGATGAATTAATATAGCAGACGACTGGTACACCAGGATGCTGAGATTTTAAAATGCGCAATCCTTGCCCTGTAATCATTTCTGCTAATGGACAGCCAGCATCCTTTTCTGGTAATAATACGATTTTTGTTGGTGATACTATTTTGGCTGTTTCCGCCATAAAGCGAACACCACAAAATACAATTACATCATGTTGGCTATTGGCTGCCAATTTACTTAAATAAAAAGAATCTCCGACATAGTCTGCAACCTTTTGCACCTCTTCTAATTGATAATTATGTGCTAAAATCACCGCATTACGTTCTTGTTTCAAACGCTGAATCTCCCTTGTTAACTCCAGCAATATTTTCACTCCCCTTATTCCCTAATTTATAATCTTCCTTCTGTACTTCTTTCCATATTAAAGCTAGATTCATCCTTACTATACCTACTATTTACTCAGTGACTGAATTTCAGGTAAAATCAGTCAGTCGTCCAGTTTAAGTCTTCTTCATCTCATTGTAATCTATCGTCTTCATTTATGTCAATACAGGTGTAAAGACACTAATGCAAAAAAAAGATATCTAGATACTCTAAAAAAAAGCCCCATACATCTAGAATCGTTTCTAATCGATTTTAAATGCATGGGGGCTTTTGAATTGTATCTTATTAAATAAAAGGTATATGATATTGGAAGTCTATAAGCAAATTTCTCTATGCAGTAAAATATACTATTTATCTTACAGATTTACATTTCCGTCTCACAATCACATAAAAATTTAAGTCGTTCCATCTTAAAATTTGCATTTGCCAAGATTTCCGGCCAAATCGTTACCATTTGGTAAATTTTATATTGATTCTCCTTAGGCAGGCTGTTCCAATTGACAAGGGTTGGATCTGTTTTTTTCGTCTTGTCTTTCACATTTCCCTTTTTCCAGCCAGCCCCTTTACGATAGCGGCACCAATGAGTATGTTCATATGCAACAAGCATATCCAATTCTCTTTGTGTAAACTCTACAATAGGCGGAGTTTCTTTTACAGAAATAACATCATAGTTAATCATCAGCAAAGCATTGGGAATATTTCTTGCCTGATTGCGAGCAGATTCTTTAAGTTCTTCGTCAAGATCTTCCCACTTTTTTAGTAATTCAGAATCTACATTTGTATTATGCTTATTGAGTTCTCTATATTTTTCATGAATGGCAATTGCTAGACTTTCAATTTTCTCACTAAAAAAAGTGTCATGCATCAAGTGGCGTAGAAATTCCTCTTCATCAACATGTAATTTCAGCTGCTCTTGGGACGGCAAGTATGATTGTTCCCATTTTTTTGCATTGGTGAGCAGACTCATTTCCAGTATGGCTTCCATAGACCTTGATTCATGTTTATATCTTGGAATTTTAAGCATTGCCCGCAATACTCCATTATCAATTTGGGCTTCGCCTTTATCTTTGATAAGGTGAGGTACTTTTCTCTCTAACAGGGCACGCAGCAACATCGCCCGGCGAATAATGAACAATTGATCGGTATGCTGATTGGTCTGATTGGGCCCCAATATATTGACATAACCTCTTAAGCGGCTTAAGAAATCCGGCCCCTTTGCCCCTTTGAAATCTAGCAAAAAGCGTTTACGTTCCTGTTCATCTTCAATGTCTTCGCCACAAAAGTCTTGCAGGGTACTGCTTGTGCCGCCAGCAAATACAAAGATCGCTTTACCAATCGAATGAAGAGAGTCCCCTTCCCTAAACACACCATCCTGCATAGGTGCTAAAAAGTATTTTAGCCAACCCAGTTTTTCTCCAAAAGGAGAATCAAATTCATCAAAAAATACGAGGGGAAGCTTTCCTTCCAAACACACATCTCTTACCTTGTGAAAGGCATTAATTAACTCTAGGGGAGTACTTAGTTGGGATAGATTAAAATTCAGTTTCTTAATGAGCCTAGGTGCAATACTGGAGGCGATTTCTGTTACGCCAAAGGACTTTCCTGACCCGGGAGTTCCAAAGACTGCCATACACAACGGACGAGGCGCATTGGCTGTAGAAATATACTCCGTCATTAGGTTCTTAATACTCCTGTAACTTTCGATTTCTCCCCTATCCACAGTTTGTAAATTTCCAAACTGGGCAATCGGTATAAATTTAAGCGCATGTTGTACACCATTTTTGACAATGTTATATGCAATTTCCGCCAAGTTGGTTGAGCTGTTATCTTTGAGTATATACCAGCAAGATTGGCAGCTGACATTGTCTGCAAGCCGTATGACTACATCTTGTACATGTTCTTTATAAATAAAGTCATGTTCGCCTTCTAAGAAGATGTCAGGATTAGGAAAGGGAGCAACTCCGATATTTTTACCGAACCCTTCGATAAAGTATTTCTGGGCAGCAACAATTCCTTCCCGTATCCCTTCACCTATTGATGCCGCTAGATCTTCGCTATTCTCATGTCCCATAACAATACTGCGCGCAATTCCAGATACAAAGCATGAAGTAAAACCAGACATTTTTCCTTGACTATCCGTAATAAATTCTCCTTCAAACTCGTAAGGCAAAAAATATAAACACGATTCAGGTACACCCTCATTTTTATAATAAATGGCACCTTCGAGCCCAAAAAGAACGACAAGGTGACGACATTGCGTCAGAAAAGCAAGGTTTGGACTATTGTTAATCTGCCACACGAAATCCTGTGCAGTCCTTTCCCAGGAAAGGCTTCTGCTAATGTTAACCCCTTTTGAGCGTAAATCATCACTATTGATAATAACGATCGTTTTATCCATATGATTCTTCTCGAGATTTTTCCAAAGAAGAGTTGTATTGATAGGATTACTCATTTTATATAAAATAATTGGTGTCTTATCAGACATTTTTAAGGCTAGTGGCCAAAATTCTTCATTCGAATGATATCCGTTATTTTCATCATCAATGATAACCATCTCAGCATTTGCGTCATCATTTGCAATTGGCAGCAATTTAGGTACGCCAGAAACCGGTCCTGCAAAACCAAGGAGACGTTTTACTCTGTACACTTTATCATTATTCTTTTTATTACCAAACATAGGAAACAGTTCTACTTCTGCCATTGCTCTAAGATATTCCTTTGATGCAATCGATTCAAGATCTTGTATGTGAGGAGATAATACACAAGATCCTGTTGCTAACGTTACTAACTTTGCTAATAACAGTGCTTCGCCTGGCATTAAAACACTATGTACGTTTAAACTATTTTGCCAATTCAGCCCTTTATTATTTTGAGGATCTGTGGTCCAATAAAGAGAGTTTATGCATATATCTCCAGATATAACAATTTTAAAATTATTACATTGCATAGTCAATTACTCCTTGCAAGGTTATTTTTCTACCCTTAGCAGGGCACAAATAGCGTATAGAAGGACTTATACATCCGATAAACACATTATATGTTAATTATTATAGAGTATCCACTTATTTCGCTTACATAAAAGACACTATTTGCTCACAATCAGCAAATAGTGTCTTTTATCGTATACGATATAATTCATGTCCAAATCACATACGCAGCATTCAACATCCATATCTTTTCTTCCTTCAAACATGCTTCAGGTTTTACTTATTCTTCTTACCGCTTATAATGCTATTTATTTCTAACAGGAAGTGTACTTAGAAAATAGCAGGTTTCAGAATCAGGCACTTCTACCCTCAGACTGATTGCAGCATAATCTACGATACTTTTTAATTGCTGAAAATCTGTCTGTCTCTCGCTTTTAATCTGTTCACTCCAATCCGGAGGCTGCAATGCTTCACCAGCATGAATACGGTCAAACATGCAGGCAGCATGCAAATAAATACGGACAATGGCATCTTGTGATATTTTTCCATTGAAAAAGTAATGTTCAATTTTTTCAACTAACTCTTCACAACAAACTTTGACTTGATCTACCGGTAATGTCTTTACAAATTTATTAAGTTGTCCAGCAACTAATGCATATGCCTCGCCCTTTGCATATTCATCTAGACTTATCTGATTTTCTTCTATTAAGTCCAACTTTAGCAAGGCACAGATACGATTAATGCCATCTTGTGAAAATAATTCACTGACATGAACAAAAGGTATCGCTTCTAACCTTGGATCAATACTGCCAATAGCAATTCGCAGATTCTCTCCAACCTCTGCAGCCATCCCTTGTATGTCACTCATGGCCCCCGCCGTAATAAAATTCATATTGTGAGTTTCCGGAATATTGTCAAGCAATATTTCTTTAATTTTTTTGGCTACTCCTTCACCGCTAGAGCAAGTAACTAAAATAATTCCTTTACCGTCTTTGCCATCAACTTTAGACTGTCTTTTCTGCCTTAAGGTCAAAGTATATTCATCATATGAGGTATAAATATTAGATACTGCCTGCTCTAGATTATCATCGGTTGTTAATACTCTCCTTCCCGCTTCCAAGACCAATGCAGTAGTAACATTGGGAATAATTCTTAGGGGAACACGAGTCGCTTTGGCAAGCATATTCTCCATTGTAACTAAGAAACCCATGTCCACCAGAATAATAACTCCACGACCTTCATTGGCCTTTAATACAACCTCTTGTAATTCTTCCACCGTTTTTGCATTACTTTTATTTAAGGGAATATCATAGGATTTCACGTGATCTGTACCTAATAAATTATTGGCTACTTCCGCCATATTTTGCGCAGTTCCCCGACCATGAGCCACAATAATCAAACCGATTCTGGATGTGGCGATATCATCAGAGCCATGAATTAAAAACATGGCAATAAAACCAATCTCATCAGGAGACATCGTGATACCGAGCTTTCTTGTTAAAACAGCAGCATTATCCTGTACTATGCTGTATGCCTGCCCATGCTCTGCTTTGATGGCTTTAAGATTGGGATTATAAACGACGCGCCCTGATACAACCCGTTCCTTAAATTGCTGCAAGTGCAGTGCTAATGCGACTAATGTCTTTCTTCCGTATTTCCGATTCATCTTACCTGCTGCATCATTTAAAAGCAAATTTGCAGCTTCCCAGAAATTTTGTTGAATAATACTGATTGGCATATCGGAATGTTCAGGCTTGAAAAATGCCTGGACAACTGATTCAAAATATTTTTCTAAATCTTTTCCAACCTGATGTTCAACATCTTCATCCGACATTCGCATCTGCCGATGACTGGCAATTTTCTTATCAATAAAACTGTAAAGGTCAATGGGCAAATCATAATTATTGGATAAGTTTTGAGTTAAAGGCTGCCCTCCAGGTTCAACAGCAAGACCATCCTTAAAGAGTTTATTAATGGAAGCATCAATCACCTCTTGATGTCTGACCATGGAAAATATCCTTTGTGGTATCACATTCGTATCAATGGTTAGCTTATCCACTGCTGACGCCAAATAAGATAAATAGCTTCTTGCACAACATAACTGCAAATCATTGCGCAATTCACCAATATTAGCTGGACAATTATAATAAGTAAAGGTACGTAAGGCTTCCCCTGAAATCCAGATTGGCAAATCTAAACGTATGGCCTCTTGTTTTACAAAAAGAACAATTAAAGCAATTCTTTCTTTTACGGGTCTTTCGCTAATTCTAGGCAAGGTAATTTGTACTGGTATACGACGCCGAAATGTCATCAACAATGAACTGGAAATGTCCTCAGAAGTTGCACAGATCAGCATTACTTGCGCTTTTCGCTCTTCTCGACTCTCACCAAGCCTCCGATAGATTCCTTTGTCCACTAATGTAAAGAGTAGTTCCTGCCCCGCTGGAGGAAGCCTATGTATCTCAATGTCACCATTAACAACCATTGCCAGTATATTTTTCACTTTAACGGAGGATACTCCCCTATAGTAGTACTCTTCAAATTCTTAAATATAAAGAAATATTTTACATTCTAGGAGTTGACAAAATGAACAAGGCAATATTGATGCTTTTTTCCATGGTATTACTATTTTCGCTCAGTGCCTGTGGTACTTTAAACGCTCCTCAGGAAAAACCAGAGGTAGGAACACCGCCGCCGATTGCCAGCCAGCCATTACCTGAACAAGAATCTTTGCAGCTTATTAACGAATTGAAACAGTTTAATGGCCAAATCGGTCTATATGCACGAAACCTTAAAACAAATCAAACGCTTCAATTTAATCAAAATATAATCTTTCCCACAGCATCCACCCATAAATTAGTCGTTGCAATTGCCATCTATAAATATCTATATCCAAATGCTTCAGTTAGCGAAAAGCAACACTATGATGAGAATATAAAACAAATGATGATCGTTAGCGATAATCCTGCTTTTTATGAACTTTTGGATATTATCGAAGCAAAGCAACCGGATGCACTTACTCGTGTGCTAACCGACCTAAATCTTGTCAATACTAGAATCCATAGCCGTGAGGCTTTCAAGGAATATGGATATCACAGTGTTACAACCCCTTATGAAATGTCGCTAGTTTTTGAAACAATCTATAATGAGACCTATCTTGGAAAAGAATTCTCATCCATTTTAAAAGAAGAGTTGAGCAATACCATCTTCCAAGAAGAAATTCCCAGATTCCTGCAAGGCAAAAAAGTGCTGCACAAGGTTGGGGAGCTGCCGGGAGTCCAATGTGATGTAGGTATTATTGACGACGGACAGAATGTGGTTTTAATCAGTCTTTATACTACAACTAAGCAGCCGCTGCCTTATGCCAGTAATTTTCTTGCTGATATTTCGGCTAAAATTTATAATGCACTAAAGTCCTCAAATCCTTAAGATTCTCTTTTGGCAACCCAGCAGCATAACTATAAATGCTTGACGGATCCATTAGGTATTCCAATCCTGGTTGACGATCCTGGTGTTGTGGCGGAAAAGAGATCGGCTGATCTTTACATTTTTGAAATTTATTGTAATAGGGATATTGTGGATACATAAAATTTCTCCTTATTATAATTTTTATAATATTTTATTCCATCTATTAACTTTATTTAACTCATCGCAATTACAAAAAAAAACACAACCAGCTAGTGGTTGCGCTTCATATAGAAAATTATTCAGATTTATTTGCTAGAATTGGTGGAGCAGCCTTTTTTTCTGCCTTTTTCTTCTTTTTTTCCTTGTTCTTTGGGCTTTTGTCTCCCATATCGAACATCTCCTTTTCTATCGTAAACCTAGGTTCATTATACCATAGTCTACCATTTTACAACGTTGCTTATACAATCACATTCAGGCATACTTCATTCCATAGACAGTTGAAACATGCAAATATTATGTTTTTCATCAAATATCTTACTATCTCATGAGATACCTGTCTATTCTGCATTAATCTAGGGATCATTCTGCTATTTCGGCTTTTTATGACTTGTTTCAACGGTTACATATACAAACCCGCCTCCAAGTCTAGTGGTTTCCAGCCAAAGACCCAAATCAAAAGTAAGTAAACGACCTCCGTCATAACAAGTAGCCAGATAACGATTCTCACTTTCTTTATAAGACAAAGACACAAGCACAATCCAATGCCAGCTCTCTAAGGATGTCACTCGTCCTTTTTGCAAATTCAAAAATGCAATAGGACAATCAGAAGCGAGGCCTTCGTTTAAGAATTTTACTACTTGAGAAAGTGATGCCCGCTTAAACTTAAATGCAGAAAGGCTAAGTTCACGACATTGCCAACTTAGTTCATAATGTTCTGCAAGATCCTCTACTCCCCTGCAGAATTTCCTAGTGCTATTGAGTCCTAGCAACCATCCAGGAGTAACAAAATTCCACACATCCTCCAGTATTTGAGTTATAGAGGAAATACTGTGACTTTGGTATGGCAAAGATCCTGCTTCACGTCTATTCAAATACAAAAGCAGCATGGCAGCAGCTGTAGGTCCGCAGCCTCTCGTCTTCTGAAAAGAAGTCTTATACCACTCTTGATTGTAACCATATAAGATAAGGTTACCCGTTTTTATCTGTAACCATTCAGGATGCTTGATTTCCATCTTTCATTCCCCCTTCACTAGGCTTAACAAAGTCTAAATGATGCTAGTATTCATAGTATATACTAAAAGCTATCAGAAACACTTACTTATTCATAGTATATTTAGCAAGTCACTATATTTATCCTGCAAATTTAAAGAACTCCCACATCTCAATTCCTCTGTGTTTAGCGTTTCCCTTATGTCATAAAAAAACAGCAGCAAATAAATGCTGCTCAAAAGAATGACTTTCCCTGCCAGATTTCGAAACTATTTGCCAGTGACAAAGTCATAAGCACTCTCCTCACATTTATATTTCATCTTCTTTTATACTCCAGGCATCTTTCACCTGTACAAATATGCTGTCACCCACTCTTTTGGAGTTGGAGATCTGAGTGGATACCCGCAAAGGTATGCCCTGCCATTCTAATGAATAATCCGTATAGGCTCCCATAAACCGGCTGCCTGTAATGCGCGCATTGGACACATCTTCTCGTTCTTGTAATTCCACCCATGAGGGACGAATGAATACCCTAACCCTTTCCCCGCAGTCTAAAAAGGATTGTGTGCGTGTCAAAATGAATGTATGATCACCAATTCTTATACGGCTGTACCCATTTCCTTGATTTTCAACTACACTGCCACTTAATTCATTGACTTCGCCAAAAAAATTCGCTACAAAGGGATTATTAGGAGAATGGAAGATGTCATATGGCGTTCCTGCCTGCTGGATTTTCCCCTCATGCAGCACAATAAGACGTTCGGCCAGTTTCACCGCCTCATCTTGGTCATGGGTAACATAAAGAACTGTCGGCTGCCATTCCCTGTGCATAATCAACAATTCATCCTGAATTTTTTTACGCAAAGCTACATCCAGGCTGGATAACGGTTCGTCCATTAGCAATAAAGCAGGCTGTCCGACCAGAGCCCGGGCCAGCGCCACCCGCTGCCGTTGTCCTCCCGACAGTTCTGCTGGATATCGATGCTGATATTCCTTCAACCCGAATTTCATAATTACTTCATCCACTCGCTGCTCTCTTTGTACGGTAGTAAACCGCCTTTGCTCCAGCGGGAAGGCAATATTGGCTTTGACCGTCATATGGGGCCATAAGGCATAGGATTGAAAAACGAAACCCACATCTCTTTTTTCGGGAGGTATACACACTCCACCAGCAGTTGCCGCCACTCTTTTTCCAATGACGATTTCTCCTTGCTGCAATTGGGTAAAACCGGCAATCAGTCTTAGCAATGTACTTTTTCCGCAACCGCTTGGTCCAATTATCACAACAAACTCACCTGGTCTGACAGTAAGGTCAAAGTCCTGCAAAACCCAATGTTGCGAGTTGCCGTAATGTACCGCCAGATTTCGTATCTCTAATGCTTGTTGCCGCTCTCGCAAATCTGCATTCACGCCTTTATCTCCTTTTCTTCCGAGTTTTTTTCGTCAAGCAAGTATTTGCAGACGCCTGCCGATAACCCCAGTGTCAGCAACGTCAACAACGTACCTAATGCCGCACTTTCCAGAGCACGTCCTGCTGCTTCCATACTGAAAACAATAACCCCCAATGTAGGAAACTGAGAGCCAGCCAGCAATGAAGAAAGGGTCAGCTCGGTAAAAGCTAACAAAAAAATAAGAGCTCCACCGCCAAATGCCTCTTCACGAAAAATTGGCAACGTAATCCGACGGGTTACCGTCATGGGTCCAGCCCCTGCAACATGCCCCGCTTCTTCCAATGCCAAAGAAAATCGTGCCCATGCCGTGGTCCAGGTCCGGATGCCGAAAGTATAAAATCGGGGTATATAGGCCAAGAGCAAAATTACCATACCGCCATACAGGCTAAAGGAGGTGCCGGGAATAGGATGAATCCAAGTCAGCAGTACGGCTAACCCTACTACCATTCCCGGCAGACAGTAAGGTATAGCGGCAATGCCATCCAAAAAAGTAACCAGGCGTGATGGGGCAAGTACGATCCTTCGTGCCAAGGGCCAGGCAAGCAATAAAACTGCAGCCGTAGATATTAGGGCTAACAACAGACTGTTTTTCAGACCTGCAACCACCACTGGTGTATCCGTCCACAAGGAAATATAATGAGCAAAGGTAAGATTGCTTAGGGTCAAGGAAACGCCATAGGCAGGTGCCAGAGACAACAACAGCATTGCCAGACAAGGTCCCACAACGGTTATCCCCTGCCATATACTCACGAACAAAACCAATAACCATTTCCAAATTCCCATAGGATATATTCTTTTTTCTCGGCTCCCTTCTTCCCGGGAATATTTGGGTCCATGAAAAATCTTGCCCTGAAAATATACAGGTATCATGGATAGCAGCCCTGTTACTACTGCCAGAGCCGCCGCCTGTTCAAACTGACCGCCTCCCAGACCAACGACTTTTTGATAAATCAGCGTACTAAGAACTGTAATACCAGAAGGTATACCGATAAAAGCAGGAATACCGAAATTATCCAGAGCACTTGCAAAACATAATAAGGCAGCATTGACCAAAGCCGGCGCGGTTAATGGTAAGACTACAGAGATGAACACTTTAACGGGTCGGGCACCTGCAATGCGAGCAGCATCTTCCAAGTGTGCCGGAATTGCAGTAAGAGCAGATCGTACCAGCAAATAAGCAATCGGCATATGAGAAATAGCCATTACAATGACAATTTCATTAATGCCCGCTAAATCCCACATTGTTCGATCAAACAAATTCTGTAACCAGCCGTTTACCAAACCGACGGGCCCCGCCCAGTGCTGCCAGGCAATGGAAATTACGTAAGAGGGCAAAAGCACTGGAAGGATAAAAACAAGACGCCAGCCCTGGCGTCCCGGTATATCTGTTTTTTCCGTAAGTATGGCAGCCACGACGCCCATAAGTAAGGAAGCGAGTGTGGAAACAACCGCGATATACAAGGTATTTTGGATTACAGTCGGCAATTGTGGATCTTGGAGCAACTGACCATATGCAGCTAATGAGATTTCTTGCTGCACAGTAGATACTCCCAAGGAAACAGCAACCAAATTCCACAGGGGATAGATGATTAAAATGATCGGTAATATGGGCAGCCACCATGATTTGATACGTTTCATAATCATCCGCCGAATAATACAGTAAAGTCTTTTTTGTCAGCATCCCGTTGTTCAACCAGTTTCTTAATTGGTGCATTCAAGATTTTTAAGGCAGCGGCCTGTCTGCCTTCAGGCGCATTCACATCCTTGTTAACTGGCAGGTAGCCTTGCTGCACCGCTAATTGCTGCCCTTCGGCAGAAAGCACAAAATCAACAAAAGCTTTAGCGGCAGCTGCATTTTGCGTGGTTTTCGCAATACCGACAGGCTCCGTAATAACGGCAGAACCAGTCTTAGGATAAATAAAGGCAACTGGTGAGCCCTGTTTGGCAGCATTAAAGGCCATAAAATCTACCACCATGCCATAACTTTTTTCCCCGCTGGCTACACGTTTAATGACATCGCCATTACCTTTTACCACCATCACCTGATTATCTTTTAGCTTTTCATAATAACTCCATCCCAGTGTAGATTGATTTCTAAATATACCCAGATTATAAGCTGCTGCTCCCGAATACAAGGGACTGGGCATGACTGTTTGCCCTTTGCTTTCAGATTCAGACAGGGTATTCCAGTCAACCTTGTCTAAGTCCTTCACTTTATTGGTATTTACCACAATTCCAATGGGAATCATTTTGGTTGGAGAATACATATTATCACTATCCAGCAGATCTCGATTCACGCCCTCAAGCTCACTTGATTGATAAGACAGCAGCAAATTCTGCGCTTTGAGTGCCTCGAACGTAGGAGCATCAGCCAAAAACAATACATCCGCTCCTAACTTTCCAGCCTTCATTTCCGTGTTAATTCGTGCAATTACCTCTTCCGTGCCGGATCGAAACACTTCTACCTGAACTTGAGGATATTTTTTCGTAAACCCAGTCACTAATTTACTAATATCACTATCCGGTTGTGATGTATAAACTTGTAACTTACCGCTTATTTCTCCGCTTTTTCCGGTAGTAGCCTCAGGCTGCTGCACCCCCGTTCCACACCCTGCCAACAGAATTGTCATCATAAAAAGTAACCATAGCAGTAGGGACTGTATTTTTCCTTGTTTGATCATAAAAAATGCCTCCTTGGGGTTGTTATTTAGTTCAGTATAAAACAACCTGTCTGGCAGCTTGTTAAGGGAATGTTAATATCTGTTTAATTCTATTTGAATGTTATCTCGTATCCTAAAAACGCTTGCCTTGTTAGAGAAACTTTTCCACATGCCTTGCTGGATAAATGTAAAACCCCGTTCAGTATATTGACTGAGCGGGGTTTTACCTGAAGAGAATCTCTGCAGTTTTAGTCATTCAGTTTCTCACTTAGACGATATAAATATAATAAAAATCCGACAGTCAAAACAAGATGCAATAAATTCGATAACCAGGACTCCATAACAAACATAACATCGTCTCCTTTTCGAAAATTCAATTATTTCCTATTATTACTATTATCGTAATAAATAGACGATTTTCACACATGCAAAATGTCATAGTTTCCTAGGTATTTTGTCCTTTTTCTTATAAAATAAGGTCGTCTTACCCCGCAAGGTCAGACGACCTTATTTTTTTATGGGCTAATCCAGATCATCACCAACGATCTCTAGTATTTTAGTATTATTATCTGAATCCATACCACAAATAACATATTTATCTTTATATTTGTTACTATCTTCATTTGCTAAAACGACAGTTTTCTCAGTGTCATCCATAAAAACAATATTGATTATTATTGTATTCCCTTCCTCTGCAACATTCGTGACTTTCCCTGTACTGACCATTCCTACACCTCCTTTTGATTCATCGTATTTTCATAAATGGGATTCTAGAATTCGATCTGCAAATGTCCTATGAAGAGTGAAGATTAAAGGATTTTTCTCAATAATATGGAATTATATATAAAAAAAATGATACTAAATAGAAGAAGGTGTCAGAATATGCACACACCGCAACAAGTCAGACAACCGATACAGGCACTTACTCCAGTTAGTAGACATAAATGGAGTATCTGGTGGAAACTACTTCGTCCGCACACCTTAACAGCCTCCTTTGTTCCAGTAGCTATTGGCACCGTTTTAGCCCTGCCTTCCCATCAAATTCGTCTGGACTTACTCTTTATTATGCTCTTAGCAAGCATTCTCATTCAAGTTGCAACGAATATATTTAATGAATATTACGATTACAAACGTGGTTTGGACCACGAACATTCTTTGGGAATCGGTGGTGCTATTGTTAGATATGGCGCTGATCCTCGTCAAATTTTAGCCGTTGCACAATGCACTGTGGCTACTGCAATCTTATTGGGACTCTATCTTTGCAACGAAAGTAGTTGGTGGCTGCTGCCCATTGGTCTTTGTTGTGCTGCTGTAGGCTATCTCTATTCTGGCGGTCCCTTTCCCCTTTCAGCAACACCTTTTGGCGAGTTGGTTTCAGGTACTTGTATGGGACTCGTCATTATTGTAATTTCCTTTTATCTTCAAACTGGTACTGTCACCACCATAGCCGTCATGGGCTCTGTATCTACTTCAACATTAATCGGAGCTATTTTAATGTCTAATAATCTGCGTGATTTAGAAGACGACAGAAGACATGGTCGACAAACTCTGGCAATTCTTTTAAAGCGAACCAAAGCAACCTACTGTTTAATCGGAATGTTTATCTTTTCTTATTTATGGATCTTATTTTTAGTGACAATTGACCTGCTGCCCCTTTGGTCGCTTTTATGTTTCATCAGTATACCCAGGGCCATCCAAGCTTCACGAATTTTTCTTAAGAATACAACTCCAGAATCTCTAGCACCAGCCATGGTAGCCACAGCACAAACCAATACTCTTTTTGGCTTTGCCTTGGTTCTGGGGCTGCTCATTCAATATTGGTCTGCCCACTATAATATGAACTTACATCTACTGCCCTAAAGGGATAAAGACTCTGCATCCATGAATTGATAAACGAGAAACTCCTGCAAACTCACGTTAGAGTTTTTGCAGGAGTTTCTCGTTTATCATTATTTAATTTTTACAAAGTACTGTCAAAGCAATGATTTGATCGATGCTGATCCAAACGATCTGTCCTGGAATAAATGGAAAAGACGAGCATGTCAAAGACAAAATCACAAATTCTTGCATTGTTTTTACTTCATGCTCATAATCATTTTTATGTTCTCCAAAGCCCTTTTGATAGTGGGATTTATGTTCCTCCCAATCATTCTGTTTATCATCATGTTTATTTTCATGACAACAGCAGTCTCCCACCTCTTTTTTACTATCATCTTGCAACTCACTTAAGCCGTCCACGGAAATCAGTACATGTTTGGAACTCCTTTTTAACCTGAGCTCAGATTCTTCAAGAACAACCCCAGTAAATATGCCTTGCCCGCTTACTCGCCTGCAATGTTTGGTGTCCGCAACGGCAGTTGTAAGGATTGTCACTGTCGAACCAAAATCAAGCTTTAATCCACTAGGATGCTGCTTTATAGACAAAACGTTCAACTCCTACTCATAAAATTTTTGTTTACTTTATTCTATTCAAAGAAAACATGAACGTGATTACCAAGAGTCTTTTCGTGAAAAAATCAGCACCACTGCCGATCCCGCAGCATAGGTCCTTCCTAATAGTAGAAAAATAATGTCGCCATTGCCTCGATATTAAGTAACTATTACATAATCACTTTCATATTATGAAGTAGACAGTAAGTCAAATTGTAAAAAGGAGAGATATCAATATGGGATTTCCAAAAGACTTCGATTTCGCCAGTTGCCTTCATGTAACTTTGGTTCTCAAGGATTTTCAGGTACTGACTGGACGGTTTAAAGGCCTGCTAGGCGATCGGACAGAACACGATTGCTGCGACAAAGACCACGAACACGAACACAAGCACGACGATGAAAAATGTAAAAAAGACGATAAATGCTGTAAATCACCAAAATTGGACATTGATGTTAAAGTAGAGGACGATTGTGAATTTATTCTGTTGGAGTTGACAAGACCAGCCGCAGCTATAAATCTCAGTTCATTTACCTGCACCATGGACGACAACTACATTAGAGAAATCGATTTTGTTGTATCGGGCACAACATTCCCTATAGGCACATGCGTTGCTATCAATGTCTGTAATATTCTTTATGCCGGTCCGTGTGCTGTTTTCTGTGATATACCTTTCCACATTGGTAGAGCCCCTAGTGGCAGCGGTCTAACTATATCACTGAAAGAGTAGCTCTATGTTTAAAAACTAAAAATTTTACGCTAGATAAAGTCTCTAATAAATCGGGTCAGTCTTGTTAGAAATTGACTTAATTTCTAACAAATCCAATCCGATAAAACATGAAGAAAGGCACTAGCATGTAGTGCCTTTCTTCATGTTTTATTCTTTCTTTAAATTATCATTACTCCAATACATTCTAGATTCAAAGCTATGTTTACTATTCATTCAAAAGCGCTCCTTTAAAACAAACTTATTAATGGCATTCGCTACACCCTCATTGTCATTGGAATCGGTTATATAATCCGCCTTTTCTTTTACGATCTCTAAAGCATTTCCCATAGCAATACCCATGCCAGCAAATTCAATCATTGATATATCGTTTGCACTATCACCTATGGTAATGATCTCTTCTCGCTTTAAATTATAAAATTCCGCCAGCATTGCTACCGCTTTGCCTTTAGAAACTCCTTTGCGGGTAATTTCGATATTATATCTTGAAGAATCGACGATTTCTAATTGTGGCACATTCATTAATTCATTCCTTAAGGCAGAAACTAATGCCGGATTTCTATAAATAACCTCACTTTTTACAATATTATCTTGCTCTTTATGTAACACCTTTTGCCACTGGTTCCAGGAAAATACATATTGCAGATCCAGTTTGTTGCTTCGCGTACCCCATATTTGAGTTCCTAAATAGAAAAGCCTAAACATAATATTACTATAATAAAACTTATGGGGTGTGCAAAAGTAAGGCTTTATTTGGTGTTTACGAAAAATCTTCAGTAGTTCTAATGATACCTCTGAACCAAGGACATCCTTGTAAATTACTGTATCGTTATTTTTTTCTTTTATAAATGCTCCATTTGCCGCTATTACTGGAGACTGTACACCAAGAAGATTGGAGTAATATTCTGCATCCGTATACATTCGTCCAGTACTGATGACGATATGAACACCCATCTCATGTGCCTTCACTAGGATGTCTTTTGTTCTTTTAGTGATGATATGCTTTTTGTTAAGAAGTGTTCCATCAATATCAATACAGACTAATTTATATGCCATATCAACACCCCTGCTCCTCTTATTTCTTTCAATATTACATTTATCTATAGTATATACAAAAAGCATCCGCATTACGATTTCATTCTCTCTTTGTCCTAATAATCTATGATATAATGGGTTCTAATCATCTATAATACTTGAGCTTGGGAGGACATCTTATGATAGAAATAACAATTCGAAACGTTCGACCAGAGGATTTGGAGCGTGTAGCTGAAATAGAAACGATTTGCTTTTCTGCAGCGGAAGCAGCAACGCGTGAGTCATTAAAGACAAGGATTGCGGCTTTTCCTGAATGCTTTTTTGTAGCTGAAAAAGAGGGGGTTTTAATCGGCTTTGTGAACGGATGCATCACCAATAGTCCTGTAATCTATGATGAACTTTTTTATAGTACACAGCACCATATACCAAATGGTCAAAACCTAGCTATTTTTGGTCTGGATGTAATTCCAGAGTACCGTCGCCAGGGAATCGCGTCTCAATTAATGAATTATTTGATTCAGACCGCTAAGAATACGGGGCGAAAAAGCATTATTCTGACTTGTAAAGATCCGTTAGTCCACTATTATGAATCATTGGGCTACGTGAACAACGGACTTTCTAAATCAACTCACGGTGGCTCCCAATGGTTTGATATGACGCTTACACTCTGAGGATTTGGCTGATATGTGAATTCAACAATAAGAAGCAATGAGGAATCCCCATTGCTTCTTATTGTCTTTCTATGATAGAAAATATGTAACTCTTCTGTTAAAATTGAACGGTTTTAGAATCACCCTTCATAGTGTTAAATGTCGCTTCAGCCTCTTCAATATAAAATAATTCAAAGATCGCATCATCAACACTATACATTTGACTAAGAAAGGGTGCAGAATCGAAAGCTGCTTGCTTGGATTGCTTGTTCGTATTAAAGACAGCTTTCCCCTTCAGACGCAGCCATTCACCGGTTTTAGACGTTGTAGATACTTCAAAATGCGGATTCGCTTTAAGCTGCTTGTACACATCTTTTTTGTTGTTGGTACCAAAATGCAGCTTACCTTCATAATTCATAACAAACCCGAAGGGCCGTACTTTGGGTATATTCCCATCAACAGTAGCAAGATAAAACGTTGGGTTATCTTTCAGAAATTTTAGAACTTCATCCATCACAATTACTCCTTTTTCCATTTTTTATATACTACTAATTATTATACTCCTAAAAAATAGTATACAACTAGTTTTTCAAAAAATACTAACATATTCTTAATTCATTTAGTCTCTCACTCTTACGTGTCAATATACGCTATACTTACTTAGAACAATGAAACCTGTCCGTTTTTCAAAGAGGTTACTACGCGATCCCTTATTTTATAATCTGTATAGGGTTGATCAAGCAGCAGAGGCGAATGACGGTTATGCTGCTGTATATTCTGGTAGATCTTATTTTCATTCGATGCAGCATAACAATAAACACAGCCATGAGAGCAACAATCGTAGGCACCGATATCGATACTTTCGATACAGCCGCAATGCGGTCTTTGATTCAAATCTCTTTTCCCATTGATGGAATATCCGATGATATTTTCAATTGTTGTTTGATTGATACAGGAAGAATGCATAATACCATAGTTACTAAAATCTATTTTTTCCGAACAGGTTTCTAAAGAAAGTTTATGGCCTTTTGCAATTTCAGAGAAGGCATAAGCGATCTTATTCCGATTCTCAAAATCGACTTCCTGATCAATGATACCTTTTGTTCGCTTCCTTATTTTGGCATATAATTCTACAAAGCTGAAAATACACTTTGTTGTGTAGTCCTTAAGAAAACTGCACATGTTGTAAAATTGTTCAAGATGATATTCCACTGAAAAGCTGTTATTTATAATAACAGGATCATAACGCCAGATTACCCTTTGCCTGCCAATTTTTTCACTCAATGCCTTAAATCCTTCCATAATTTTAGTTTTATCCGCCAAGTTTTGCTCTATCCTATGATCGTAAGGAGTGATCGTAAATTGAAAATAATAGGAATAACCCATCCCATTGATGACATCCAGCTTATTTAACATCGGCTGGGCATTTTTTGTCCAAAAAACAATGCAATCCACAACATCGGCAGTTAGAGGGACTTTACTAACCTGCTTAGGATTCATTGGGTTGGTAGTATATACAAAGCCTTCTTTTAAGCGATTCACAATCCAATCAGAATAGAATGCTGGAATATCGGTGCGTCTGCTGGCACTTATAATCATTTTCTCTCACCACCACCAATAGCAAAATTTCGTGTACAATCTTTCTATAATTATAGTTTAGCAACTTTCTCAAATGTGTCTTGCGGTATTTCATCAATCAATTTTTCTTTACCTATAGTATTTACCAAAAACTAAGATTAACCTGCTGTATAAAACAATCGAACCACAAATTCGCAAAGGAAACAAAGGCACAATGCCGCAGCAACGGCATTGTGCCTTTGTGGTTCATAATTACTTATGTTTTTCACTTACAAAACTTATAAATTAGCATATTAAAAACCATCTAAACCTTTAGTTCAGATGGTCTTAAAAGTAACTGAGCATGATCAATCACTTATTTTAAATGTTTATGTTTTTAAATGCTTCTGCTTGTTGTTTTATGCCCACTTCTGTGGCAAATCGTTCAATGCTGGATGCGCCAAAGAATCCTGCTACCCCTTTCGTTCTGGAAATTACATATTGAGCATCTTCTGGTTCAGCAATTGGACCGCCATGACAAATGACTAAAATATCAGGATTTACAGATTTTCCTGCATCACATATTGCTTGAACTTTCTTTACACAATCATCCAAGGTTAAGGCTGTTTTTGCTCCAATCGTTCCCTTGGTTGTTAGCCCCATATGGGCAACTAGAATATCAGCTCCAGCCTTTGCCATTTTGACGGCTTGTTCTTCATCAAAAACATAGGGTGTTGTAAGCAGGTCAAGCTCGTGAGCTTGCCTGATCATATCTACTTCTAAATCATATCCCATACCAGTTTCCTCAAGATTTGCTCTGAAAACTCCATCAATTAATCCCACTGTCGGGAAATTCTGAACTCCTACAAATCCTGAATTCTTTAGTTGTTTTAAGAACACATCCATTAAACGAAAAGGATCGGTTCCGCATACTCCTGCAAGCACAGGAGTATGCTTAACTACAGGTAATACTTCTGCTCCCATGTCCACAACAATTTGATTGGCATCCCCATAAGAAAGCAATCCGGCCAAAGAACCACGACCAGCCATTCTGTATCGTCCGGAATTATAAATGATAATCAGATCAACTCCGCCTGCTTCACCGCTTTTTGCAGATATGCCAGTTCCTGCTCCTGCTCCTAAAATAATTTTCCCCTTTGCTACCTCAGCTTTAAGTTTTGCTAATACTTCGCTACGAGTTAATGCCATTTTCTTTTCCCCCTGTTATTTTCGGTTATTTTTTATCCGATGACCAAGTCGCTCTAAGACTCCCATCTTCTCCAAGCGGGAGTAAGAGCGACTAGGTCCCTGGATAAGTGCGACTAAAGATTCAGGTGGAGTTAAAACTCCATCTGAATCAAGTCTTCTTTATAAGCTCAACTAACTTCTTTGCTGCTGCAATGGCAAATTTCTGATCATTAATATCAGAGTCTATTTCGATTAGCTCCACCACATCTCTATCGATCTTTTCTCGTAATGTGGAAAATAGCATTTGATCTTCTTCGGGACCGTAAAAAGGCTGATCTTTGACATCAATCATGGAAACACCTTTAAGGGGCAGCATGAGTACGGTAGGCGATTTTGCCTGATTGAGCTTCTCCGCTAAGATTAGTCCTAATTGCCGATTTTCCTCTATCGTCGTTCGCATTAATGTTACTGTCGGATTATGTTTGTAAAAGTTTCTTCCCTGAAATTCTTTAGGAACGGATTCGAAGGGACCGAAATTAACCATATCTAATGCCCCTGTTGAAACAACTTGAGGAATTTGACAGCGCCCTGCAGCCTCAAGTCGATGTGGACCTGCATTTAAAACGCCCCCAACTAATTCATCACACCACTCCGTCGTTGTAAGATCCAGCACTCCATCAAAAAAACCAGATTCTATAAGATTTTCCATGGTTTTTCCGCCAATACCTGTTGCATGGAAGATAATGACCTCAAAGCCCTCTTTTTCTAAGTATTCCCTAGCATAATTTATACATGGTGTCGTCACGCCAAACATAGTAGCAGCGATTAGTGGTCTTTTTTCAATCTCTTTACTTCCCTCAAAGGTAAGCATACCTACTATAGCAAATACTGCATTCGTAAAAATCTTCACTGAAATGGAGTTAATACCGGCTATATCTACGATAGAAGGATACATAATTACATCACTTGTTCCAACATATTGTGAAGTATTGCCAGAAGCTACAGTAGATACCATGATTTTGGGTATGCCAATGGGTAATGCACGCATTGCCGGAGTGACAATTGCCGTACCGCTGGTTCCTCCAAAAGAAAGAATACCATCAAATTTGCCCTCAGCGTATAATTGAGGGACTAGTTTTTCCATACCTTTAGCAAGTATTTCTGTTGCTAAAGCCCGATCCTTCTTTGCTGCAATTTCATGAATCTCTGCCCCAGCAGCTTTCGCTACTTCTTCATTGGAAACATCCGGAGTAAACAAGGGTTCAAAAACTCCGCTATGAATGGTAAAAGTCTTTAAGCCTAATCCTTGGATAATGTCTCTCACATAAGCAAACTCTGTTCCTTTAGAATCAAAAGTACCTACGATGGCAACTGTTTTCATGTGATAACCTCCATTCCAGCTTTAAAAAAAGAAAAATATTCAATATAAACAGTATTTCTTTTTCTCAATAAGAGAATACTGTTTATTTCGAATATTGTAAATGTATCTAAATATGGTTTTTATGTCCTTTTGTATCATTTATATATTCACGGGGAGAATAGCTTGTTTCTTTTTTAAATGCTTTGCTAAAATGAGCATAGTCGCTATAACCGCAAGCGAAGGCAACTTCCGATAAGGGGATTCTTTTGTTTGTAATAATCTCTATCGCCTTGTTAATTCTGTATCGGGTTACATATTCAGAAAAGGTACACCCTACTTCTTTTTTAAATAAAGCACTTAAATAGGTTCGAGATAAATGAGCTTCGATTGCCAAATCACTAAAGGATATTTTGTTCATATAATTTTGAGAAATATATTCTTTAACAAAGGTAATATAATCATGATACTCTGTCATTTCCGCCAGTATCTTAGCAAGGGCATCATCTTGGAGACCAGCTATTTTGAATTCACGAGTTATTTTTGTTATGGCGACTTCAGAAGGAATACGCTCAAAAGCAGATCCTCCCAGATACCCCATTACATTCGTATTGTCATACATATATTTCAGATCCAAAGGAGAATTTATCGGTCCGCCATAGATCATTTTGATAACTCCAGGTCGGATTTCATCGCATACGCCAAAGATACTCTTTGCCACTTTGGCAGCTGCGTCAAGAGAAAGGACTTTTTTAGCACCAAGGATTCCTCCTTTGGTGATCCCCAGATGAGCACAAATAACATCC
This sequence comes from Pelosinus baikalensis, assembly GCF_020819555.1. NCBI lineage: Bacteria > Bacillati > Bacillota > Negativicutes > Selenomonadales > Sporomusaceae > Pelosinus > Pelosinus baikalensis. The sequence goes on from NZ_JAJHJB010000009.1 coordinate 132,451, forward strand.
GCACCTGCAGCAAGCATGTCCTTTGCCTGTATTTCATCAAATACGAAGGCAATCGAAAATATATCTTTTTTATTCGCGATTTGAATGGCTTCTACTTCCTTGCTATAGGATAACCCTTCTTCTTCTATAGCCTCTCTAAACTGACCATCAATCATTCCAACAGATGGATAATTATTAATCCCTGAAAAACCTTTTTCATGTATATCTTCAATATAGTTTTCTAAATTGATAGTAGGATCAGTAGCACAAAGACCAAAGAAAACTGGGATATTTTTTATCGCTGGGATAATCTCTCTGGAGCCAAATTCCATGACAAGCTGATTGCAATTCGCAAAGGGCAGCAGACCTGCAATAGAGCCCAGTCCCATCTGCCTGAATCTTCCAGAATTCAATGCTAACAGGAGATCGGCCCCCCCTTTCGCGGCGTACTTAGCGGAAAGCCCTGCACCAGTAGCAACACCGATAACATGCCCTTTCTCTTTAATCTGGGCTTTCAATCTATCTACTATTTGTTTTCGTTCAAAAGCCATCCTAGGCACATCCTCTTGACCAAAATAAGACCTATTTTATATTTTTTCTTAAGGCACGATTTTAAATACAATAATCATCTTTTCCATTTCATCATACTGTAAAGACAATAAAAGAGCAATATGAAGCGAATAGATACGTTTCCTTACAAAAAAGAGTACACAAGCAGCATTACGCTGTTGTGTACTCGAGCACCTCATCTGCATTAAAAACTCTGCTACTTTAGCAGTCTTTTTACGTCCTGCTTCGTTGTCGTCTCCTTACAGATTCCCGATCTGCGCGGCTCCTCCGCCTTGCTGGTCGAAAAAATCCTCACTAAATTATCTATAGTTTTAATGCAGACGAGGTACTAGATTGGTTTCTATTCCAGTTCAATCGTTACCTGTACAGTTGCTCCTACGGTTACTTTCCCGGCTGGAATATTGGGTGCTGCTCCGTCGCTAGAGGCTTTTAACATCCTATTTTCCATCATGATTGGGTGATAAAATACACCTGATTCATTTACTAGTGTTACATTCGCAACTCTTTTATTCAATGCTGCGGCAATTACGTCTGCCTTTTTCAAAGCATCTCCAATAGCATCTTTTAATGCTTCATTTTTGCTGTCTGCTTCGTTTGCTGTTTCAAATCGGATGGAGTTTATTTCATTGGCACCTGCATTTGTAATTTCATTCACCAAAACTCCAACATTATCAATTGAAGTACGAATTTCAAGAGTATTGGTTACACGATATCCTTCTAATTTGGGTAACTTTTCTTTTTCATAGTTATAAACCGGGTCAACTTGGTATGTATTGGTTTTGATTTGCTCTTGTGTAATTCCCTGCTCTTTTAAATTAGCAAATACTTGATTTGCAATTTGAGTATTATCATTCTTTGCTTTCTCCAGCTTGGCGTTCACCGAGTTGATGGAAAAAGTAATCCGCGCCAAGTCAGGAGTAACTTCTTTTTGGCTGTTTCCAGTTACCTGTATCACTGTTTTTGGAGCCTCATTTGCGAAGACTGGGACGGCTATTAATACACTCATAGCAATTAATAAAATAATCTTTTTTAACATTTCATATACCTCCAATAAATTTAACCTTATAGACAGCAAAAGTCATTTCTTACTGCCTTTCTATAATGTAAAACGTCTTATTCTGAAATAAGTAACGGCTTTTTTCACTAAAATTATTCTTTTTTTATTTTCAGCTTATCTTTGCCGATGATCGTACCATTCTGATCAATAAAAGTGATCTTCATCGTACCTTGCCCTTCAATAAGGCTGCGATCAATCGCAACGTAATCATCTGGATATATGATATTCATCGTAATAAACTGGTCAGGACGCGGACTTTTTGTATGGACATATACGGTCATATTCTTGCCGCTTACTGTTACTTTCTCAATGCCAATATCCGACTGCGCTGAAGACGCTCCCATATTTGCAAATAAAATAAGCTTATTCGTAAACTTTGATCCTTTAAACTGATTAACTATTTCCTTTGCAATACCATTGTTATAATTCAACCGTCCATTATGATTGTCAATGGCAGCAAAGAACATCTCTTGCGGATACTCAGATCGATAGAACTTCCAATCTTTGTACTTGTTCGTTTTAAACAATACCTTTGTTTTTACCGATTTATCAGAAGAAACCAGGGTGCCGTCGACCTTATACGTTGTCCATATTGTATCTCGCTGAGCAAATGGTTTTACCAAGGTCATGGTATGTATTTTGCCTTGGCGTATAATTTCAACGTCGATTTGTCCATAACGGGAAATTGAGCTGCTGCGCAGGATCTTCACTATTGAAAATCCATCTTGCTCCGTAAATCCATATTTTTTACCTTCTACTCTCGCAACCTGCATAGGATCAATGCGCCAAAGTTCTCTGCCTTCATCCACATTTTGCTGCCACTTGATCATTTTTTCATAATCAAGGCCTTCCACTCCCGCTCCTATGTACGCTTTCCGATTGGTATGAAATTCTGGAGGGCTAGCCAGTTCTATCTTGCTGGAATTGCGATTTATGGATTCTGCACTGGCAAAAATGGATGATTTCAATTCAACTGTTTTCACAGCAGCATCAACCTGACTAGGCATTAGCATCTGCATTCCAATGGAAGTCACGATCGCTGCCCCTGCTGCAAATTGTTTCAAATTCCTATTCATCTTTTTTCCTCCTTATGACGATTTAGTTATTCATAGATATAAACGTAATACAATCCAAAAGGTAACGGATCGTATTACGTTTATTTACATTATGGCTTTATTTCTTTTACCGTTAAAGAATCGGCAATCTTTTGCAGTTCTTCTGCTGATTTTTTGCCTTCAATTGTGATATCATATTTGTCAACTTTCACTGTGATACTGTTCATACTTTCGCCTGCCTTTTTCATAAGAGGTTCCATTGCTGCACTTTGGACAGTATCCTGCGCTGCGTCTTGTTTCATCTTCATTTTACTCTTTAGCTGACTCTCATCTGGCATTTTTTGCGTAATGATAATTTCATCATTACTACCCATATTATAAACTTGCTGCACGACTCTGCGGGCATTATCTATTCTTATGGACTGTGCTTCTAAGTTCGGTATTACCATCATTGTAGCAATTTTAGAATGATTCTGATCTTCTGCTTTCAGGGTCTTCTCATCCATGAATATCCTTCTTTGCATGTCTATTTCTTTAGGTGCATCTTGCTGAAGGGCAGCGACTTGATTCGATTTGTCCTCTTTTGCCGGTGATTCTGTCCCTTGGATAATTTCTGCAATTACCATCGGTAAAGAATCAGCAACCTTTTTGTCAGTTGAGTTAGAATTGGAGGATTCTTCCTGATGATCCGGTTTCACCAATTGGGGAGTACTTTCCCTGCTCGATTCTGCAATGTCCAAATTAGCAGCTTGATCAGTAGTCGCAGCGATTTGCTGCTTTTCTATGCTATCGTCTGTTGTCTGTGCAATATTAGAATTAGGTGTCTGCGGCAATAAGAATTGTAAAAAACCAGCTATAAATACTGCAGCTACAATACCAATAAAACCATTATACAGCCAATTTTTGCGCCGTTTTATCTTTTGTGCTCCTAATTCCGCCGACAACGTATCAGCCATTTCGCCAATTAATCCTCTTGGCAGCTCATCTTGCTGATAAGACTGTTTAACAGCAGTAGCTAGCTTTATCAATTCCTTCACTTCCTCACCCTGTAGAGCAGGCTGTTTACCATCATGTAACTGATCTAAACCGTGTGAGAGTTCTTCTACCTGATCATATTCTTTATCTTTTAGCATCCGCTCCACCTCCTCATTGTAGTATGCCGACACTTAAACACATTTTACGTAAATTTTTCAAAGCTCGCTGCTGAAGCATCTTAATTGCTGACTCCGTCTTATTCATTTGCATGGCAGCATCATGAATGGATAACCCTAAAATAATTCGTAATTTTATCGCCTGACGCTGCTCCTCTGGCAAACTTTCAACCAAATTGACAATCTGCTCTTGTCCTTCTATACGCAAAATATATTCTTCGGGATTTTCCCTGCTATCAAGAATGGATTCCTGATATTCAGTAAGGTTGACAATCTGAGGTGCTCGCCCATTGTTACGCCAAAAATCAGTCACTGCATTTATGGCAATTCTCGCCAGATAGCTTTTAAATGGTACATCAAGGATTTTATATCGAGGTAATGAGCGAAATGCCTTCATAAACGTTTCCTGGGTCAATTCCTTTGCATCATCCTCATTACCGATCTTACTATATATGAGCCTATAGATCGGCTGCCAATAATGTAAAATCAATGTATTTAGGGCTTCCCGATCTCCATCTTTTGCTTTTGTAATTAATCTATTTTCATCGGTCACGTAACAATCACCATCTCCTAAGTAAAAAACATTCCCTATCTATTCTAACGTTATAAATGCCAAAAAAGTAACGCCATCTTTTAATAATACATTTCCCCAATCCTACTTATCGTATAAAAAACAGCTACATTTAAAGAAAGGATACCACCTCTACTACCATATACTCCAATCGCCATTCAAATCCTGCACCCCCTTTTGTCAATTGCGAACGGAGTGAAGCAATCTCTTAGCAAGCAGGGGATTGCTTCGCTATGCTCGCATTGACAAAGAGGTAAAGAAAAACGAATCGAACCGGTCTAACCCCCTATTTTTAGACATGAGCCTTAACATATCTCATTCAATC